>DATEKT010000034.1:0-37907 GCA_035277305.1 Steroidobacteraceae bacterium | reverse complement strand
GTTGCCGCGCGGACGGTCATCGAGAGTCGAGGCTCGTCGGCCAGCCCGGGCGGCATGCGCGGCAGAATCAGCTTTTCGTTGAGACCGCTGCAGTTGAGCGCTTCCGTCGTGCCGTCGACGTCGAGCACTACGCCGTCCGGGCCGGTGCGCAGGATTGCGTCGCGCACTGTCGTGCGTCCTGTCGCCGTGTCGGTGCGCACGAGTTGCACGTGCTCGCCGTGCGACTTCGCGATCACCGCGCCGGGCGTGAGCAAGTCGTAGTCGAAGTTGCTTTCGAGGACCACCGCCGGCAGACCTTCGAGCGCGGCGGTCTGCGGCACGATCTGATCGGCGACGCCGCGAAACACGAGCGTGGAAGCGCCCGCGGGAATTTCGACGGTGCGCGTCTCGCTCACCATCACGAGCCCGGCAGCGCCTGGGTCTTCGAAATCGAAGCCCTCTTGTTCTTCGTAGGTCGCAATCGTCTCCTGCGGACTGCGGTACACCGTGACGCGCACGGATTCCGGCGCGGGCGACAAGATGTCGGCGAACGCCGGCGATGAAATGAGCACCGTGGCGAGCGCGATGGCGGCGATGCGCACTGCGATCACCAACCTGTCTCGACCGTGAACGTCAGCTTGGTCTCGCCGTTCGCCGCGACCGGCACGCTCCATTGCAGCGTGTACGCATCCGGGCGCGTGCTCTTGATACTCTCCTGCAGCACCTTGCCTTCGCGCCACAGTCCGCCCTGGCGAATGTCCAGCGTCACGGACTCGCTGCGCGCGTTGCGTACGAGATATTCCATCGAGTAGCGCGAGCGCCAGAATCCCGCGCGATCCTGTTTCACCAGTGTCCGTTGCACCGTGACGTCGAAGGCGTCGCCGGTCTTGACCGAGATCTCCGAGCCTTGCGGGATGTGGCCGATGCGATTCTCGCCGACGAAGCGCGGCTTGCCGTCGGTGTCGCGCACGTAGACGCGCACCATGCCTGCCGGCAGCTGCGCGCCGAGTCCGCCCTTGGAGGAGTTCGCGAAGCGCACGACGACTGCCGCGTGTTCCGGATCACTCATCGACGCGAACCAGTCCGCGGAATATTCATAGACTTTGCGCGCGGCCACGCCTTGCGCATCGAGGAAGCCGACCTGCTTCGTCTGGTTATCGGCGACCGTCGTGCGCTCGGGCAGCGGGTAGACGTAGTAGTCGGCGAGCGGGCGGCGCACACCGGCTTCATTGCCCGTCTGGCGAGCTGCGCGTATGCGCTGCTGCTCCTGCTGCAATTGCTGTTGCTGCCATTCCGGTTGCTCGGAGCGCACGATGTTGATGTTGCCGGCGACCAGTTGCGTGACCGCATCGCTGAACGTCGTGCCGGACTTGTTCGTGAGCGTGACCCAGCCCTGCATGTCGAGCTTCTTCGCCTGCTCGTCGAACAGCGCCACATAGTCCGCCTTCCACGAAAGACCGGTCGTGAGATAGCTCAGCGTCGCATCGCGCCGTCCGGCGGCGCTCGATTCCACGTTGACCGACAGGGTGGGGCGCGCGCGCAGATTCTCCGGCACTTTGTCGAAGATGACGCGTGTCGGTGCACCGTCGGCGCGCAACACTTCGATACGATCGCCGATCTTCAGCACCACGCCGTTGTTCACCGAGAGCACGGTCGCTGTCTCCGTGACTTCGTTGCCGTTGCCCGGATTCGTGCGCACGATGCGCACCTGGTGCCCGACTGCCTTCTCCATCATCTTTTCGGGCGTCAGCAGGTCGAAGTCGAAGTTTTGCTCGACGATTGCAACGCCCGCGGCGGACAGCGCCACCGTTTCCGGCCGAATTTCTGCGGACACATCCTTGAACTCGAGCCGCGAGCGCCCGGCCGTGAAATCCAGCGGGCGCACGTCCTCGACCAGTGCGAGATCCTGGTTGTAGATGGTGAGCGCGAGTCGCTGGCCTTCCACGGCTGCGGCGTGTGCGGACCCGGACAAGGCGAGGGCCACTGCAAGCGCGATTCCATAGCGGTTCATTGTTGTTGCTCTCATGGTTGTTGCTCGGGTCTTGCAGCTATTAACGAGGGGTCGTCGTTGGCGGGTCAAGTGTCCGGACTTGCGTGCGCGGCACGGCCGCGTACGATGGCCAGCACAATGAGCTCCACGAATCGTGCTCTGCTTTCGCTCGTTCTGGTGCACACCGCAGCCAGCTTGGTGCACTTCGTCCACAACGCCGCATATCTCGCCGATTATCCGAACATGCCCGTGTGGCTGACGCCTGCCGGGATCTACGCAGTGTGGTTGGCGGAAGCCGCCGTCGGTGCGTTGGGCGTGCTGCTGATGCTACGCGGCCGCGGAGCGGGCCTCGTGCTCATCGCGATCTATGCAGCGCTGGGCCTGGGCGGCCTCGATCACTACACGCTGGCGCCCGTGTCCGCGCACACGCTCGCGATGAACGCGACGATCTGGCTGGAGACGGCGACCGCGGTCGCATTGCTGGGCTGGATTGGCGTGAGACTCGCCGGTCGCTGGAGCAGCGCGGCCTGATCAGGGCTTCTTCGCCTGCCCGGCCTGCCACTGCTCGATGCGCCGCGCGACTTCTGCGCGCTGTTCTTCCGACATCTTGGTTTCGAGGCTCGCCCGCAGGGCTTCGTTCGGGTCATCTCCGAGGATCACCGACTGCTCATAGAGCACGCTCGCTTCGACGAGGTTCACCGCGGTCCCTTCGCCATTTGCATGCATGATCGACAACTCGCGATAGGCGTGTGGTTCGCCATCCGCCGCCGCCTCTTCATACAGGCTCCGGGCTTTCGCATAGTCGAGTGGGACGCCGTCGCCCGTCACGTACATGACCGCGAGACTGATCTTGCCGGGGCCGTAGTTGGCATGCGCGGCGCGCTCGAAATATTCGACTGCGCGGCGTGAGTCCGGCTTGCGGTTCTCGCCGTTGACGTATGCCATGCCAATGCGCCATGACGACTCGCCGTCGCCATGCGCGGAGGACTTCTCGTACCACTCGAACGCACGATCGAGATCCGCCTTCACCGTCCAGCCGTTCTCGTAGTTCTTGGCGATGTCGCGCTCGGCTTCCGGCAATGCGTGGTCGGCAGCGATCTGGATCAGCTCGACGCCGCCCTCGCGATTCACCGGCTGGCCGCACTGTCCGCGATAGA
The DNA here is from genome assembly GCA_035277305.1 of Steroidobacteraceae bacterium. Lineage (GTDB taxonomy): Bacteria > Pseudomonadota > Gammaproteobacteria > Steroidobacterales > Steroidobacteraceae > Steroidobacter. The sequence goes on along the minus strand of DATEKT010000034.1, from coordinate 34,781 downwards.
GCACCACGCCGAGGTAGTAAGTCGCGACGACCTGGCCCGGACCGTCCGCGACTTCCCGAAAATACTTGCAGGCCCGGTCGACATCCTTCTCGACCTGCGGCGCGCCGCGATAAAGAATGATCGCGTAGTTGAGCTTCGCGCCCGCGTCTCCCGCGGCGACGGCCTTCTGCAGATAGTCGAGCGCCTTCGGCCAGTCCTTCTGCCCTGCGGTGCCGAGCGACCAGGCGCTGAACAGGACGTTCATGCATCCGCCGTTGCCGCGCGCAGCACATTCCTCGGCCTTGGCGAGCGCAGCCCGGGAATCCGCTGCCTTCGCTTCCTCGGACTTCTTGCTCGCGGCCGCGCTCAACAGCATTGCATCCGCGAGCAGCGGATCGACGTCTGCATTCTTCGCGTCCGCATAAGGCTTCAGCACGTCGACGGCGCCGGCGAAGTCGCTCTTTCCCATGAGCTCGCCGGCGCGCTTGACCGCCGACTCGATGTCGTCCGCGCGCGAAGCAGTGCTCGACAGCACGCCGGTCAGCAGCAGAGCGAAGTGGAGCCATGAGCGCAGCATCGGATGCATGAAGTATAGAGTAAGCTCGCGCGATGCTGACCTACATGTATTTCGGCACCAACGATCTCGAGCGCGCCATCGCTTTCTACAACGCGACACTCGGAGCGCTCGGCATGCGCCGTATCGTGACGAACGATCCGGCGTGGGATCGTGTTGCCGCCGGCTGGGGCACGTTCGAGGACGACGGCAAGCGCGAGCTCGCGTTCTGGATCGGCAAGCCGTTCGATGGCCAGCCCGCGACCGCCGGCAACGGCAGCATGGCGGCCTTTCGTGCGCAATCCTGGCAGGAAGTGGACGATTTCCACGCGGCCGCGCTCGCTCATGGCGGCACATCCGATGGCGCGCCGGGCTTGCGCCTGGAGTACAACCCCGACTTCTACGCGGCGTATGTGCGCGATCCGGACGGCAACAAGGTCGCGGCGCTGTGCCGGGGATTCACTGCGCGGCAGTGAGGCGAGTGCGTCGCACTTGCGCAAGCTCGACGAGCAGGGGCGTGAAGTCGCGGGATCGCTTTCGTTCAGCGCATTCGCTGCAGGCGATCTGCTAGCCGAGTCCGAAACGTCGGCGTCGAGATCGGGCAATTGCTCGTCGTGAGCCTGGCCTTCGCGCTCTATCGCGCGCTCGCGCGCGTGGCGCAGTTCGTCATGGCGCGCACGCCGGCGCTTTATGTCATCGGCACGATCGCGGCTTACTGGTCGTTTACACGGATCGTCGCCATCGTCGGCTCATCGGGGTAGGCTTTGCGGCATGAAAGCCGCGTGCATCGCATGGGTTTGCCGCCTTTGTCAGCTCCCTGGCGCACGCGGGCGGTTCCGCTACGCCGGTGACGATCGAATCGCTGAATGCCTGGAGAGCGAGGCGAAACCCGATATGACGTGGTTCCGCAGCAGTTCGCTGCGGAGGGGTTGAGGCCGGCGCCATGTCAGTCACCGAAACCTATCGCATGAGCACTGCCGCTCGCCTCTGGATCGGTGCGCTCGTCAGTTCACTCCTCGGGTACACAGCGTCGACGTACGCTACCGACCTCTCCACGTGCGAGTTGATCGATAGCGGCAGTACCCTCGAGGACCAGTGGGTCGCCGTCAAAGGGCACATCCACACCGATCTGATGCACTTCATGAACCTGGAGAGCGACGGATGCTCCGGGAAGCCGGTCGCCATGTATTTCGCTGAGGACTCGACCTTCCAGCCCTGCCGTGATGCCGAGTGTCCGCTGAATGGTGTCGACTACCTGATCGAGGGCACGTTTGTGGGCGTCTATCACCCGAACAAGCTCTCGCTGCACGCGAAGAGGCCCACACTCGAGGTGAAGGACGTGCAGGGCATGACGCGAACGCCGCAGCGTGTGGTCTTCGAGCGCCGGGTGCGGGCGGCGAAGGACCTGGAGCGAACGGCAGCGGGGAAGGCTTATCAGGATGCGATGCGGCCGGTGGTCGAGCCGTTTCTGCGCAATTTGATCGATCTGTGCACGACGGGGGAGGATTCCGACCGGACACCGTTCGTCTGGGTGGCCACGCTCACTGCAGACGGACAGCCGACGAACATGCAGGTCGAGCCGGACACGATCACCGGCTTCTGCTTCGCCGATGGCATGCAGCGAGCGCCGTTTCCCAATCCACCGCAAGAGTTCGCGAACGGCCTGCCCGTGACCTTCGAGATTCACGTCCCGGCGAGATAGCTCTGCGGATCTACCAACTCCACGGTGGGCTGCTCGCGCAAACACTGCTGCAGCAGATAGATGTGTCCTTGCCCATAGAACACGACGACGCGATCACCTGGCTGCACCTGCTGCAGCAACCGCGCGCAGATCGCGAAATTCCGCTCATACCAGGCTGACAGCAGCTTGACGCCCGGCTGATCGTCGCCGCCGCCCATCGTCAGCATCGGCGCGTAGAACGAGTGGTTGCGCGCGATCGAAGCCTGCGTGTTCATGTCGCGCAGCACGCCGCCGATCGACGTCTTCTCCTGCAGCGACGAGATGTGCTCGACTTCCTTCGCGCCCATTGCCATCGCGGCGTCGATCTCGCCTTTGCGTCCGTTCTTCTCCGCCCACGCCGCGACGGCCTCGAACGGGAAGTCGCCTTCGACATCGAGCCCGTACACAGTCTGCAGGCCGCGCTCGCGCGCCAGGCGGAAGCCGAGCTGCACGACTTCGTTGCGCGAGTCCTGCAGCTGGCCTTCGCGGAATTTCGGATAGCGCTCCTGCACGATCTGCGCCGGCCACTCGACTGCGACCTTGTTCGGCGCGAACTTCGCGAGCGAGGTCACGACTTTGCCGATCTCGCGCTGGCGCTCGGGCGCGAGCACGTCGACCGCCTTGACGTTGTTGAGATCCTGGCCGGGATTCGAGAAGTGGTAGGTGCCGATCAGCAGGACCTGCGTCTTCTTCGCGGCATCGGCCGCGAGCGCAGATCCGAACGGCAGGGCAAACGCGAGAACGACCGCGACGATCCGGTGCATGAGCCAGGCTCCCTCGGGGATTTGTTGATTCTACTGACGCGAGGCGAGCAGGCGGGCGTCGCTTGCCAGTGGCGAATGCACGAGCAGGGCGCGCGCGCGAGCTTGAGCCGCGTCGGCTTCGGCCTTGCGACCGCTCAGCGCATATGCACGCGCCAGCCAGTATGCGGTCGCTCCGCCGCCGACGTTGTTCGCGTCGAACTCGCGCCAGAATGCATCGGCTCGCTCCAGCGGCGCAAGCGCCGCGGCGGGTGAGCGCAGCTCGATGTGCGCGCGGCCGAGACCGGTCAGGATATCGGCATAGGCGGGATGGATCCTGAAACCGAGCCGGTCGCTGATCTGTTGTGCGCGGGTCAGCGTGGCCAGCGCGGCATCGGGCTCGCCGCGCTCGAGTTGCGCAAGCCCCAGGGAAGTCAGGATCGGCGGCTCGCGCAAGGCAGCTTTCGGACCGGCGAGCAGCTCCCTGGCCGCGACCAGCTTGGTGACCGCGGTGTCATAGTCGCCATTCAACATTGCGACGGCGCCGTGCATGCGGTTCACCCAGTACGCGTCGTAATGTTCCTTGCTCGGGTCCGGAAGAATCGCGATGGCGGTGCGTGCTTCATCGGCGCGCCCGAGGTTGGCGAGTGCGAACGCCCGCTGATAGCGCATCGTTGCGACATCCCAGCTGTCTGCGCCAAAGACCTTCTCCGCCAGGAGCGAAATGGACTCGAGCTCCGGCAGGGCCTCGTCGAAGCGCCGCGCGGCCATCAGGGCCAGCGCATGCGACGTTCGTGCGTACAGATACTCGCGCGATGTCTTGTCGATGCGGTCGCCCAGAATCTCCAGTGCCCGGCCACTCTGAGCGACGGCGAGCGCGACATCGCCGACGCGCATCCGCATGCGCGTCGTGTTCATCATCGCGTATGCGACTGCCAGGCTGGTCGGTCCGAACGCTTCGCCCGCGCTCGCGATGATCCGGTCGCCTTCGGCGATTGCGTCGTCGTAGCGTCCCATCGCGTCCAGCGCGCGTATGTGCACGTCGCGCATCTGGATTACCCGCGGGCTGTCCTCGCGTCCGTCGTACGCCGCGAGCGCGAAATCGAGTCCACGCTGTGCTTCCTGCATGATGGCTTCGGTCGGCCCGCCCGCGAACATCACCGCTTCGGCGAGCAGGGTCGATGCGCCGACGGTCGTAGGATGTTTCGGTCCCAGCGTGCGCAAAGCCAGCTCGAACGCTTCGCGCACCGGCGCCTCGCCGTCGGCGTAGCGCGTTTCTTCGATTGCCAGATCGGTCTTGGCCTTCAGCACGCGGATCAGCAGCTCCGGTTCCTGCGCGACGACCTCACGAGCAGCCGGCTCCAGCGTCGGCAGTTCTTCGCGCAGAGTTGCATTGTTGCGCTGAGCCGCGTGCACCTCCGCGAGCAACACACGGGCGCGAAGGGTCTCGATGTGCTCGCGTCCGTAGAGCACGACTGCGTCCGAGACAGCCTGCTGCACCGAAGACTCTGCGGCCGGCAGCTCATCGAGATTCATCAGCCCGGTGCCGACGAGTCCGAGCAGGCTGATGCGCAGCGCGCCGCGATCCGCGAAGCGTTCGCTGATATCGCTCTGCGCATGACGGAGCAACTCTGCTGCGGTGAGCGGCCGTCCGGCCTGCCGATAGGGGTCCGCTTCCTGAAAGATCGAGACGACGAAGCGTTCGACTTCCTGCGCGTGCTCCTTCTCCGCAATCGCGACGCGTGCCTGCCAGATGGAGATTCCTGCGCCGGCGAGGATCGCGATGAGCGCGGCGGCGGCCGATGCGACGCCGACCTTGTGGCGGCCGACGAACTTCATCAAGCGATAGCGGGCGCTGTCCGGCCGCGCGAGCACGGGGCGACCGTCGAGGTATCGCAAAACATCGTCGGCAAGTGCGTTCACAGTCGCGTAGCGTTCCTCCGGCTGCTTCTTGAGCGCTTTGAGCGTGATCGTGTCCAGGTCGCCACGCAGCTCACGCCCTGCAACTTCGCTGGGCCGCTGCGGTTGCAGATTCAGGATCGCGTGTTCGAGCTCCGGCCGCGATTGGCGTGGATGGGGCAGACGCTCCGTCAGCAGCTCGTAGAGCAATACGCCAAGCGAGTAGACATCGGCGGCCACGGTCAGCGGCTCGCCGCGTATTTGTTCCGGCGATGCGTAGTCCGGCGTCAGCGCGCGCGGGCCGAACTCGGTCAACGCGCTGTCGCGCGCGCCGTCGTCGTCGAGCAGCTTCGCGATTCCGAAATCGAGCAGCCGCACGTAGCCATCGGACGTCACCAGAATGTTCGCGGGCTTGAGATCGCGATGAATGATCAGTTTGCCGTGTGCGTAAGCAACCGCGTTCGCGACCTGCAGGAACAAGCGCAGGCGTCCGCGCAAATCGCGCGGCTTGCAGTAGACATCGAGCGGCTGGCCTTCCACGTATTCGAGCGCGAGATACGGCTGGCCGTCGTCTGTGAGGCCGGCGTCGTAGAGCCGCGCGATGTGCGGATGATTCAGCGCGGCGAGTATCGTGCGCTCGCGCGCCATTCGTTCCGCGAGTCCCGAGAAGTTCGCAATGACGTGCGGCAGCTTGAGCGCGACCGGCCGATCGATCAGACCGTCGACGCGCTCGGCGAGCCACACGGAGCCCATGCCGCCGCGGCCCAGCTCGCGCACGAGTCGATACGGACCGACGATCCGGCCGTCAGCGACCGTTGCAGCGACAGCATCGAGCTCTACGCTCGGCAGCGTCGCGAGAAAATCGCTGGTCTCGACTTCGGCCGCGCGGACGAGCAGAGCGCGCAGCTGCGGCTTGAGAGCCTCGAACTGCGAGTCGAGCGAATCCAGCCACGCGGCGCGCGCGGCCGCCGGGCGATCGAGCGCCTCGTCGAGCAGACGCTCGAGATCGGACCAGGATGCGGGATCGAGCCTGAGCTTCGACACCGGGCCCCCGTTGCAATGACCTGTGTTGTTCTACGGAATCGTGGCGGTCAAACCGGACATCAGCCGAGCGTTGCCGCGAGCAGCAGACGCGCTTTCTCCCAGTCCCGCCGCACGGTGCGCTCGGTGACGCCGAGCGCGTCCGCGATTTCAGGTTCCGTGAGGCCCGCAAAGTAGCGCATCTCCACCACCTGGGCCATGCGCTCGTTGAGCGCGGCCAGCTCGGCGAGCGCTTCGTGCACGCGCAGGATTTCGGCTTCCGCCGCAGGTGCGCCATCGCCGATACTCGTGTTGAGCGTTACGTGCCGCATGCCGCCGCCGCGACGCTCCGCCAGCTTGTTGCGCACCAGGTCGACGACGACGGAGCGCATGACATGGCTCGTGTAGCGCAGAAAGTGCTGGCGGTCTTCGATGCGCAGCTGCCCCGCGTTCGCGAATCGCAGATAGCTCTCGTGGACCAGGGCGGAGGTGTCGAGCAGCGTGCCCCGCCCGCCCTTGCTCAGACGCGACCGCGCCAGCCGGCGAAGTTCGTCATATGTCACGTCGAACACGGATTTGAGCGCCTGGGCATCGCCTTCCTGGGCGCGGCGGATCAGGTCGGTGAGCGGAGGGTCTTCGACCATCGCTTTAGTGTGCCACCGCAGCGCCGTGCTGCACAAAAAATGACTACAGCGGCCGTGAGTTGGCGTCCGCTGTCGGTCAAATGTCCCGGTGGCAGGGGGCGCGGAAGAGTGCATACTCGCATCGCCTCCGTCGCAAGCTATAACCGCAAAACGCGACGACTGCCCGCGACCAGCATCTCGAGTTCGAACCATGCGCATACAGCCAACGCCGACGCCTACGCCATCCGATACGACGATCAGCTCGCTCGACCGCACCGACGTGCTGCCGGTCCTCGACGTGGAAGCGTACGAGGAGACGCTGGTCGAGAGTCAGAAGAGCCTGTCGCGCACCGACACGTGGACGGTCGATGCGTTGCAGGACATCGATGAGCTGATCGAGTCGGCGACGCACGAAGCGCCGGTCGAAGTCCGCGGCATCAACGTCAATCGCGAAGCGCCGAAGACCGAAGCGTTCACGGTCAATGTCGATCGCATCCTGAAGCGCATTGCCGATCTCGAAGCGGACATCGTCAAGGCGCACGACGCGAACGCCGTTCTCATCAAGCGCAACGATGCGTTGCAGGCGGAGCGCGATCAGCATGCGACCCGCGTCGAGGCGCTGACGGCCGAGCAGTCACGGCTCGCAGAACACCGCGCGCTCGCCGAAGAGATGGCGCAGCGCTCCGAGAAGCAACTGCGCGAAGAGCTGCAGAAGCTCGAAGCGCGGCTGAAGGATTCCGACCGCTCGCTGACTCACGAGAAGGCGAGTGCGGCGGAGCTGGCGCGGCGCTTCGCGGCCAAGCTGTCCGAGCACGACAAGCTCGTCGCGATCATCGAGCAGCACAACCGCACGATCGACGACATCGTCACCGTGCGCGACGATCTCGATCAGCGTCTGCGGCAGGAGCTCGCATCCAGCGCGGCACTCAAGGCGAAGCTGTCGACTGCAGAAGAGACCATGAGTGCGAATCGTGCGCTGCTGCTGGAGCGCGAAGGCGCGCTGGCGGAAGATAGCCGCAAGCAGGCTGAGCTCGAGAAGCAAATCACCGAGCTGCGCAATTCACTGCAGACCGCCGATGGCAAAGTGCAGGATGCGCATCGCGAAGTAACCGTTGCCGCGAAAGCGCGTGGCGACGAAGAGCGCCGCCGGGTCGAAACCGAAACGCAGCTGCGCGATGCTCACGTCAAACACGAGTCGGTTACGGCTGAGCGCGATGCGGCGCATGCGCAAATCCGCGTGCTGACGAACGAGCGCGACGCGCTGCTTCCGGCTGCGACGGAACTCGGCACGCGTAATGCGGAGCTGGAGCGCAGCGTCGCCGCGGTTGCGAAGCTGCGCGATGAGCTTGCCTCGGCGCAGATGGATACGCAGGCCAGCGAGCAGCTGGCGCAGGAGCGCGCGGACGAGATCGTCGCGATGCGCGAGCGGATCGAAGGGTACGAAGACGCGATCCGCCAGCTCGATGAAAACCTCAAGGAACAGGACAAGGTGGCGGAAGCGCTCAACGCGCAACTGCAGACGGCGCAGGACGAGTGCGCGATCATGGCCGAACAGCGCGAGAAGGCGCGTGCTCGCGCCAAGCAGCTCACGCAGGAGATCTTCCGCCGCGATCACAAGATCGAAGAGCTGCAGGCCGATCTCGCCGTGCACTCGGAGGCACTGGCGGCGATTCGCCGGGACGTCAATCGCATCGGTGAGAAGGCCGCTGGCGACAAAGCCGCGCCGGCCGTTGCCGAGGAAGTCGAGTGGATCCTGGAGCCGATCGAGCACGCGGGAGACATGCTGCGGCTGACCGGCACGATGCTCACGATCGGTCGCACCGCCGAGAACGACATCGCACTGGCGTCGAAGATGGTGAGCCGTCATCACGCGCGGCTGCTGATCGGGCCGACCGGCATCATCGTCGAGGACGCGGGCAGCACCAACGGCTGCTTCGTCAATGGCGAACAGGTGAAGCAGCACCTCATGCACGACGGCGATGTGCTGGAGCTGGGCGATCTGCGCTATCGCTTGCGCCTGCGCGCAGCCCGCGACACGGCGGTCCGCGCCAACGTCGTGCCGCTGTTCGAGCAGAATACCGACTGACGAGACTTCGTTCGCGCCACCACCTCGGCGAGCGCATGCATGGACAGGTAGAATACCTGGCCATGCGCGCAACTCTTTCAATCGCCGTCCTGACGGGCATCGTCGTGCTCGCCGCGCAGGCGGCCGAAACGCCTGCCCCGGTGACTGCGCCCGCCGCGGAGTCGCGCGCGGTCATGACCGGCGATCAGGTCGTGCAGATCCTCGATGAGACCGTCGATTGGTATCGCACACTTGGAGCGCAACAGCAGGCCGCCACGCAGCCGAGCGACCTGCTGATCCTGTATGCGAACCGGCAAACGGCCGACAAAGTCGTGGCGCTCGCCTTCGAGATCGCGCGCGCCAACGCCGAGCTCCTGAGCAGCGAGGCTGGCTTGCGGAAGGAAGCGGAGGAGGCGGCGTCCTCGCAATCCCTGAGCCGCCTGCGCAAGACACTCGAGGAACATCGCGCGTCGATCCAGGCAGAGATCGAGGCGGACCGGCGGCAGCTCGCGAGCGCACCGAAAGCCGAGCACGCCGCGCTCCAGTCGCGGATCTCGGTGCTGCAGGGCCAGCTGGACCTGATCAACGCCCGGCGCAACATGGTCTCGAACATGTCGCAGTTCGCGAGCGAGACCGATTCGAGCGGCTTCGGCGCGAACTCGCTGAAGGCGCACATCGATGCGATCGCTGCTTCGATTCCCGCGGCGAACGGCACGCCGACGCCCGTCACGCCAGCGACGACAGCCGCAGCTGCGGGTACGTCGGAAGCGGCCGCGACCGGCACTTCCCTGAGCCGGTTCGGCATTTGGGACCTGGGTGCGACGGTGCTGCGGCTGTCCGCCAAGGCGAGCACGATCAAGCAGATCGATGAACGCACGGCCGAGTTGCAGGCGACGTTCACCAAGATCCGGACTCCGCCGCTCGAGCAGATGAAGCGGCTCTCGGATCGCGGCGACGCCCTGGCGGCGGAGGCCGAGACCGGCAACGCGAACCTGCGCGGCGTGCGCGATCAGTACGACACGCTCGCGTGGTTGTTCCAGCAGACCTCGGCCATCGTGACGCCGCTGAGCAAGGCGGACGTGCTGCTCAATCAATATCGCCACAACCTGAAGAACTGGCGCGAGGCGACGGATCGGCAATATCGCGAGGCGCTGGAAGCTCTGGGCCTGCGCGTGTTGTTGTTCGCCGCGCTGCTTGCTGCCGTGTTCGGTCTGGCGCACTTGTGGCGTCGCGCGGTGTATCGCTATGTGCACGAGGCGCGTCGCCGCTCGCGATTGCTGTTGCTGCAGAAGATCGTTCTGTGGGCGCTGGTCGTTGCCATCGCGGCCTCGACTTTTGCGACAGAGCTCGGCTCGCTGGCGACGTTTGCCGGCCTGATCACCGCCGGTCTCGCGGTCGCGATGCAGAGCGTGCTGGTCTCGATCGTCGGCTACTTCTTCCTGATCGGGAAATACGGCATCCGCGTCGGCGACCGCGTGCAGATCGGCACCGTCACCGGCGAGGTGATCGAGATGGGCCTGGTGCGGGTGCATCTGATGGAGCTGTCCGGCGACGGGCAGATGGCGCCGACCGGCCGGGTGGTCGCGTTCGCGAACTCGATCATCTTCCAGTCCTCCGGCGGCCTGTTCAAACAGATTCCGGGCGTCAACCTCGCCTGGCACGAGGTGACGTTCAACCTGCCCGCCGGCGCGGACTACGGCGCTCTGAAAGACGAGATGGTGAAAGCAGTGGCCCGCGTCATCGCGGACTACCAGGAAGACATCGTGCGGCAGACCCGGGAAATCCAGAAGACCGCCTCGACGCACGATTCAGGCGAGCCGCAACCCTCCGTGCAGCTGCGGTTCTCGGCCGCCGGCGTCGACGCAATCGTCCGTTATCCGGTGCAGCTGTCGCATGCGGCGGAAATCGACGAGCGCGTCTCGCGCGAGCTGCTGAACGTGATTTCGGCCCACGCCAGCGCGGCTGCCTAGATCCCTGCCCACCAAAGATAGGTAGCCGGCTCCCTAAATTGGGTAGTGGCTACCGATTTGCCCTTGCGCGCCCCGGCGCAGCATACGTCTCGTGCCGGGATGTTCCCGTGCAGGGGAGAATTCGATGTTCAAGCGCCTTTGCGTGTTCGCGTACGGCCTCATTTGTTACGCCGTATTTTTCGCGACCTATCTCTATGCCGTCGGGTTCGTCGGCAACCTGCTCGTGCCCCGCACCATCGATGGCACGCCGGACGGCAGCATTGCCGCCGGCGTGGTCGTCGACCTCGTGCTGCTGCTCGCGTTCGCGCTCCAGCACAGCGTGATGGCGCGCTCCGGCTTCAAGCGCTGGATTACGCGCTCGATTCCCGAGGCCGCGGAACGCAGCACTTATGTGCTGACGTCCAGCCTCGCGCTGATCGCGCTCTTCGCGTTCTGGCGTCCGCTCGGCGGCATCGTGTGGCAGGTCGAGGATCCGGCTGCGGTCGCGGGCCTCTACACCCTCTTTGCCGGCGGCTGGCTGCTGGTGCTGGTGTCGACGTTCCTGATCAACCACTTCGACCTGTTCGGTCTGCGCCAGGTGTGGCTCTACCTCACTGCCAAGCCGTATCAGCCGATCGCTTTCCGCACGCCGGGCCTCTATCGCGTGGTGCGCCACCCGCTGTATCTCGGCTGGCTGTTCGCCTTCTGGGCGACGCCGGTGATGACGGTGACGCACCTGCTGTTCGCGGTCGCCACCACCGGCTACATCCTGATCGCAATCCGCTTCGAAGAGCGCGACCTGATCGCGCACCTCGGCGAGGCATATCGCGAGTATCGCCAGCGCGTGCCGATGATCATTCCTTTCACGCGCGGCCCGGGCCGGCGCGACGTACTGGGCCGTCGTCGCGTCTCACGGGCCGCGCAGTGATTTGTAGAAGACCGTCGTGGCGCAGAACGCGCCATCAGGCATGAGGGCATAGTCCGGAATCTGCCCGCACAGCTGCCAGCCTTGCCGGACGTAGAGTCGCTCTGCGTCCGGCGATGCTGTGTCCAGAACCAGCACTGTCTTGCCGGCCTCGAGAGCACGATGCTCAGCCGCGACGAGCAGCGCCTGGCCCGCGCCGTGCCGGCGCGCGCGTCGATGCACGAGCATCTTCGCGATGTCGGCGCGATGCGGCTGGTTCTCCGGCTGGGCGAACACGACCTGCACGGTGCCGACGATCGTCTCCGCCGCGTCGTAAGCGGCGAGGACGATGCGCTCGCCGCTCGCGGCGCTCGCGGCAACGCCGCGCCAATACGTCAGCGCCTTGTCGCGGGTCATCGGCCACATGAAGCTCACCGACGCGCCGCCTTCGACGCAGTCGATCAGCACGTCGCTCAGCCCCTGCAGCTCTCGCTCGTCGAATTGCTCCACAGTGCGGACGGTCACCTGTTGCGGCATTGCTCAATCGTCATTGCCGGTGCAGTGCGAGTCAACTGGTCAACCAGCCGCGGAGTTTGTTGTAATGCCCGTGGACAACCCGGGGGAGACGGCAATGAGCGGCGTGGAGGTCGTGGTAGCGGGGCACCAGCAGCGGGTCGTGTTCGAGAACCTGATGCAGCTGTACACCCACGATTTCTCGGAACAGTGGTACGACCGGCCGACCGGCGAGGTCGACGAGAACGGCCGCTTCCCCGACTATGCGCTCGATGCGTACTGGCGCGAGCCGGACCATATCCCGCTGCTGCTGCGCGCCGATTCGAAGATCGTCGGCTTCGCGCTGCTCAACAAGCTGACCCACACCAACCGTCCGCTGGACCGCAACATGGCGGAGTTTTTCGTACTGCGGAAACACCGGCGCAGCGGCGCCGGTACTGCAGCCGCCCAGGCGATCTTCAGTCGCTATCCGGGGATGTGGGAAGCCGCCATCGCCCGCAGGAACGTCGCGGCGACGGCCTTCTGGCGCCGGGCGATCGGTGAGCATCCACTTTCGCAGCACATCGAGGAGATCGATCTCTCGACACCGACCTGGAACGGGCCGGTGCTGCGCTTCAGGATCCGGGCGGGCTGAGTCAGGTCGCTAGAGCCGGCTGCGCGGCTGCGGCGCGAAACCGACGCACTGCGACGAAACCCGAGACCGCTGCCAGCGCCAGTACGATCACCTGCGCGATCAGGAACGGCGGCTCGTTGCCCTGCGGGGCAAGGGCGTTCAGCGCGGGCACTTTCTGGAATGCCTGCACGACCAGCACGAAGCAATTCAGCCACAGCGAGATCACCGCGCCGATGACGTAGATCCGACGCCACGGGCCGGAGAAATGAAATGCATAACGCGCCGGGATCATCGCCGCGAGCACGAGCGTCGAGACGATGCCGGTGCCGATGGCCGGCGTGAAGCCGCGGAACGGAAACAGGAAGCCGGTGAGCGTCGTCGCCACCGTGGTGATCACGAACCACAGTGTCCAGCCGTTGAGCGGATCGTTGCGGATCAGTCCGCGCACGACGACCAGGCCGGTGATGATGGCGATCAAACTGAGCGCCGTGTGAAAGATCACGAATGCGGTGGACCCGAAGAAGCTCATCGCTCGACCCTCCTGATCTCGGCCTGCACGCCGTCGATCAGCGCGTGCATGCCGAAGGAAACGTCCTGGATGACGCCGTTGATGTAGAACGTCGGCGTGCCGCGCACGTGACTGCGCACGCCGCCTTGAATGTGCTCGCGCACGCGCTGCAGGTAGATCTCGTCGTCGAGCTCGGCGATGAAGCGCGGCATTTCCAGGTCGAGCCGCTCGGCGTACTCGCGCAGGTTGGCGACCTTCAGGTGGCGCTGGTTCTCGAACAGCAGGTCGTGCATCTGCCAGAACTTGCCCTGGCCGCCTGCAGCTTCGGCGGCCTGCGCTGCATGCATCGCATGCGGATGCGCCGCCTCGACGGGAAAATGCCGGAACACGAAGCGCACGTGATTGCCGAAGCGCTCGAGCATGACCTTGACCGCGGGCGCGGCCTGCTTGCAGGTCGGGCACTCGAAGTCGCCGTACTCGACGACTGTGACCGGCGAATGCGCTGCGCCGAGCGTGTGATCGACGGCGCTGACGGGAATTGCGAGATCGATGGGATGGCGACTCATAGGCCGATGACGTTACTCGCTCGGCAGATCGAAAACCAGAACTTCAGCTTCCTGTCCGTGTTGCAACTGTAACCGCTGCGTCTCGCTCAATTTCAGTGCATCGCCCGCTTCCAGTGCAACGCCGTTGGCGTCGACGCTGCCGCGCGCTACATGTACGTAAAGCAAGCGTCCCGGTGCGAGATCCAGCCCGGCGCTTTCGGTGCCGTCGATCAGACCCGCGTACACGCGTGCGTCCTGATGGAGCAGGATCGAGCCTTCGCTCTGATCGGGCGACGCGATCAGCCGCAGGCGGCCGCGCTTTTCCGCGGGCGTGAAACGCTTCTCTTCGTAGCTCGGCTCGATGCCCTGCACGTTCGGCTGGATCCAGATCTGCAGGAAGTGCACCAGGCTCGCGGACGAAGGATTGAACTCGCTGTGACGCACGCCGCGCCCGGCGCTCATGCGCTGCACGTCGCCGGGACGGATCGTCGAGCCGTTGCCGATCGAGTCGCGATGCGCCAGCTCGCCGGTGAGCACGTAGCTGATGATCTCCATGTCGCGATGCCCGTGCGTGCCGAAGCCCTGGCCGGCTGCGACGCGATCCTCGTTGATGACGCGCAGCGGTCCGAACTCGACGTGCTGCGGATCGTAGTAATCCGCGAACGAAAACGAGTGGTACGACTTGAGCCAGCCGTGATCGGCATAGCCGCGCTCTTTGTTGCGCCGGATCTCTTGCATGGAACGAATCCTCTACTTGTTCGGCGGCAACAGCGTCGGGCTGAATGCGAAGCCGATCTGAAAGCCGATGTCGGGCGTGTTGTTCAGGTTCTGCAGGTTTTCGGTGACTGCGAACGAGATCAAGCCCGCGCCGATGCGTTGATAGATGCCGAGACTGGCCTGGTACTTGGTCGCGAGCAGCTCGTCCAGGTCGGTGTCGCGGTGCGAGTAGACGCTGGGGCTCGCGTAGGCCTGCAGGATCACGTGCGTGTTCTGCGCGAGGTGCCGCTCGTAGCCCACGAGCAGCGTCGGAATGATCTTGGCGTCGTTCGGCGCGAGGTTCGGGCTGCCGGCGTAGTAGACGGCGGAGCCGGCGATGTACCAGGCGTGATGCTTGCCGAAGTTCTGTGCCGTCGCTTGCACGCCGACGTCGGTGCGGCCTGTCGACAGCAGGTCTTTTCGGCCGCGCAGCGGCACCTTTGCCGCCGCCTCGAGGATCACCTTCCAGTCCTTGCCGAACGTGATGCCGGAGTAACGCAGCCCGAACGTCGGATCGAGCATGCCGGTGCTGACCGGCGCTTCGAAGATCGCGACCTGCGAGTTCTTGAGGTCGAGGATGTAGCTGGTGCCGTTCTTGACCACGGCCGGACGGCCGAAATCGCTGAAGCCGAACGTCTTGTGAAAATCCTCGATGGTGCCGTCGAGGAACCCGCCGCCGTAATGCACGGCGCTGAGCACGGCGTACGCGCCCCACTGTGAAGAGAACTTGTACTGCAACGTCACGTCGAGCAGCCCGAGCTCGAAGTCCGCCAGGTAATTCTCGCCGGGCAGCGCCTGGATCGCCGCGAACTCGGTCGGTCCGATCTCACGCCGGCCTTCGAGCGTGCCGAGATAACGCTCGACCTCCGGGCTCAGCGCCCACGTGTTCTGGTAACCGAGCTCCATCTCCAGGCCCCAGCCGCCCTCGGGCGCGACGCGTGCATGCGTCGGACGCATGTCGAGGCGCAGGAAGCCGAAAGGCGTGAGGTCGCGGGCTCGCAGCAGACCGAAGTAGTCCGATTCGTCGGCGCCGGCGGCGCTCGCGAGCGGCGCAGCGAGCAGGAGCGACGTGAGGGCGGAAAAGATGAGTGCCTTGCGCATTACGATCTCCCGGCGACGATGGTCTCTTCGACATCGCGCAGTCGGTCCTTGCCAAAATAGATCTCGTCGTCGATGAAGAAGGTCGGCGCGCCGAACGTGCCGCGCTCGACCGATCGTGCTGTATTCGCCGCCAGCTCCTCCTTGACGGATGGATCCTGCGCCAGCGTCATCAGCTGCGACGCATCGAGAGCGGATTCCTCGAGCGCCGCGCGCACGACTTCCGGGTCGTCCATCTTCTTCGGTTGGGCCCACATGTGGCGAAACATCTGGTCGACGTAATGCGTGAACACGCCCATTCGTTGCGCCGCGATCGCACCGCGCATCAGCGCGAGCGTGTTGACCGGAAAGAACGGATTGAACGTGTAGCTCGTAATGCCGTGCTTTCTGATGAAGCGCTGGGTCTCCAGATGCTCGTACTGCAGCTTGTTGCGGATGCCGGCGTAGCTCTCGACCGGCGAGCGATTGTTCGTCAGCTTGAACACGCCGCCGAGCAGGATCGGCACGTACTCGAACTTCGCGCCGGTGCGCTGCTCGATGCGCGGGATGATCACGTGGCTGAGGTATGCGTTCGGGCTGCCGAAGTCGAAATGAAATTCGACGCGCATCACCACTTCTCCGCGAAGGGACGAATCTCGTGCTCGAACGACCACGCGTCGCGCGGCTGCTGATACAGCGACCAGTAGGCTTCGGCCACGGACTCGGGGCGCATCAGCTGATCGGGCTTGATGCTCGCGAGCGCTGCCTCGCCGCCCGCCGTCTTGATTCGCTCGCGCACGAATGCGGTGTCGACACCCGCGTCGATGATCAGGTGCGCGACGTGAATGTTCTTCGGCCCGAGCTCGCGCGCCGCGCTCTGCGCAACGGCGCGCAGGCCGAATTTCGCGCTCGCGAATGCGGCGTAGCCCGCGCTCCCTCGCAAGCTCGCAGTCGCGCCTGTCAGGAAGATGCAGCCGCGACCTCGCGGCAGCATGTGACGAGCTGCTTCACGCGTCGCGAGGAATCCCGAGTAGCAGCCCATCTCCCAAACTTTGCGGAACACGCGCTCGGTAGTTTCCAGCAGGGGAAAATTTACATTGGCGCCGATGTTGAACACGCAGACTTCGAGCGGCGCGTGCCGTTCGGCGTCCGCCAGGAATGCGACGATCTCTTCTTCTTTGCGCGCATCGAGCGAGCGCGCAACGGCGCGTCCGCCCGCGCCTTCGATGTCGGCCACGAGCGACGCGAGCTTGTCGCCGTTGCGCCGGCCGGCGAACACCGTGAAGCCTGCGGCTGCGAAGCGCCGGGCAATCGCGGCGCCGATGTAGTCGCCCGCACCGATGACTGCGGCGGTGGCATTGCGTTCGGCCACGCGAAACTCCTGGCTACGGAGGGGTCGGAGTTGCGGACTATACGCCACCGTTGACGCAGAGGGACCTACACCTTCATTGTGTTGACAGCGGGAATAACAACAAGCAAGGGGATGGCACATGTTCGAGCGCTTGCTCGTCGCGATCGGTCTCGCGGCGCTGTCGGGTTGCGGGACGCTGCAAAACCGCAACGGGGCGGAGATGCTCACTGCCGCGGATGTCACGGGCGACGCCGCTTTCGTGGTGCTCTCGGCGGGAGCACCGGAAAAGTGCTTCGCTACTTCGACGTTCCTGAAGCTCAAGGCGGCAACTGAACCGTATGGCGGAAAGGACATCGCGCTGCTGAGTGTTGATGGCTACTCAGTCAAGAGCGACTTCGCGGACCATCACGGCAATCTGCACGCGGTGAAGCTGGCGCCGGGTCAGTACTACGTCGCCGCGTGGATTGCCAACCCATATGTGACAGCCGTCAGGGTGAAGAAGGCCGAGTTCACGGTCGGCGCCGGCGAGGTCGTCTACCTCGGCGAATACTTCATGCCGGTCTCCTGCGTGTGGAACCCGAGCGTCGAATGGCGGGATCAGCAGGAGCGGGACCTGAAGCTCCTCGCGCTGAAGAACCCGGCGCTGGCCGGCCGAACCATCACCAAGCGGATCGCAGCGTTCACCGGTTATGCTGTAGGGGCAGCGGAATGAGTAAAACAATGATTCGCCCAGCACTGATCCTGATGCTTGCGGCCGTGGCGAGCGCCTGCTCGCCGCAGGCGCGAACCGTGAAGACGTACGAGAAGGACGGTATCCATTTCTCGCACTTCTCCGACTGGAAGGTGACTCAGGACGAGCCGCTCGATGGCACGCCGAACTCCCGCTCGATCAACATCGAGGGACCCAACAGTGCGCTCGTCACCGTGATCTGCCTGCCGCCTGCGACTGGCACCACGGTCGAACAATTTGCGACGGCGGTCGCCGAGCAACGCGCCAAGGCGATCGAAGAGATGCTCAGCGTCGGATCGATCAAAGCAGGCAAGGCCGATACCGGAACGTCGTCGTCGGTGCGCGGCAAGGTCGCGGGACAGGAGCGCGAAGGAATTCTGCAGCACTTCAACGTGCGACTGCTGGGTCAGGACGTGCCGCACGAAGCGAGATTCTTCGGCGTGGACGGCACGCAGTACGAGGCCATCCTCATGGCGCAGGTGTCTTCGCAGGATGCGACGCAGACATATCCGGCATTCGATCTCATCTTCGAGTCGTTTTCGATGGATTGAGGACAGGCGGCAATGATGTGGTGGAAGAAACCGGGCGGTGTGTTTCTGACGCTGGCACTCGCGATCCTGCTGCTGATGTTCGTTCTCGCTGTCACGCCGGTGCTCTGGATTCTCGGCGGCCGCGAGAGTGAGTCATATCCGGAGTACCTGGCGCTCGGCGTCGGCGTGCCGTTCGGTCTGCTCTGCGTGCTCGTCGCGAGTGTGCGCTTCTGGATGAAGAACAAGACGCACCCGTCCGATCCATGAACGCCCAGGCAGGGTGGATGCTTCAAGGGAGATAAGAATGACATTCTCGCAACTCGCCGGACTTGCGGTTCGGCTCTTCGCCCTGTGGCTGCTCCTGTTTTGCTTGCAGGCACTGGCTACTGCGCTCGCTCTGAAAAACACGCTGGGAGAGCTCACGGACGGTCAATCGGTGCTGGCGCTGTCGCCGGCTTTGATCGCGTTCGCGCTTGGCATCTTCCTCTGGAAATTTCCCCTCGGTGTCGCGCGTCTGCTCATCCCGCGTGGAGCGGAGCAGGCAACGGACATCACGCTGCGGGAAGGCTGGCGCCTCGGGTCGGTCCTGATTGGCCTGCTGACGCTCGCTGCAGCCGCGCCTTCGGTACTGCGGATGATCGCCTTCATTGTCCTTGCCGCGAGGCAGGACTACGGCGCACAGCCGCTGCAAACGACGCCCGACCTCGTGTTCGCACTAGCGAAACTGGCCGTTGGTTTGCTGCTGGTCTTTTGCAGCGACTTCATCTACCGCCGCTTCGGCATGGCGTCGCGTCTGGGATGACGGATGCGCAGCGCTATCCGCGAAGAAGTAGCCGCCATCGAGCCGTTCGACGCGATCGAACGGGCGCAGCGCGACGAGGTGCTGGCGTGGATCGATTCGGGCGCGGCGCTCTGCCGGGTGCAAAAGCCTGCGACGCCGCCGAAGCATCTGGTGTCGTACTTCGTCGTCGTCGACGGCGATCATGTGCTGCTCGTGGATCATAAGAACGCACAACTCTGGTTGCCGAGCGGCGGGCACGTCGAGCCCGGCGAGCACCCGCGAGCGACCGTGGAACGGGAACTGGCCGAGGAGCTTGGGCTCGCGCTGAGCGACGGTCCGCAGGCGCCGCTCATGCTGAGCGTTGCGGAGACTGTCGGCATGACGGCGGGTCACACTGATGTGTCGCTCTGGTATGTGATCGACGGCGACCGCAACGTTGCGGTCGACTTTGATGCTGCTGAGTTCCACGCGGTGCGCTGGTTTCATTTTTCGGAAGCGCCGCTCGATCGCAGCGACCCTTACCTGGCGCGGTTCCTGGCCAAGCTGGCCCGAGCGAGAGCGTGAGATGAACGAGAACAGATACGCTCCACCCAAAGCGGCGGTGGACGATTGCGTCTCGCCGCTCGCCGAACAAAGTGCAGTCGGCCTGCCCGCGCTGCGATTGGCCACGCGATTGCTGTGGGGAAGTATCGCGCTCGCTTTGCTGGTCACTGCGCTCGCATGGAACGCTCTGACCGCGAACACTCCGACGGGCCGGGTGCTGCCCTTTCTCGCCTTCGCCTATGCGGTTCTGATGTTTCTCATCTACAACGTCGGGCGCGCGAGAAACTGGGCGCGCATCGTGATCCTCATCTTCGTGGTGCTCGGGCTGCCCTCGCTGCGGAATTTGCCGGCCACCTTCGAGCGAACGCCGGTCATCGCATCAGTCTACGTGGTGCAGACTCTGATCCAGCTGACTGCGCTGGGCATGATGTTCTTCGGCTCGGCGCGCCACGCATTCAGAAAGCGCAAACGGCCCTGAGGAGTAGTGCATGCGGACCTTTCCTCGCGAACGCTTCTCTTCCGAGGTGACTCTGTCGCCTGCCACGGTGGTCGAGTTCGCGAACGCCGCCGGCGACAACAATCCAATTCATCACGATGCGGACTTCGCGGCGACTACGCGCTTTCGCAGACCGACAGCGAGCGGCCCGCACACGACCGCGCTCTTGCTCGCGTTGACCGCCTCGCACTTCTCCAAGACCGGGGCGATGCTGGGCCTGGAGTTCTGGGTGCGATTCCGCCGCCCGATCTATGCGGACGAAACCATTCGGCTCGAGTGGATGGTGATCAAGGTCACGCCGAACGAGAAGCTGCAAGGCGACGTCGTCGAGCTGCGCGGCCGGATCACGGGCCAGGACGGCAAGACCTCGCTCGGCGCCAAAGGCCGGGTATTGCTCACGGAGCGACTGTAGATGCCGATGCGCAAGGTCAAGCCGGCCGCAAACCCGGATGCGTATGTCGTGGGGCTTTCAGGCTGGCGGCGCGAGCTCGTCGAGGATCTGCGAGCGGCGGTGACGTCTGCCGGCAAATTCGACGAAGCCGTGAAGTGGGGCCACCTCGTGTACTCGTCGAACGGACCCGCGCTGCTCATTCGAGCCGAAGCGCGGCGTGTGCTGTTCGGTTTCTGGCGCGGCAAGCGGCTGCAGGAGATCGAGCCGCGCCTGAAGGCCAGCGGCAAGTACGAAATGGCGACGCTGGAGCTGCGCAAGGGGATGACTGTCAGTGCGGCGGTCGCGCGGCGACTCGCGAAGGAAGCTATCAGACTCAACAAGTCGCTCGGCGACCCGAGGGAAGCAGCTCGTGACTCCGCGTGAATACAAACTGTTCCTGACCCGGAGAGACCAATGAGCTACCGACTCTTGTCGCTGATCGGTGCATGGGCCGCAGTTGCGGTCTGGGCCGCGAGTGGCCCGGCGCTCTTCGAGATGACGCGCGTGGGCGAGATGAGCCTGTTCGTACTCGTGCTGTTCTTTGCTGCTGTCGTCGCGCTCCTCGTGGCGGCATTGCGGGTCCAGTTCAGAAAGAACGGGCGCGTCTCTTTCGCGCTGCACATCGTGTTCGCGTGCGCCGGGGTCGGGATGTCCGGGATGTTCCTGCCGCGCCTGCCGCTCGCACTCGGCCTGGTCGTTGCGATCGGGGCGCTGGTCGTCTCATTCATGGCCCAGCCGGCCGCAGCGACGGGCACGCCAGATCCGCAGTGAGCCGGGTATCATCGCGGCATGCAACAGCGTGCCGCCCTGATACTCGCCTTCCTCTGCCTGTTCTCCGCGGGACCGTCTGTGCAGGCTGCGGACTGCAAGTCGACCGTCAACGGCGATCTGCGCATTCACGCGCTCACCAGCAAGATTTTCAACAACACGCGCTCGATCCGCGTGCTGCTGCCGCCCGGCTACGACGCGCCCGCGAACCGCGACAAGCGCTACCCGGTGCTCTACCTGCTCGATGGCCAGAACCTGTTCGATGCCTGCCTGAGCGAGGTCAGTCACGCGGAGTGGCAGGTCGACGAAACGGTCTACCGCCTGATTCGCGAGAAGGCGATTCCCGAGATGATCGTGGTCGGCGTCGATCACATGGGCGAGAAGCGCGCGTACGAATTTCTCCCGTACCGCGACACCTTCGGCAATCCCGACATGGAGGAGCCTGCCGGCAAACGCTTCCCCGATTTCCTCGCGACCGAGGTGCTGCCGTTCGTGGACAAGCAGTACCGCACGCTCACCGGTCACGACAACACAGGGATTGGAGGCTCTTCGTACGGCGGCGTCGCCACGCTGTTCGCGCTGATGGCGCGGCCGCAGACGTTCGGCTACGGGCTGATGGAGAGTCCGACGATCTGGGTCGGCATGGGTCAGCTGATCCGCGACACTTCGCCGCTCGTGGCGTATCCGAACAAAGTGTTCATGGGCCTCGGCAAGCCGGAAATGGGCGAGGGCGAGAACGCAAAGAAGGGACTTGCGCTGTTCGACACGGTCGTCGCGAACTTCCGTGCCGCCGGCTACGACGAAAGCACCTTCCGCTACGTCCTGGAGGACGACGCGAAGCACACCGAGAGCGCCTGGGCCAGGCGCTTGCCCGATGCGCTCAAGTTCCTGTTCGGAGACTGGAAGCAACAACCCGACCCCTGACTCCTGCAACCTTCGATAACACTGCGGTGTCCTAACGGCTTGGCCGCCCGGCCAAGCCCATGGGGAGTCGCACGATGAAGAAGCCTCGCTCCAGACTCTGGTACGCGGCGATCGCCACGATCGTCTTTGCCTTCGTCGACCAGTACAACCTGTTCCTCAAGCTCATCGGCTGGAAGCGGTTCATCTCCGAGTGGCTCGTCGTGCTCGGAATTCGCAACGCGCTCGAAGTGGCGACCGCGTTCATCGCCGTCGCGATCACTCATCGGCTCGGGTTCAAGCGCGCCGCGCGCGAGCTCGGCCTGCTCGCGCCGATGGGACGCGGACTGACCTTCGCGGCCCTTGCGACAGCGCCGATGCTGATCACGTTCGCAATCACGATGCCGGTGAATCCGAACATGACCTTCCTCACCGTCGGCGTGCTCTGCTTCATCGCGCCCTTCGCGGAGGAGGTGCTGTATCGCTCCTTCCTGTTCCGGCAGCTGTATCGACGCGCGAAGCTCGGGTTCTGGATCTCGGCGCTGGTGCCTTCCATCGTCTTCGCAGCGGCGCACCTGTATCAGTCGGATAACTTGATGGAGCTGCTCGGCATCGTCGCGATCACCGGCGCCGGCGGCATCGGCTTCTGCTGGTTCTTCATGAAGTGGAAGGACAACCTGTGGACGGTGTGGGGCCTGCACGCCGGCATGAACCTGTGGTGGGAAGTCTTCGCGGTCGACGACACCGCGCTCGGCGGCTGGCTCGCGAACGGCGCGCGCCTGGCGACGGTCATCGTCGCTGTGCTGCTGACGATCTACAAGGACAAGATCTGGAAGCCGCTGCCGTCGGAAGCCGGGAATATCGACATCACCGACGGCGAGAAGCCTGCACCGGGTGAACTGCGCTACTCGGCGTCCTGACGCAGCGCTGCGTGCGCGGCCAGGATGTGGGACCGCATGACCGATGCGGCCCACTCCGGGTCGCGCGACTCGAGCGCGCTGACGATCTCGAGATGGTGCGAGGCGCTGCGCAGCAGGTGCTGCGGCTGATACTTCGCGAACGTCTTGAGCATCATCGGCGCTTCGAGCAGCGCCGGCAGCAAGGTGACGAGACGCGCGTTGCCCGAGAAATCCTGTAGCGCGCGGTGAAAGGCGCTGTTGAGTTTGCCTATGCGCTCGATGTGACCTTCGCCGCGCGTCGCCGACTCGTGGTACTGCTCTTCGGCAAGCCGCCGCACCGTCGCGATGCCTTCGGGCGTGATCTGTTCGCACGCGCGCGCCGCGCCGTACGGCTCGAGCAGGGCCCGCAGCTCGAACACGTTGCGCGTGTCCGTGTCCGTCCACGGCACGACGACCGCGCCGACGTTCGGTAGCACTTTCAGAAACCCTTCCGCCTGCAGACGCCGCAGTGCTTCGCGCACCGGCGTGCGGCTGACGCTGAGCGCGTCTGCGATTTCCTGCTCCGTGATGCGCACGGCGGCGGCGTAAGTGCCGCGCACGATTCCCTCGCGAACCATCGCGTACGCACGATCGACTGCCTGGGCCATTGTCTTCGGTCCTCGTATCGCTTCGCACCATTTCGGTGCGGATTGCATGCAATCGGTGTCCAGGTCGCCTGATTCTGCCCGACTATTGCCAATAGAGCGACGGATTGCATACGATCCGCCACCTATGGGGATTCAGGTCGAAATGATCGAAGTCGGACCGCGGGACGGCCTGCAAATCGACCCCCTGATCCTCCCCACCGCCACCAAGGTCGAGCTGATCAACCGCCTGCTGGCCTCCGGCCTGCGCCGCATCGAGGTCGCCAGCTTCGTCAATCCCCGCAAAGTCCCGCAGATGGCCGATGCCGAGCAAGTGCTCGCCGGCCTCAGCCGGCCGCGCGACGCTCATTTCATCGGATTAGTGATGAATCGCAAGGGCTTCGATCGCGCGGCCGCCGCGGGTTGCAGCGAAGTCGGCATGGTCGTGGTTGCGAGCGACACGTTCAATCGTCGCAATCAGGGTGTCGGCACGGACGAGTCCATCGCGACCTGGCTCGAAGTCGCGGATGCGGCGCGCAGCGCGGGCATCAGGGCGCAGGTCACGATCTCCGCAGCGTTCGGTTGCCCGTTCGAAGGCGAAATGCCGCAGGCGCGCGTGCTCGAAGTCGCGCAGCGAGTCGCGGAGGGCGAGCCTCACGAAATCTGTCTCGCGGATTCGATCGGCGTCGCCGTCCCCGGCCAGGTCCGCGAGCTGCTCGCACGTGCGCGTCTGCAGATGCCGGGCATGCGCTGGCGCTGCCACTTTCACAACACTCGGAACACCGGGATCGCCAACGCCTGGGCCGCAATCGAAGGCGGCGTGGTCGCGCTCGATTCCAGTGTCGGCGGCATCGGCGGCTGCCCCTTCGCGCCGGCCGCGACCGGCAACATCGCCTCCGAAGATCTTCTCTACATGCTCGATCGCAGCCACGTCGCCACCGGCGTGTCGCTCGCATCGCTCATCGAAACTACGAAATGGCTGCAACAGCACCTCGGCCGCGAGTCGCCGGGCCTGCTGCACAAGGCCGGCGGTTTTCCCAAGAGAGCACTCCAGTGACATACAGATTAGGCGTCGATGTCGGCGGCACTTTTACCGACCTGTTGCTGGTCGACGAGGCGAGCGGCGCCACGTGGTCCGCGAAAGTGCCGAGCACGCCGCAGGATCAGTCGGTGGGCGTGTTGAGCGGCCTGGAGCGGGTGTGCAGCAAGGCCGGCATCTCACCGAAGCAGATCGATCACGTCATGCACGGCACGACGGTCGCGACCAACACCGTGCTCACGGGGACCGGCGCGAAATGCGGGTTGGTCACGACGCGCGGCTATCGGCAGGTGCTGCAGATCGCGCGCTCGTACGTGCCGGGCGGCCTCGGCGGCTGGGTGATCTACAACAAGAGCCTGCCGATGGCGCCGCTGTCCTGCACGATCGAGGCGCACGAACGCATCGGTGCGCACGGCGACGTCGTCGAGACGCTCGACGAGGAGCAATTGCGCGAGGATCTGCGGCAGTTGCGCAGGAAGAACATCGAAGCGCTGACCGTCTCGCTCATCAACTCATTCGCCAACGACACGCACGAGCAGCGCGTGCTCGCGATTGCGGATGAAGAGCTGCCCGGAATTCCTGTTTCGCTGTCGTCGCAGGTCGTGCCGGAGATGCAGGAATACGAGCGCACGGTGACGACCGTCGCGAACTCGTACGTGCGACCGCGCGTCGCGCGCTACGTGCGCAATCTGAAGGAAAAGCTCGCGGCGAAGACTGATTCGGTGAAGCTGCACATCCTGCGTTCGGACGGCGGCCTCGCTTCCGCGAAATCGTCCGAGGAATTTCCGGTCAATCTCCTGATGTCCGGCCCCGCGGGCGGCGTCACCGGCGCGCTGTGGGTGGCGTCGCAGGCGGGATTCCCCAATCTGCTGACGATCGACGTCGGCGGCACATCCACCGACGTCGCGCTGATTCAGAACGGCGAGCCGCGGTTGCGGCGAGAGACGACCGTTGGCGATGTAACTGTTCGCGCATCGTCCGTCGACATTCGCACTGTCGGCGCGGGCGGCGGCTCGATCGCGCACGTGCCCGAGCTGACCAAAGCGCTGCGTGTGGGGCCGCAGAGCGCCGGCGCCGATCCCGGTCCGGCCGCGTACGGCAAAGGCGGCACTGAGCCGACCGTGACGGATGCGAACGTTGTGCTCGGCTATTTGCCAGAGATGCAGCGTCTCGGGGGCGAGATGGTGCTCGATCGCAAACTCGCCACCACCGCTGTGCAGAAAGTTGCCGATGCGCTCGGACTTTCGCTGCAGCAGGCCGCGCTCGGCATCTACAACATCGTCAACGAAAACATGACCGGCGCGCTGCGGCTGGTCTCGGTCGAGCAGGGCTACGATCCGCGTGACTACGCCTTGATTGCGTTCGGTGGTGCCGGACCCCTGCACGCCAACGCGCTGGCGCGCTTGCTCGGGTCGTGGCCCGCCATCATTCCGCCGGGCCCGGGCGTGTTGTGCGCACTCGGCGACTCGACGACTGCCGTGCGTGACGAGCGCTCGCGCACGTACGTGCGGACGTTCAAGGCCACGAGCGCCAAGGAAGTCGCGCAGATCCTGCGTGATCTCGCGGCCGACGCTTCACAGGGCCTCAAACAAGAGAACGTGCCGGCAGCGGACATGCAGACCAGCTACCAGGTCGACGTCCGCTATCGCGGCCAGGGTCTGCGCCTGAGCGTCGACGTGAAGCTCGACGAGATCGAGCAGCGTGGCCTCGCTGCGATCAGCGAGAAGTTCGACGCCGAGCACAAGCGACTCTTCACATTCACGCTGTCGCTGGATCACGAGCTCGTGACGCTGCGAGCGGCCGTGCGCGGCAAGAGCATCCAGATCGAGCGGCCCGCCGTGCGTCGCGGCGGCGCCGATCCCGAGGGCGCGAAGGTCGGAACGCAACGCGCTCACATGGACGGCAAGGATCTGATCGCGGGCGTCTACGAGCGCGCGCAACTGCAGGCCGGCAACGTCATTGCGGGTCCTGCGATCGTCATGGAGATGGATTCGACGACGGTGATCCTGCCGGGTCACCAGGGTCACGTCGACGGCTTCGGCAACATTCTGATTTATCCGGAAGGTATGAGTCATGCCCGCAAGACTGGTCCAGCGTAACTCGCAGCCTTACGCGCGCGTCGACGTCGACACCGTCACGATCGACATCATCGAGAGCGCGCTGCGCAACGCGCGCTTCGAAATGGACACGGTGCTGTTCCGGACCGCGATGTCGCCCGGCATCCGCGAGCAGCACGACGAGTTCCCGATGATCGCGAACGTCGAAGGCAAGATGGTCGTGGGCCAGTTCGGCTCCTTCATTTACGGCTTTCTGCAGGGCTACGACGGCACGATCGAAGACGGCGACATCTTCTTCACCAGCGATCCGTACTCGGTGAACGGCGCGATCTCGCACGCCAACGACTGGCTGATGCTGATGCCGATCTTCCGCGACGGCCGCCTGCTCGCGTGGACTGCGATGTTCGGCCACATGACGGATGTCGGCGGCAAGGTCCCGGGCAGCCTGCCGACCGATGCGCGGCAGATCTACGAAGAAGGCATCTGCGTGCCGCCGGTGAAGATCTACAAGGGGGGCGAGCTGCAGCAGGACGTGTTGCGCATCATCCTGCACAACTGCCGGCTGCCGCACTGGAACCTCTCGGACTTCAACGCGATCGTTGCCGCTCTGCGTACGGCATCGCTGCGTTGCCTGCAGATCGCGCAGCGCTTCGGCGACGACGTGTTCTATTCCGCGCTCGACGCCATGCTCGAGCGCAACAAGCGGGCGATGCGCGAGCTGATCCGGCGCACGGTTCCGGAAAAGCGGCAGTACTTCGAGGACTACATCTGCGACGACGGCCGAGGCATGGGCCCGTACAAGATCGCCTGCGCGATGTGGCGCGAAGGCGATAAATGCATTTTCGATTTCACCGGCACCGATCCGCAGTCGATCTCCTCGATCAACTTCCTGCTGAACGAAGAGATGTTCAAGATGTTTGCGGGCGTCTACATGATTATGGTGTTCGACCCGCAGATCCTGTTCAACGATGGGTTCTACGACCTGATGGAGGTGAAGATTCCGTCGGGCACGCTGCTCAAGCCGCTCAAGCCCGCGGCGTTGTCGTGCCGCACTCACGCGCTCGGCCGCATCTTCGACATTCTCGGCGGCTTGCTGGGCCAGGGCAGTCCGGATTTTCTGTGTGCCGCCGGCTTCTCCGACAGCCCGCACTTCATGTACTCGGGCTACGACAAGAATGGCGAGTGGTACCAGCTCTACCAGATCACGTTCGGCGGCATTCCCGGCAAGCCGTTCGGCGACGGGCCCGACGGGCATTCGCTGTGGCCCTCGTTCACGAACGTGCCGAACGAATTCCTCGAAAGCTATTTCCCGCTGCGCATCGAGACGTACGAGACGATCGCGGACAGCGGCGGCGCCGGCAAATTCCGCGGCGGCAACGGGCTGCGGATTGGATATCGGTTTCTCGAACCAGGCGAGATCTCGATTCACGATGATCGCTGGCTCACGTATCCGTGGGGAGTCAACGGCGGACTACCGGGCGAGCGCAGCAAGAAGACACTCGTTCGTCGCGACGGCACGCAGGAGTTGCTGGCCGCGAAAGTCGACCGCATCAAAGTCGAAGCAGGGGATTTGTTACTCGCCGACACGTGGGGAGGCGGCGGGTGCGGAGATCCGCTGGAGCGCGACGCCGCGCTCGTGCACTTCGACGTGGAAGCGGGCCTTGTTACGCCGGAGGGCGCGCGTCGATACGGTGTGGTGCTCAAGGATGACTGGAGCGTCGACGAAGCGGCGACGACAGCATTGCGCAAGAAGATGGCCTCCGATCGCGGCGTGAAGCAGCTGTTCGATCGCGGCTTCGACACCATCGACGAGCTCAAGGCACGCTGCAAGGAAGAAACCGGACTCGAACCGCCGCAACAACCGCAGTTCATGCGCTGGACGCGACGGGGTGCGGCATGACCGAGGATCGTTTCAAGAACGGTCCACTGTCCGACCTGCGCGTCATCGAGCTCGGCACGCTGCTCGCAGGTCCGTTCTGCGGTCAGCTGCTCGGCGACATGGGGGCAGAGATCATCAAGGTCGAGCCGCCGGAGCAGGGCGATCCGCTGCGCGTGTGGGGGCGTGAGAAAGCGCACGGCAAATCGCTGTGGTGGCCGGTCGTCGCGCGCAACAAGAAGTCGGTCACGCTCGATCTGCGCAAGCCGGAAGGCCAGAAGGTATTGCACGAGCTGGTCGCGAAAGCCGACTTCCTGCTGGAGAACTTTCGTCCCGGCACGCTGGAGAAGTGGGGCTGCGGTTACGACGAGCTCGCGAAGATCAATCCGCGGCTGATCATGATTCGGGTTTCAGGCTATGGGCAGAGCGGGCCGTACTCGAAGCGCGCTGGGTTCGGTGCGATCGGCGAGGCGATGGGCGGACTGCGATATGTCGTCGGCGATCCGAGCACGCCGCCTTCGCGCATGGGCATCAGCATCGGCGATTCGCTGGCGGCGACATTCGCGTGCCTCGGTGCGCTGTCGGCCTTGCATCATCGCGAAGTGACCGGGCGCGGCCAGGTCGTCGACTCCGCGATCTACGAAGCCGTACTCAACATGATGGAGTCGCTCGTCACCGAGTACGACAAGGCCGGCTACATCCGCGAGCGCACCGGCGCAATCCTGCCGAACATCGCGCCCTCGAACGTGTACCCCACGAGCGATGGCTCGATGGTGTTGATCGCCGCGAACCAGGACACCGTGTTTCAGCGCCTGACGCAGGCGATGGGTCGTCCGGAGCTCGCGCAGCAACCGGAGTACTCGACTCACGTCGCTCGCGGCGCACGGCAGAAGGAAGTCGATGCGCTCATCGGCGAGTGGACGCGTACGAAGGCGCGCGAAGAGCTGCTCGATCTGATGGAAGAGTTCGCAGTTCCCGCCGGCCTTATCTACCGCGCGCCCGAAATGCTCGCGGACCCGCACTTCCAGGCCCGCGAGGCGATCGTTTCTGTCGAACATCCGGAGCTCGGCGATCTGAAGATGCAGAACGTCGCGCCGAAGTTGTCGCACACGCCGGGTCGCGTGCGCTCGCCGAGCCCGATGCTCGGCCAGCACAACGATGAGGTTTATCGCGGACTGCTCGGCATGAGCGCGGAGCGGTACGCACAGTTGCAGACGGCGAAGGTCGTATGACATCGCATCCAGGCGGTCCGGTCGATGCACGCGGATACGGCGGCACTCTCGCGCCGGGCGTGCGGCCGGCGCTGCTGGTCATCGATTTCGTCAAGGCGTACACGGAGTCCAATTCGCCACTGTACGCAGGGCCGACTGTCGAAGATGCTCGCCGCGGGGCAGAGGAGCTGCTAGCTCTCGCACGGCGCGCGCGCATCCCAGTCCTGCACACGAATCTCGCCTATGAAGACGGCGGCCGCGACGGTGGCGTGTTCTTCCGCAAAGTGCCCGCGCTGAAAGTCTTCGAGCGCGGCGCGCGTTCGCCGCTCGCCGAGTTCGCTCCGGGCGTGAGCCCGGAACGCGGCGAGATCGTCCTCACCAAGCAGTACGCGAGCGCGTTCTTCGGTACGACGCTCGCCGCGACATTGACTGCGCTGGGCGTCGACACGCTGCTCATCGCCGGAATGTCGACCAGCGGCTGCGTGCGCGCGACCGCCGTCGACACCGTCCAGCATGGATTCATTCCGCTCGTCGTGCGCGATGCCGTCGGCGACCGCGCCACCGGCCCGCACGAAGCGAATCTGTTCGATCTGCAAACCAAGTATGCCGAGGTCGTCACGCTCGAGCGCGTGCGCACCTATCTCGCCGGGCTCAACAAAACCTGAAGGGGACACTCATGAAGCGCCGTGCATTACTGACGTTATCCGTGGCGACGACTCTGGGATGGAGCCACGCCCATGCGCAGGAAGCGGGCAACCAGAGCGTGCTGGAGGAAATCGTCGTCACCGCACGCCAGCGCGCGGAGAAGATCGAGGACGTTCCCGCGACGATCCAGGCGTTCACCGCGCGCGATATTCAGATCGCCGGCATCGAGCGGCCGACCGATTTCATCGCGTTGACGCCGGGCTTGTCACAGGTACAGACCGCTGAGGTCGGCGACCTGCAGTTGAGCATCCGCGGCCTGAACACTGGCCGCGATGCCGAAACGAACTTCGCGCTCGTCGTCGACGGCGTGCTGCAGACGAATCCGACCGCGTTCAACCAGGAGCTCGCGAACGTTCAGCAGATTGAAGTGCTGAAGGGTCCGCAAGGCGCCATCTACGGCCGCAATGCCGTCGCCGGCGCAATCATCGTTACGACGCGCAAGCCAGGACAGGCGTTCGAAGGCGACGTCGACGTCGGGTTCGGTAACAACAACGCGAAGAAGGCGCATCTCTATCTCGGCGGTGGCAGCGAGGCTGTGCAAGGCGGCGTCGGCGCGTTCTATCGCGAGACCGACGGCTTCTTCAAGAACTCGTTCCTGGGCTGCGACGATTGCGTCGACTACTTCAAGGAGTACGGCGTGACGCCGCGGCTGGTCGTGCCGATGGGCGACAACGGCGAGCTGGACATCAAAGCGAAGTACTCGAAGCTCGAGGCCGGCGCGATCAACTTCAACGCGACGTTTGCGCTGCCGTTCTTCGCGGCCTTCACGGGGAACCCGGACTTCTTCCAGGATGTGAACGATCACCAGTTCAAGTACATCAGCAACATCACGCCAACGAACGAGCAGGAGAACAAGCAGATTTCGGTGAAGGGCGAGTGGACACTGGATGCAGGCACGCTGACCGCGTGGGTGGCGTACAACGATCAGACGAATTTCTTCCTGACGGACGGCACGAGCGCGGCATTCGGTCTGTATGCGCGGACGGCGGAATGTCAGGCGGATATCGCGAATCAGGTGGGTGGACCACTGCCTTCGCCGACGTTCTATGCAGGCGCGAACTCGGTGCTGCCGCCGTACAGTCCATCGCGTTGCGATGGCTATCAGTATCAGCAGCGGGACCAAGAAGACGCGTCGGTGGAAGTGCGCCTGGCGTCTCCGGCAGATCAGGCGTTCCGCTGGCTTGCTGGTGTGTACTACGCAGACATCGATCGGCGCGTCGTCGTTTCGCAAGGCGGCGATCGAGGCACGGGCTTCCAGAAGCAGGCGTTCGTGTCGAGCGCGGGACCGAATCCGACAGATCTGTTGTATGACGATGATCTGAACAGCAAGGTGTCGGCGGTGTTCGGTCAGATCGCATACGACGTGATGCCGGGAATGGAGCTCGCGCTCGCGTTGCGCTACGACTCGGAAAAGCGCGCCGTCGACAACAATGTGCCGACGGGTGCGAACGCCTTCGCGCAGACACCGCTGTTCGGGCCCGGGCCGACGGCGCCGTTCATCAATCCTGCGTACACAGTGAATCCCGCGCTTGCGACGTCTGGTATTCCGGATCGCGACAAGACGTTCAGTCAGCTGCAACCGAAAGTGTCGTTGAACTGGAAGTTCGCGGAGGACTGGGCCGCGTTCGCGTCGTACGGCTACGGATTCCGCAGCGGCGGTTTCAATTCGACGGGCAGTAACGCGACGATTCAGACATTCCTCGGCGGGCTGCGCTATGTCGATCCGCAGGGGAACGTCACGACCACGCCGTCTCTGGTCACCGATGGGATCAGCTACGACGACTACAAGAAGGAAGTCGCGAAGGCAGCTGAGATCGGCTTGAAGGGCGAGCTGCTCGATCGCAGGCTGTCGCTGAACCTCGCCGCGTATCACACGAAAGTCGAGGACAT
The DNA here is from genome assembly GCA_035277305.1 of Steroidobacteraceae bacterium. Taxonomy (GTDB): domain Bacteria; phylum Pseudomonadota; class Gammaproteobacteria; order Steroidobacterales; family Steroidobacteraceae; genus Steroidobacter. The sequence goes on along the minus strand of DATEKT010000034.1, from coordinate 2,488 downwards.
GCAGATCTTCAACTTCCTCGCGGGTCCGTTCGGATTGTTGCGCGTCGTGACGAATGTGGATGAAGCGACGCTGCAAGGCGTGGAAGCGGATGTGCGCTGGCGCGCGAATCAGTACATGAACGTCTTCGCGGGCGTCGGTCTGCTCGACAGCGAGATCAACAAGTACGCGGGCCGTCCCTACACGAAGGGCAACGAAGTGCCCTACGCGCCGGAGTACACCGCGACCGCGGGCGTCGACTTCGTCGTGCCGATGGGCAACTCAGGCATCTCGCTCATCGCGCGGCTCGATGCGAGCTTCACTGGCGAGACTTGGTTCAGCGCCGTGCAGGATGACTCGGTGGTGACGGAGTTCGGCGTGCCGGGCGACTACTCGAAGACGAGTCGCGATCCGTTCACGGTGTTGAATGCGCGCCTGGGAATTTCTGCGGAGAAGTGGGAAGTGACGGCGTGGGCGCGCAACCTGACCGACGAGGAATACCTGGCCGAGGTGATTCCCGCGCCGGAATTCGGCGGCACGTTCTCGCACGAAGCGCCGGGCCGGGCGATCGGGCTGGACCTGAAGTATTCGTTCGGGAACTGAGACTTTTTGGGCCGGCGCGCCGGGCGAAGAAAGTAGCCCGGCGCTGGCTTGACTCCCGCCTCGATGTGATAGGATGCGCGCCCCGTAAGGGGTGATTCAGGGGATGACCTTCAGGTAACCCCTTGAATCCAGGGCAGTTCGTCGCCATCGGCGCGAGGCCCTACATATATATGTGCTTCCTGCGCACGCGCCCGTAGCTCAGTTGGATAGAGCGCATGGCTACGAACCATGAGGTCGGGAGTTCGAATCTCTCCGGGCGCGCCAGACTAGAAGAGTCGGCAAATCCTCCAAGCTTGAAACCGAACGCCGGGAAGGCGTGCGACGTGCGGAGCTACTCCGACAAATTCAAGCAGGCGAGACGATTCGCAGCGACTGACCGTAACTCTCAAGCCGACTGTCTGCACAGACTGCGCAACATTCGAGTCGCGAAGTCTCCGACGGAGTAGTGCTGGATACGATGCCGCGGGTGACCTGGTCGGGATCGACATCGACAACGCGAGTAAGAAAGTCGATCTGCAGAAGCTGATTTTGAGTCGACTCCCGCCGCAGCGAAAGCTCGAGATTCCGGGCATTGATAATTCCAGAGATCCCGCCAACACCTTGCGCTACTTGATGTTCTGTACGAAGTCGCTCGCGCGCTTGGCCACGGCGGTTGGCAGCGTCAGCTCGCTGATCCCACAGAAGACGCCGACGATGAAGGCCAGCATCGGATAACTCGCAATGTGGGTGATCGGGAAGCCGCCGACTTCGAACGTGACGAGCGGCAATACGAAAAGCATCCCAAGTATCACGGTGAGGCTGCCGGCGTAAAGCAGGCGGATCGCCGGTGTGAGCCGGTCCGTGTCGGTGATAGTCAGGTCGGTCAGCGTGAAAGTGGTTGTGCGGATCGCGTACGAAAGCCACACGCCCAGGAACGACCCCATGAGCAGCAACATGAAGCTGGCCAGGAGCGCCGACTGCACGTGCAATTTCAGAAGAAACGAATCGAGCGGCGGCAAATACGCGTTCGTCAGGCACAGCAGCACGTAGAGCACGCCGGCGACGGAGTCTGCAACCAGGGCGTTCACCCCGAGCCGCTTGAGGTGCCTTTCCTTCACGTGGCCTGCCTCGTCGTCAATCAAATCGGCAATCGTGGTCTCAAGAGCAGCGTCGGCGAGATCGGTCGAAACCTCGGCGCCCTGCAGTCCCAATTGCCCGAGACGAAAAAGCCGGACGTAGTAGCCGCGGAAACGTTTCTGATGCTGGGCGGACGAAGGGGGATAGAGAATCGTGATTGTCCGCAGCGCTTTCTGGATTTTCTCCATCAGCTCGCTCTGATCTCGCGGCTGAGTCTGGGTCGCCCCCTGCGGAACGCCGAAATAGATGCTGACGGCATTCGGATTGGACAGATCGGGAGAAGGTGCGGGCGCTCCCGCAGCGGGCGGGGGATTGGGCGGGTCGATGAGATTGTTGTTCTCGTCCGCGATCCAGAGAACGAAGGAACCGGCAGCCATGACTCTTTGTCCCTGCTATGGAAGTTTCTGGCCGCACGCACCGCAGTACACCTGAGCGGGCGGAGTCGTGCCAGTGCCCCCTGACTGAGTCGGCGACGTCGTGGGCCATGGCCCTACGACGTAGTACATCGGCAATTCCTCGAACAGCTTGCGTACTTTCGCTGCCTCGCCATCGGACATGTCCTTGAGAAGCGCCGCCATCTGGACATTCGCGGAACGCAGCAGCAGCGGCGCCACGCCTGGGCGGATGGCTTTCGCTTTGACCAGCTTTGCGGGCTGGGCCTCGATGATCGCGGTGAAGAGAAGCTGCGTGGACTTTGGATCGATTTGGGAGTCGAACTCGCTCATGACTCTCCCCTTGAGCTGCGTTGAGGTCGTTTCGCTGGGTTTGCGTCTTCGGACTATTTTCCTGGAG
>DATEKT010000033.1:0-2539 GCA_035277305.1 Steroidobacteraceae bacterium | reverse complement strand
GAGTTCGAACAGAAAGTCCCTCATGAAATTTCTCGTCACAGGTGCCGCGGGGTTCATCGGTTTCCACACCGCTCAGCTGCTGCTGGAGCGCGGCGACGAAGTCGTCGGTCTCGACAATCTCAATGACTACTACGACGTCTCCCTGAAGGAGGCGCGGCTGGCGCAGCTGCGCAAGCGGCCGAACTTCCGCTTCGTCAAGCTCGATCTCGCCGATCGCGCGGGCATGCAGGCGCTGTTCGCGGCCGAGAAGTTCCAGCGCGTGATTCACCTCGCGGCGCAGGCCGGCGTGCGTTACTCGCTGCAGAATCCGCTCGCGTACGTCGACAGCAACGTCGTCGGTTTCGCCAACATTCTCGAAGGCTGCCGTCACAACGGCGCCGAGCACCTCGTCTACGCGTCGACCAGCTCGGTGTACGGAGCCAACACCAAGATGCCGTTCTCGGTGCATCAGAACGTCGATCACCCGTTGTCGTTCTACGCTGCGACCAAGAAGGCGAACGAGCTGATGGCGCACACGTATGCGTATCTGTACTCGCTGCCGGTGACGGGGCTGCGCTTCTTCACGGTTTACGGACCGTGGGGACGGCCGGACATGGCGCTGTTCCTGTTCACCAAGAACATCCTCGCCGGCAAGCCGATCGACGTCTTCAACTATGGCAACCACCGCCGCGACTTCACGTACATCGATGACATCGCGCAGGGCGTGGTGCGCGCGGCGGATCGCGTCGCTACCGCGAACGCGCAGTGGAACGGCGACGCGCCCGATCCGGGCACCAGCAAAGCGCCGTACCGCCTCTACAACATCGGCAACAATCAGCCGGTCGAGCTGATGCGCTACATCGAGTGCATCGAGCGCTGCCTCGGGCGCAAGGCGCAGAAGAACCTGCTGCCGCTGCAGCCGGGCGACGTGCCGGACACGTTCGCCGACATCGACGATCTCGTGCGCGACGTCGGCTACCGGCCGGCGACGCCGGTCGAGGTCGGCGTCGAGCGCTTCGTGCGCTGGTACGTCGACTACTACAAGCAGGGCTGAGTCATGCAACTCCCGCAATGGCAGGCGCTGACTGCGCACGCGGCGCAGATCCGTCAGCGCCATCTGCGCGATCTGTTTGCCGCCGATGCACAGCGCAGCAGCACGCTCTCGCGCAGCGAGCTGAACCTGCTGTTCGATTTCTCGCGCCAGCTGCTCGATGCGCAGACGATCCGCCTGCTGATCGAGCTCGCCGAAGCGCGCGGGCTCAGGCAGCGCATCGATGCGATGTTCGCCGGCGAGAAGATCAACACGACCGAGAATCGCGCGGTCCTGCACACCGCTCTGCGCAACCGCACCGACCGTCCGATTCTCGTCGACGGCCAGGACGTGATGCCGGAGGTGCGCGCCAGCCTCGCGAAGATGCGCAATTTCGTCGACGGCATCCACGGCGGGCGCATTCACGGCGCCACCGGCAAGACCTTCACGGACATCGTGAACATCGGCATCGGCGGCTCGGATCTCGGCATCGTGATGGCAACGGAGGCGCTCGCGAATTTCCGCAATCGCAACATCCGCCTGCACTGCGTCTCGAACATCGACGGCGTGCAGCTCGGCGACGTGCTCGAGAAGACGGATCCGGCGCGCACGCTGTTCGTCGTGTGCTCGAAGACATTCACGACGCTCGAGACGCTGACCAACGCGAAGCTCGCGCGCCAGTGGATCGTCGACCGCCTGGGCGAGGGTGCACCGGCGCGGCACTTCGCCGCGGTCTCGACCAACGCGAAAGCGATGGACGCGTTCCTGATCCCGCCGCAGAACCGCTTCACCATGTGGGACTGGGTCGGCGGCCGCTACTCCGTCTGGTCGGCAGTCGGCTTGTCCGTTGCGCTGGCGCTCGGCATGGACCAGTTCGAGCTGATGCTCCAGGGCGGCTACGAGATGGATCAGCACTTCAGGAGCGCGCCGTTCGAGCAGAACCTGCCGGCGCTGATGGGGCTGATCGCGGTCTGGAACCGCAACTTCCTCGGCATGGATTCGCTCGCCGTGTTGCCGTACGACCAGCGCCTGCATCGCTTTCCCGCGTACCTGCAGCAGCTCGAGATGGAATCGAACGGCAAGCGCGTCACGCTCGCAGGCGCGCCGGTGGACTGCGACACCGGCCCGGTGATCTGGGGCGAGCCCGGTTCGAACGCCCAGCACTCGTTCTTCCAGTTGCTGCATCAAGGCACGGCGCAAGTCGCCATCGACTTCCTCGCGCCGGTCAATGCTTCCAGCCCCTACCAGCAACAGCAGAACCTCGCGCTCGCGAACTGCTTCGCGCAGGCCCAGGCATTCGCTTTCGGCCAGACGGCAGAGCAGGTGCGTGCGGATCTCGCGGCGAAAGGCACGCCGGAAAGCGAGATCGCGCGGCTCATCCCGCACAAGGTTCACCCGGGGAACCGGCCGAGCTCGATCGTGCTGTTCCGGCGGCTCGGGCCGAAGACGCTCGGACGGCTGATCGCTCTGTACGAGCACGCAGTCTTTACCCAGAGCGTGATCTGGGGGATCAACGCGTTCGACCAATGG
>DATEKT010000032.1:0-10754 GCA_035277305.1 Steroidobacteraceae bacterium | reverse complement strand
CCCGCCGCTCAAGGATCCGAAAGGCTGGCGCATTCTCGGTACGCGCACACGCGTCGTCGATACTGAAGATATCGTCACCGGCCGCGCGCGCTACGGTCTCGACTCGACGATCCCCGGCGCACTCACCGCCGTCATCACGCGCTGCCCGACCTTCGACGGCGAACTAAAGTCCTTCGACGCGACCGCCGCGAAGAAAATCCCCGGCGTACGCGATGTCATCGCACTACCCGGCCCGAAACACGGCGACCCGATCACTCTGAATCTCGCGCCGGGCGTTGCCGTCATCGCTGACAACACGTGGGCCGCATTGCAAGGCCAACGCGCACTCAGGATCGAATGGACACCCGGCCCGTTCGCTCATGAGTCCTCCGCCTCGCTCGACACACAGTGCACGCAACTCCTCAAGGGAACCGGCACGCGCGTGCGCAACGACGGTGATTTCGACGCCGCACGCGCAGCAGCCGCGCAAGTCATCGAAGCAACCTACCGCATTCCATTCGTCTCGCACGCTCCACTCGAGCCGCAGAACGCGTGCGTCGACGTGCGCAAGGACAGCGTGCTCATCGTCGCACCGCTGCAAACGCCCGGCGGCGCATCGCGCATCGCCAATCAAATCACCGGCATCGATCGGCTCAAGATCGAAGTGCACATGACACGCGTCGGCGGTGGATTCGGTCGCCGCCTCTCCAACGACTTCGTCGCCGAAGCGGTCATGCTCTCGAAGCAGGTCGGCAAACCGATCAAGCTCATGTGGACACGCGAAGAAGACATGCGCCACGACTGGTACCGGCCTTTCGGTCACCATCACCTGATCGCCACGCTGGACGCCGGCAAGCAGCTCACCGGCTGGACGCATCGTCTCGCGAGCGCGTCGAAGTATTACCGCCGTCCCGACGTCAAACCGGAAGATCTGTGGACCGCCGAGCTCTACCCGGACGATTTCCCGGCGCAGCTGCTCGGCAACGTGCGCATGGAATGGTTCGCTGTCGACTCCGGCATCCAGCGCGGTTCGTGGCGCGCGCCCGCCCACACCGCGAACGCATTCGTCGTGCAGAGTTTCGTCGACGAGATTGCTCATGCCACGCAGCAGGATCCGCTCGCGTTGCGACTGAAGCTACTCGGGGATCCGCGGGAAATACCCTACGGTCAGCACGGCGGACCCACGTTCAATCCCGGTCGTCTCGCGGATGTTCTGCGTCTCGCTGCGCAACGCATCGGTTGGGGACGCAGCGTGCCTCGCGGCCGCGGCCTCGGTATCGCGGGGCACTTCACGTTCGGCGGCTACGCTGCGCACGCGATGGAAGTGAGTGTCGCGAGCGATGGCAGCTATCGTATCGGGCGTTGCGTGTGCGCGGTCGACGTCGGTCGACCAATCAACCGCCTGGGCCTGGAAGCACAGATGATGGGCGGGACGATCGACGGCATCAGCACGGCACGCAACCTGGAGATCAACATCAAGGAAGGTCAAGTCGTGCAAAGCAACTTCAACGACTACCCGCTGCTGCGCATTGCGGATGCTCCGGACGTCGAAGTTGCCATCGTCGACAGCACGCGCGACCCTTCCGGCGCAGGCGAAATCGGTCTGCCGACCGCTGCGCCGGCGCTCGCCAACGCAATCTTTGCAGCGAGCGGTCAGCGCGTGCGCAATCTCCCGATTGGTGCAACGCTCGCGACAGGGCGGGAAAGCTGAGAAACCTCGTGTAGCGGCTGCTACACTTGCGGTCCCTCCGCAGCCTCGAGTTCCCATGCCCCGTTGTTGCTACGCCCTGCCCCGCCTGGTGCTGTCGCTTGCTGTTTTCGTCGGGCTCGCTGCCTGCGGCGACAAGGCCGATCCGAACGCGAACAAGCCGATTCCCGTCAGCACGCGCCAGGTCGAGTCGCGCTCCGTGCCCATCGTGCTCGAAGCGGTCGGTCGCACCGAAGGCTCGAAGGAAGTTGAGATCCGCGCGCGCGTCTCCGGGATCGTGCAAAAGCGCCTCTACAACGAAGGCTCTTTCGTGCGCGCCGGAACGCCGCTGTTCCAGATCGAACGCGCACCGTTCGAGATTGCACTCGCGCACGCAAAGGCGACAGCGGACCAAGCGGAGGCGACGAACGAACAAGCGCGGCGCGAAGCAGAGCGTCTCGGTGGCCTTCTCGCTAACTCTGCTGTCAGCAAGCGCGTTGCCGAGGAAGCAGAGACCTCATATCGCACGGCCACTGCGCAACTCGCAGCTGCGCGCGCCGCCGTTCACGAAGCTGAGCTCAATCTCTCTTACACGTCTGTCGTGGCTCCGATCTCTGGCGTCACCGGCCGCGCGTTGCATTCCGAAGGCAGTCTCGTCACCGCAAGCACCGACAGCAGCCTGCTCACGACTCTGTCGCAGACGCATCCGGTGTGGGTGCGCTTCGCGCTCTCCGAAGCCGAGCACGTCAACTTGCGCAAGGCCGGCGACGAACGCACCAACGTCGGACTCATACTCGCGAACGGCGAAACATACGGCGCCGCCGGTCATCTGAATTTCGCCTCGTCAACGGTCGATCAGAATCTCGGCACTGTGCAACTGCGCGCGGAGTTTCCCAATCCGCAGCTGGAGATCCTGCCCGGTCAGTTCGCAACGGTGCACGTCGAAGCGGGTACGCAGAACGTCGTTGCCGTGCCGCAGACCGCAGTGCTGCAGGGAGATCTCGGCCGCTTCGTGTGGGTGGTCGGTGCCGACGGCAAAGCGGCGCAGCGACCTGTGCAGGTCGGCACCTGGGTCGGCCAGGACTGGATCATCAACAGCGGCTTGAACGTCGGCGACACGGTGATCGTCGACAATCTCATGAAGATGAAACCGGGCGTCGCAGTCGTTGCGCAAGCGCCCTCGGCGGATTCATCCACGGCTGCGACAGCGGCGCGCTGACATGTTCTCGAAGTTCTTCATCGACCGTCCGGTGCTGGCCGGCGTCATCGCGATCATCATCGTCATCGCTGGCCTGGTGGCGAGCTCGATTCTGCCGATCGCGCAATACCCCGATATCGCGCCGCCCACAGTCATCGTCCAGACCAGTTACCCGGGCGCGAGCGCGGAGACGATCGCGAAGACCGTCGCAGCCCCGATCGAGGAGAGGCTGTCCGGCGTCGAGCACCTGCTCTACTTCAACTCCAGCTCGTCTTCCACGGGCGACCTGACCATCACCGCGACGTTCGATGTCGGTACGAACATCGATACCGCCGTGTTCAACGTCAACAATCGTGTGCAACTCGCCTTGCCGCGATTGCCCGACGACGTACGCCGCAACGGCGTCATCGTGCAGAAGCGCACGAACGACATCTTGCTGCTTGTCGCGCTGGTTTCTCCAGACAACAGTCGCGACACGCTGTTCCTGTCGAACTACGCGACTATCACATTGCTCGACGAGCTCAAGCGCGTGCCTGGCGTCGCCGATATCGGCGTCTTCGGTGCCCGCGACTATTCGATGCGCATCTGGTTGCGTCCAGATCGACTCGCGCAGCTCGGGCTCACTGTCAGCGACATCGCCGACGCCCTGCGCTCACAGAATTCGCAATACGCTGCCGGCAAGATTGGAGCGGAGCCGGCGCTCAAGGGCCAGAGCCTGGTCTACACGGTCACGGCGCAAGGCCGGCTGGTAGAGCCGGAGGAGTTCGGCAACATCGTGATCCGCTCAACGGCTGGCGGTGGCGTGTTGCGCCTGAAGGATGTGGCACGCATCGAACTCGGCGCCCAGAGCTACGACACGTACAACCTGCTCTCCGGCAAACCGTCGATCGGCATGCCCGTCTTCATGCAGCCTGGCGGTAACGCGCTCGAAGTGGCGCAGGCGATCCGCGACAAGATGAACGAGATGAAGAAGTCGTTCCCGGCCGGCGTGGATTTCGCGACACCGTTCGATCCGACACGCTTCATCTCGGCTTCGATCGAGGAAGTGACCAAGACGATTCTCGAGGCCGGCGCACTCGTCGTTCTGGTCGTGTTTCTTTTCCTGCAGTCGTGGCGCGCCACGCTGATCCCCGTGATCGCCGTGCCCGTGTCGCTGATCGGCACGTTCGCCGGCCTGTGGCTGGCCGGATTCTCGATCAACACGCTGACGCTGTTCGCGATGGTGCTTTCCATCGGCATCGTCGTCGATGACGCCATCGTCGTGCTCGAGAACGTCGAGCGCCTGATGCGCGAGGAGAAGATGTCGCCGTTCGCTGCAGCAGTCGAGGCGATGAAGGAGGTCTCGAGCGCCGTCATCGCAATCGTGCTGGTGTTGTGCGCAGTCTTCGTACCGGTCGCCTTCCTCACCGGCATCGCTGGCCAGCTGTATCGACAGTTCGCTGTAACCGTTGCTATCGCAGTCGTGATCTCTGGTTTCACCGCGCTCACTTTGACACCGACGTTGTGCGCACTACTGCTGCGGGATGCCACGCACGATTCGAAGTGGTTCCGCTGGTTCAACCGCGCTTTCGGCGCCACTACGAACCGCTTCCTCACGAGCGTCAACCAGGCGCTGCAGTACCGCACGCGCGCCCTGGCGATTTTCGGTGGCGTCATCGCCCTCGCCGGCCTGCTGTTCTGGTACTTGCCGAACAGCTTCGTGCCGCCCGAAGACCAGGGTTACCTGATCGGCAATGTGCAGCTGCCGGACGGCGCAACGCTCGAGCGCACGGCCCAGGTCTCGTCCCAGATGCAGCAGATGCTGGCCGACTATCCCGAGTTCGAGTACGTCAATGTCATCAACGGCAACGATTTCATCGGCGGCGGCACCAAGAGCAACTCTGCAACGTTGTTCATCATCTTGAAGCGCTGGAACGAGCGCGAGCGGCTCGCGGCAGACATCGCGAAGGATTTGAATCAGCGCGGAGCCTCGATCCGTGGCGGGACTGCGGTCGCATTCAATCCACCTTCCATTCGCGGCCTCGGCACGGCCGGCGGCTTCGAGGGCTATCTGCAATCGCGCGGCTCATCGGATCCGGTGCGGCTGGGCCAGGTGCTGCGCGAGTTTCAGCAAGCGCTGTCCGCTGATCCGCGCCTCACCGGCATCAATACCTTCTATCGCGCTTCGGTGCCGCAGCTGCGCGTCGAAGTGGATCGCGAGAAGGCACTGGCGCTCGGCGTTCCCGTGGGCGAGGTGTTCGATGCACTGCAGAGCACGATGAGTGCGCTGTACGTCAACGACTTCAATCTCTACGGCCGCACGTTCCGCGTGCAGATGCAGGCCGAAGCGCCCTTCCGCAACGATCCGAAAGATCTCGGCGAGATCTACGTTCGCTCGAATACCAGCTCCCAGATGATCCCCTTGAAAGCGCTGATCCAGGTCAGGGAAGTCGTCGGCCCCGAGCTGCTCGAGCGCTTCAACGGCTACGTCGCCGCGCGCCTCGTCGGCTCCGGCCGTCCAGGTATCAGCTCGGGTGAAGCGCTGGCGGCTGTCGAGGAAGTTGCTGCGAAGACCTTGCCCGACGGTTTCCAGGTTGCGTGGACCGGTCAGGCATTTCAGGAGAAGCGCACGGGCAGTGCTTCAGCGTTCGCCTTCGCGTTCGCAATAGTCATGGTGTTCCTCATCCTGGCCGCGTTGTACGGCCGCTGGCTGCTGCCGTTCTCCGTGCTGCTCGCGGTGCCGTTCGCTGTGTGCGGCGCGCTCGGATTCGTCGCATTGCGCGGTATGGAGAACGATATCTACTTCCAGATCGGCCTGATCGTGCTCATCGGCCTGTCCGCGAAAAACGCGATCCTGATCGTCGAGTTCGCGCATCGCGGCGTGCTCGAAGGCCGCTCGCCGATCGAGGCGGCCAAGGAAGCTGCGCGCCTGCGCTTCCGTCCGATCGTCATGACATCGCTCGCCTTCGTGCTCGGTGTGGTGCCGCTCGTCGTGGCGAGTGGCGCCGGCGCGGCTGCCCGGCAGTCGATGGGTACCGGCGTGTTCGGCGGCATGATCATCGCGACTTTCGTTGCGACGGTGTTCGTGCCGCTGTTCTTCGTGTTCGTCGAACGCCGTAAAAAGCAGCCCGCGGGGCAGCCCTCGCTGCCCGCACCGGAGCAATCATGAAGCAGGCGCTACGACAGGACGGCGCCGGCGGTACCGGCAACGCGCGAACGCGTCAGCTCGCAGCGCGCCGCGAGCAGCTGATCACCGTGGCCGAGCAGTTGTTCCTGCAGCACGGGTTCGCGAACACGAGCGTCAACGCAATCGTGCGCGAAGCCGGCGGCTCACTCGCAACGCTGTACGCGGAGTTCGGCAGCAAGGAAGCTCTGTTCGAGTCGGTGCTGAGCGAGCGCGCGGCGCGCTTCTTCCCGGAAGAACAATCGATTCCGCGCCAGGCGCTCGATGCGCAAGCGGAATTGCGTGCACTCGCGACGCACATGTTGAAGCGAATGCTGTCCGACGACGGTCTCGCCGTGTATCGCATCGCCGTTCACGAAGCGCCGCGCTTCCCCGCGCTGCGCAAGGCGTTGCTCGAAGTCGGCATGCCGGGTCTGCTCGATCGGACGGCGCGCTATCTGCGCGGCCTCGCGGATCGCGGTGCACTGACGATCGGGGAGTCGGACGAAGCGGCGCGACTGGCCGCGAGTCAGTTCATCGCACTCGTGCAGGGGCAGCTCGTGTTCAGCGCGGCGTGCGGTGGAGAGATCAACGCGCGCACGCGAGCGAATCACGTGAACGAGGCAGTGAAGGGATTTCTCGAGATGTACGGAGAGTCAGGCTGAAACCTGACCCACACAAGTAACCCGCCTCGTGGAGCTATCTGCGCAGGATGCGCAGCACTTCTTCCAGCTCGACGCGAATCTGACGCACGATCTGCTGCGCCTGAGTCAGGTCGTCGCGCGCCTCGTCGCCTTGCAGGCGATTGCGCGCACCGCCGATCGTGAAACCCTGTTCGTACAACAGGCTCCTGATCTGGCGGATCACCAGCACGTCCTGGCGCTGGTAATAGCGGCGATTGCCGCGGCGCTTGACGGGCTTGAGCTGCGGGAACTCCTGCTCCCAGTAGCGCAGCACATGGGGCTTCACCCCGCAAAGATCGCTCACTTCACCGATGGTGAAGTAGCGCTTGCCGGGGATCGGGGGCAGCTCGCTGTTATTGCCTGCTTCCAGCATACGCCTCGACTCGAGCTTTCAGTTTTTGTCCCGGTCGAAACGTCACGACGCGGCGAGCGCTGATCGGAATCTCCTCGCCCGTCTTCGGATTTCGTCCCGGTCGCTGGTTTTTATCGCGCAGATCGAAGTTGCCGAATCCCGAAAGCTTCACCTGCTCGCCCGTCGACAACGACGCGCGCAGCTCTTCGAAAAACAGATCGACGAGCTCCCGGGCTTCGCGTTTGTTCAGACCCAGCTGGTCGAACAATGCCTCGGCGATCTCCGCTTTCGTAAGTGCCATAGGTTTATTTGTCCCGGATCGTGGCGTTCAGCTTGAGCGTCAGTTGTTCGATGACCCGCGCCACGATGGCGTCGGCTTCGCTATCGGTCAGGGTGCGGGAAGTATCCTGCAATTGCAGACCTAAGGCTATGCTTTTCTTGCCTTTCTCGAACTGATGCCCGCGATAGACGGATAACACGTTCAAAGCCTGCATCAGGCTGCCTGCGCCCTCGCGGACGACGGCCAGCAACGACTCGACCGGCAAGCCTTCGTCGACGATCACGGCTATATCGCGGCGGATGGCCGGGTATCTGGAAATCTCGGCGAAAACCGGCACGTCATGCGCCAGCCCGGCGTGGGTCTCGACCTCGAACACGAACACTGGATATGTCAAATCCAGGCGCCGCGAATGCTCCGGATGGAGCGCACCGAGCCACCCGACAGCACGATCTCCGCGCCAGATCCGAGCCGACTGTCCCGGGTGAAGCGCGGGATGAGCTTCGGGCACGAAGCGAAATTGCTCAGCTGCGCCAGTGAGCGCGAGCAGCGCTTCGACGTCAGCCTTCACGTCGAAGAAATCGACCTTGGTCGCTTCGGCTCCCCACTGCTCGGGCAGCGTCGAGCCCGCGATCACAGCCGCAATCACTTCAGTCTCGGCGCCATCGGTGCCCGCGTAACGACGCCCGACTTCGAACAAACGCGCGCGTGTTTGCTGCCGACGCTGATTGCTGCCGAGCGCTTGCAACAGTCCCGGCCACAGCGACATGCGCATTACTGCGAGCTCCGCAGAAATCGGATTCGCAAGCGCGAATGCGTCACCGGGCATCAGCTGCGCCTGCAGCGCCGGATCGGTGAACGAATAAGTGATCGCCTCCTGGTAGCCGCGATCGACCAGCACGTCTGCGGCGCGCTCGTTACGCACGCGCGTTTCGGTCCACGGCTGCATGCGTTGCGCCGCGATCTCGTTCTTCTCGGGAATGTTGTCGAAGCCGTAGAGGCGCGCGACCTCTTCGATCAGGTCTTCCTCGATGCTGATGTCGAAACGCCAACTCGGCGGCGTCACCGACCAGACCGACGCCGAGCCTTCGACCTTCATGCCGAGGCGCACGAGGCAATCGGCGACTGCTTCAGCGCTCAACGGCGCGCCGAGGACGTGCTGAACGCGCTGGTGGCGCACGCGAACCGCCGCACGGGCAGGAAACTGCTCGGCACCGCGGGTTACCTCGAGCGGGCCAGGCGATCCACCGGCGGATTCCAGCAGCAACTGAGTAGCGCGCTCGATGGCGCGTTCCTGCAACTCGGGATCGACGCCGCGCTCGAAGCGCTGGGAAGCATCGGTGATCAACCCATAGCGGCGGCCGCGGCCGGCAACGATCGACGGGGTGAAGAACGCGCCTTCCAGCAGCACGTTCACGGTGCCCTCATTGATGCCGGAATCCTCGCCGCCCATCACGCCCGCCATGCCGAGCAGCGTTCGCTCGTCGGCGATCATCAGAATGTCGGGCTTCAGCTCGACGACCCGGCCGTCGAGCATCTTCAACGTCTCGCCCGCTTTCGCGAAGCGCACGATGATGGAGCCCTTGAGCCTGTCGAGGTCGTAGGCGTGCAACGGCTGACCGAGCTCGAGCATCACATAGTTGGTCACGTCGACGACGGCGCTGATCGGACGCAGACCGGCGCGACGCAACCGCTCCTGCATCCACAGCGGCGACTTCGCATTCGAACGGATGCCGCGAATCACGCGGCTCACGAACTTCGGGCAGCCGGCGCCACCTTCGAGCCGCACCGGAAAACGCTCGGTCGATTGCGCGGCAACAGGCTTCATTGCCGGCGGATGCAAAGGCTGCTTGCGCAACGCTGCGACTTCGCGCGCTACGCCGGCGACGCTCATGCAATCGCCGCGATTCGGCGTGAGGTTCACTTCGAAGATCGTATCGTTCAAGCCGAGCGCGGTGACGAGCTCCTGGCCCGCCTGCAAGTCCGCAGGCAGATCGAACAGTCCGGAAGCGTCTTCGCTCAAGCCCAGCTCGCGTGCCGAGCACAGCATTCCCGAGGATTCAACGCCGCGCAGCTTCGCCTGCTTGATCTCCATCCCGTTCGGCAGCTTCGCGCCGATCAGCGCCAGCGGCGCCTTCATGCCGACGCGCACGTTCGGCGCGCCGCAGACGATCTGCAACTCTTCGCGTCCGTTCCAGACGCGACAAACATTGAGCTTCTCGGCGTCCGGATGCTTCGTGACGCTCTTCACTTCGCCGACAACCACGTTCGCGAGCGGCGGCGCAGCGGCATGAATGCCTTCGATCTCGAGCCCGACCATCGTGAGCGCATGCGCAAGGCTGCGCACATCGCTGTCCGTGTCGGCCCACTCGCCCAACCATTGCAGGCTGATCTGCATCAGGCGAACTGCCGCAGAAAGCGCAGGTCGTTCTCGAAGAACATGCGCAGATCGTTGATGTCGTATCGAAGCATCGTCAGCCGGTCGATGCCGAAGCCGAACGCATAGCCCGTGTAACGCTCCGCATCGATGTTCACGGCCTTCAGCACGTTCGGGTGCACGACGCCGCAGCCCGCCACTTCGAGCCAGCCGGTCTGTTTGCACACGCGGCAGCCTTTGCCGTCGCATGCGACGCACGAGATGTCGACTTCAGCGGAAGGCTCGGTGAACGGGAAATAGGAAGGACGCAGGCGCATGCCGATGTCCCGCTCGAAGAATTCCTGCATGAAGCCGTGCAGCACGGCTTTCAGATTCGCGAAGCTGATGCCCTCGTCCACGACCAGCCCTTCGAGCTGGTGGAACATCGGCGTGTGCGTCATGTCGGAGTCGATCCGATAGACGCGACCCGGCGCAATGATGCGCACGGGCGGTGAGTGCGCCTGCAGGTAACGCACCTGCACAGGCGACGTATGAGTGCGCAACAGGCGGCCATCGCCGAAATAAAACGTGTCGTGCATCGCCCGCGCGGGATGATCGGCGGGGATGTTCAGCGCTTCGAAGTTGTGCCAGTCGTCTTCGATCTCAGGACCGTCGGCAACGACGAAGCCACCGCCGCGGAAGATCTGCTCGATCCGCCGCCGCGAGCGTGTCACCGGATGCAACCCGCCAAGGCTCTGGCCGCGGCCCGGCAACGTGACGTCGACGGTGTCGCTCGCGAGCTTTGCTGCAAGCTGCTCGCTCTTGAGCGCAGTGCGACGCGCGTCGAGTGCCGCGGTCAGTGCGTCCTTCGCTTCGTTGATCTTCGCGCCCGCGAGCTTGCGCGTCTCGGGGTCCATCGCCCCGAGCGACTTGAGCTGCGCAGTGATCTCGCCCTTCTTGCCGAGCAGGCGGACCCGGATCTGCTCCAATTCCTCGATGTTGACCGCGCGCGCGATTTCCGCGCGCGCGGCCTCAACGAGCGATTGCATTTAAGCAGCCTGCTTCAACAGGCTGTCTTTT
>DATEKT010000031.1:0-2616 GCA_035277305.1 Steroidobacteraceae bacterium | reverse complement strand
GAAACGGAACTCGACCCGACGCTCGGCGCGTTGCGTGGGGAGCTGCAGAAGAGCTGATGATCCAGATTCCCGAACACATTCCGACCTGGTGGTATGTCGTCGCCGGCGCGGTCGCCGCGCTCGCGCTGCTCGTCTGGGCATACCTGTTGCTGCGCGCGTATCGCACGCGGCGGGCGATCGACGCCGCGATCTCCAACGTCGCCTACGAGATGCTGAAGAACGTGCTCATCCCGAACGGCAACGGCGGCCAGATCCACGTTCACTACCTGCTGCTCACGCAACGAGGACTGCTGGTCGCGGACCTGCTGGACCTGCCCGGTGCGATCTTCGGCGGCGACCAGATGCTCGAGTGGACGGCGATCGGCAAGAAGCGCCGCTATACGTTCACGAACCCGCAGCACGCCCTCTATGACCGGATGGCGGCGGTGCGGCTGCTGACGGGCGAAGTGCCGGTCGAAGGCCGTCTGTTGTTCACGCTGCGCAGCGAATTCCCGAAGGGCAAGCCGCGCAACTGCCTGCGCCTCGACGGCCTGACGCAGGACTTTCCGCCTGTCGACAAGGCGCGCGGCAACATCACCGCGGCCTTCGGCGACGTGTGGGCGAACGTCAAGCGCAACGCCGAGCCGAACCCGCTCGCCGCCTAGCGCTCACTTCTTCTTCGCGTGCTCCGCCACCACGTGCGCCACGCACGCGGTCACGCGCTTGCCCGTTGCGATATCCAGGAATTCGTTCGGCCCGTGGGCATTCGAGTGCGGCCCGAGCACGCCCGTGATCAGGAACTGCGTGCGCGGGAATTTCTCGCTGAGCATGCCCATGAATGGAATCGTGCCGCCGACGCCCATGTACATCGCGTCGCGACCGAAGAACGTCTGCGACGCCGATTGAATCGCAGCTTCGAGCCACGGAACAGTGGACGGCGCATTCCAGCCTCCCATGCTCGACTCGACCTCGAACGCCACTTTCGCGCCGTAGGGTGGATCGCTTTCGAACGCTTTCTTGACGGCCGCTGCCGCTGCTTGGGCCTCGACGCCGGGCGGCAGACGGAACGACAGCTTCAGCGACGTGAACGGACGCAGCACATTGCCGGCGTTCTGCAGCGACGGCATTCCTTCCGCGCCCGTCACTGAAAGCGTCGGCCGCCAGGTGCTGTTGAGCAGCAGCTCGTACGGATCGTCGCTCATCGGGCGCGTGCCGCTTGCGAACGGCATTTTGCCGTGCACGCTCTTGCTCAGCGTTTGCGCAGCTGCGCGCGCCTGCTGCAATCGATCCTCCGGAATCTTGCACCACAGGGCATCGATCAGCTTGCCGGTCTCCGCGCTCTCGACGCGCTCGAGCAGGCGCCGCGCGATCCGGAAGCTCGACGGCACGATGCCGCTCGCCATTCCGGAATGCACGCCTTCGGTGAGTACGTCGACGCGCAGCGTGCCGACCAGATTGCCGCGCAGCGAAGTCGTGCACCAGAACTGATCGTAGTTGCCGCACTCCGCATCGAGACACACGACCAGCGAAGGCTCGCCGATGCGATCGGCCAGCTCATCGATGTACGCGGGCAGATCCGGGCTGCCGCTTTCTTCGCTGCCTTCGATCAGGATCACGCTGCGCACGTATGGAATGTTCTGATCCGCCAACGCACGCAGCGCGAGCAGCGAGCCGAACACCGCATAGCCATCGTCCGCGCCGCCGCGGCCATACAGGCGACCGTCGCGAAGTACGGGCTTCCACGGCTCTAGCCCTTCGGCCCAGCCGTCGAACTCCGGTTGTTTGTCCATGTGGCCATACAACAGCACGCAGTCGTTCGAGCGGCTCGCGGGATTGCCCGACGCCGGCACGTCGATGTACAGGAGCGGCGTGAGGCCGGGCAGCCGCACGATCTCGATCTTCATGCCCGGCAGCGCGTTCTTTTCGCACCACGCTTTCATCAGCTCCGCGGCGCGCAGCATGTGGCCGTGCTGTTCCCACTGCGGATCGAAGTGCACGGACTTGTTCGGGATGCGGATGTATTCCGCCAGCGTCGGCACGATCGATTGGTCCCAGGCGGTATCGATGTACCGGCTGAGGCGCTCCGTGTTCATTCCCGAGCTCATTTCAAACCTCCGCGGCCGGCGCGGGCCAGCCGAATAGCGTGAAAGCGTTACGCGTCGTCAGTGACGCGAGTTCCTGCGGCGACTCGCCGCGGGCGGCAGCAATGGCTCGTAAGACATGCGGCAGGTACATCGGTTCGTTGCGTCGGCTCTGCGGCTTCGGCTGCAGGTCGCGCGGCAGCAGATACGGCCCATCCGTCTCGACCAGCAAGCGCTCCGCCGGAATCGTGCGCACGACTTCGCGCAGGTGCAGGCCGCGCCGCTCATCGCAGATCCAGCCGGTGATGCCGATGTACAGGCCGAGATCCAGATACGCGCTCGCTTCGGCGCTGCCTCCGGTGAAGCAATGCGCGACACCGCCGGCCAGCCGCGAGCGGTACTCGCGCAGAATGCTCAGGAACTCCTCGTGCGCGTCGCGCTCGTGGAGGAACACCGGCTTGCGCAGCTGCACGGCAAGGTCGAGCTGGCGCCGGAACGCGTCGACCTGCGCCGCGCGCGGTGAGAAATTGCGAAAGTAGTCGAGCCCGCACTCGCC
>DATEKT010000030.1:0-54596 GCA_035277305.1 Steroidobacteraceae bacterium | reverse complement strand
GAAGGCCCGTCGAGAGTGACTGTCTCCGCACCGAGCGACTCGGCGAGCCGCAGCAGGTCGATTCGCCGATTGCGCTCGGCAGCCGACAAGCGCAGCAGGTCGGGTGTCTCGACATAGACGACCGTCCATTGCGCATCGAGTCCGTCGGCGATGCGTTTACCGGCGCGCACGACCTGCTCGGCCTGTGCATCCGGACCGATCGCGACGAGCACCCGGTCGCGAGCGAGCCAGGCGCGTGAAGTGCGATCCGCGACGACCGAGGCCCGCGCGGCCGCATCGACCCGATCCGCCACGCGCCGCAGCGCCAGCTCGCGCAACGCGATCAGGTTCGACTTGCGGAAGAATCGCTCGATCGCCGTCGCGACCTGCTCCGGCACGTAGACCTTGCCGGCCTTGAGCCGCGCGATCAGATCGTCCGGCGGCAGATCGATCAGCTCGATCTCGTCCGCCTCGTCGAAGATGCGGTCGGGCATCGTCTCGCGCTGGCGCACGCCGGTGATCTGCGCGACCAGGTCGTTGAGGCTCTCGATGTGCTGGAGGTTCACGGTCGTCCAGACATTGATGCCCTGCCCCAGCAGCTCCTCGATGTCCTGCCAGCGCTTCGCATGCCGCGGCGGCGGATCGCCCTCGATGAGATTGGAGTGCGCGAGCTCGTCGACGACCAGGATCGTGGGATGACGCCGGAGGCCCGCATCGAGATCGAACTCGCGCCGCTTCGTGCCGCGATAGCTCACTGCAATCGTCGGCAGCTGCTCCAGGCCTTCGAGCAGGCGCTCGGTTTCCACGCGGCCGTGCGGCTCGACGTAGCCGACGACGATGTCGACGCCGCCCGCTTGCATGTGGCGCGCGGCTTCCAGCATCGAATAGGTCTTGCCGACGCCGGCGCTCGCGCCGAAAAAGATCCGCAGCTTGCCGCGCCGCGACCGCGCCTCTTCGGCCTTGACGGTGGCCAGCAGTTGATCGGGATCGGGGCGCGCTTCGGTCATCGAGTGAGGTGCGTGTCGAGCGACAGGTTCAATTGCAGCACATTGACCCGCGGCTCACCAAGAATGCCCCAGGTCCGCCCTTGCGTCGCCTGTCGCACGAGCTTGCGAACGTCCTCCGGCGCGACGTTGCGGGCGCGCGCGACGCGTGCGAGCTGGTACTCCGCGGCAGCCGACGAGATGTGCGGGTCGAGCCCGCTCCCGGACGCCGTCACCAGATCGACAGGCACCGGTGCGGTGTTGCCCGGATCGGCCG
Organism: Steroidobacteraceae bacterium; assembly: GCA_035277305.1. Lineage (GTDB taxonomy): Bacteria > Pseudomonadota > Gammaproteobacteria > Steroidobacterales > Steroidobacteraceae > Steroidobacter. Next base: position 53,357 of record DATEKT010000030.1, on the reverse strand, counting down.
CACGCAGCGCCGCGATTCGCTCTTTGACCGCAGTCGCCAGCGCTGGATTGATCGGGCCCTGGTTCGAGCCGCTGGAAACACCGCCGTTGTACGGCTGCGGGCTGGTTGCAGAGGGCCGGCCCCAGAAGTATTTCGGACTCGAGAACGGTTGACCGATCAGGTCGGAGCCGATGACGCGATCGCTGGCCGTGATGATGCTGCCGTTCGCCTGACGATCGAACACAACCTGCGCGACGCCCGTGACGACCATCGGATACACGACGCCAGTCAGCAGCGTCAGCAGCACGAAGACTACCCAGGCAGGACGCAGCTCGCTCATAGGAAAGCTCCAATGACCAGGTCGATGGCCTTGATGCCGATGAACGGCACGACGATGCCGCCGAGCCCATACACGAGCAGATTCCGGCGCAGCAGGTCACCCGCCGAAGCCGCTCGCGTCTTCACGCCGCGCAGCGCAAGCGGCACGAGCATCGGAATGACGATCGCGTTGAAGATCACCGCCGACAGGATTGCGCTCTGCGGCGTTGCGAGCCGCATCACGTTCAGCGCGTCGAGCGCGGGATACGTCGCGGCGAACGCTGCCGGGATGATCGCGAAGTATTTCGACACGTCGTTGGCGATCGAGAAGGTCGTGAGCGCGCCGCGCGTGACGAGCATCTGCTTGCCGACGTCGACCACCTCGATCAGTTTGGTCGGATTCGAGTCGAGGTCGACCATGTTGCCGGCTTCCTTCGCCGCCTGCGTGCCGGTGTTCATGGCCACCGCGACGTCGGCCTGCGCCAGCGCAGGAGCGTCGTTCGTGCCATCGCCGCACATCGCGACCAGCCGCCCTTCGGCCTGGTTGCTGCGAATCAGCTCGAGTTTTTTCTCCGGCGTCGCCTCCGCGAGGAAGTCATCGACACCCGCCTCGGCGGCGATGGCTGCCGCCGTCAAGCGGTTGTCGCCCGTCACCATGATGGTCTTGATGCCCATCTGCCGCAGCTCCGCGAAGCGCTCGCGGATACCACCCTTGACGATGTCGCGGAGTTCGACCACACCGAGAGCGCGGCGTCCTTCCGCTACAACCAGCGGCGTTGCGCCGCTGCGCGCGATGGTGTCCACCGTCTCACTCACCTTCGCGGGCCAGCTGCCGCCCTGCTCCTCGATGAACTTGCGAATGGCGTCCGCAGCGCCCTTGCGCAGCCTGCGACCTTCGATATCGGCACCACTCATGCGTGTCTGCGCCGAGAACTTGTGGAAGGCATGCTGCGTGGCTGCGAGATCGCGCCCGCGCAGCTGAAACTTCTGCTTCGCAAGCACCACGATCGAGCGGCCTTCGGGAGTCTCGTCCGACAGCGACGCGAGCTGCGCTGCGTCTGCCAGTTCCTGCTCGGTCACGCCGGGCGCGGGAATGAATGCGGAAGCCTGGCGATCGCCGAGCGTGATCGTGCCGGTCTTGTCGAGTAGCAGCACATCGACGTCGCCCGCGGCTTCGATGGCGCGGCCGGATGTCGCAATGACGTTCGCACGCACCATGCGGTCCATGCCGGCGATACCGATAGCCGAAAGCAGTGCGCCGATGGTCGTAGGGATCAGGCACACGAGCAGCGCGATCAGCACGGTCAGGGTGACGGCAGAGCCGTGCCCCGCCGCGTCGACGGCGAACTGTGAGAACGGCGCGAGCGTAGCGGTGGCGAGCAGGAACACCAGCGTCATCATCGCCAGCAGAATCGATAGCGCGATCTCGTTCGGCGTCTTGCCGCGCCTTGCACCTTCGACCATCGCGATCATGCGGTCGAGAAAGCCTTCGCCTTCTTTGCTGGTCACGCGCACGACGATGCGGTCCGAGAGCACTCGCGTACCCCCGGTGACGGACGAAAAGTCACCACCGGCTTCCCGCAGCACCGGTGCCGATTCGCCGGTGACGGCACTCTCGTTCACGGAGGCCACGCCTTCGATGATCTCGCCGTCGGCGGGAATGATTTCGTTCGCCTCGACCAGCACCAGGTCGCCGCGGCGAAGCGCACCCGCCTCGACACAGTGGTACTCGCCCGGCTTGGTGCTGAACAGCTTCTTCGCATGCACGTGCCGCCGCATCGAGCGCAACGTTGCAGCCTGAGCCTTGCCGCGGCCTTCCGCGACCGCCTCCGCAAAGTTCGCGAACAGCACCGTGAGCCACAGCCAGACTGCGACGGCCAGGATGAATCCCGGCGAGCCTTCACTCTGAAACCTACCGAGCAGCGAGCCGATGCCGATGATCGTCGTGAAGAGGCTCCCCACGAACACCACGAACATCACCGGATTGCGGATCTGCAGCCGCGGATCGAGCTTGCGGAATGCATCGACGAGCGCGCCGCGCACGATGGCGGCCCGGGCGCTCATTGCTTCACCATCATCAGGTGCTCGACGATCGGCCCGAGCGCCAGCGCCGGCACGAACGTGAGCGCACCCACCATCAGTACGACACCGACGAGCATCGTGATGAACAGCGGCGTGTGCGTGGGCAGCGTGCCCGCGGTGACCGCTGTTGCCTTCTTCCCAGCGAGACTGCCGGCGAGTGCGAGCACGGGAATCATCAGCCAATAGCGCGAGGCCCACATCGCGACGCCGAGTGCGATGTTGTAGAAGGGCGTGTTCGCCGACAGACCGGCGAACGCGCTGCCGTTGTTGTTACCGGCCGAGGAGAACGCGTACAGGATCTCCGAAAATCCGTGCACGCCGGAATTGGCCACGCTGCCGGCTGCCGCCGGCGTCACGCTCGCGAGCGCGGTGCCCGCGAGCACGATCAGCGGCGGCACGAGCACGACCAGGGACGCCATCTTGATCTCGTACGATTCGATCTTCTTACCGAGATATTCGGGCGTGCGGCCGACCATCAGGCCGCCGATGAATACGGCCACCATTGCAAACATCAGCATGCCGTACAGACCGCTGCCGACGCCGCCGAACACGACTTCGCCGAGTTGCATCAGCCAGAGCGGCACCAGGCCGCCGAGCGGCGTGAACGAATCGTGCATCGCGTTGACCGAGCCGTTCGAGGCAGCAGTCGTCGCGCTGGCCCACAGCGCGGAGTTGGCGATCCCGAAGCGCACTTCCTTGCCTTCCATGTTGCCGCCCGACTGCATCGCCGACACCGCCGTGTCGGCGCCGGCCATCGTCAGTAGCGGGTTGCCGGATTGCTCGGCGACATAGGCGGCAAGGGTCAGCGGCACGAAGATCACCAGCATCGCGATCAGCACTGCCCGCCCCTGCCGTGGATCGCGCACCATCCTGCCGAAGGTGCAGCAGAGCGCTGCCGGGATCAGCAGGATCGCCAGCACTTCCAGGAAATTGGCCAGCGGCGTCGGGTTCTCGAACGGGTGCGCCGAGTTCGCGTTGAAGAAGCCGCCGCCGTTCGTGCCGAGCTGTTTGATCGCGATCTGGCTCGCCGCGGGTCCGAGCGGAATCGTCTGCTCCGTGAGCGCGCCGGAATCGAGCAGCTGCGCCTTCTCATAGGGCGAGAAGCTCTGCACGACGCCCTGCGAGACGAGCACTATCGCGAGCAGCAACGACAGCGGCAACAGGATGTAGAGCGTGCTGCGCGTGAAGTCGACGTAGAAATTGCCGATTGCGGACGCCTGCCGGCGCACGAAGCCGCGGATCAGCGCGACCAGCACTGCCATGCCGGTCGCCGCCGAAAGGAAGTTCTGCACTGACAGGCCGAGCATCTGCGTCAGATAGCTCATCGTCGCTTCGCCCGCGTAGCCCTGCCAGTTCGTGTTGGTCGCGAAGCTCACCGCCGTATTGAAAGACGAGTCGGGGCTGACGGCCGGCAAACCCCGTGGGTTGAGCGGCAACAGATGCTGGAACCGCTGCAGCAGATACACGACGACGAAGCCAATCATGTTGATGACCAGCGCCGCCAGCGCGTAGCGACGCCAGCCGTGCTCACAGTCGGCGTCGATGCCCGCCATGCGATAGATGAAGCGCTCGACAGGCGCCAGCAGCGGCGTGAGGAACGTGCGCTCGCCTTCATAGATCCTGGCCATGAACACGCCGAGCGGCCGGGCCAGCGCCACCAGCACCACGATGTACAGGACGATCTGAAAAATGCCGAACGCGCTCAATCGAACTTCTCCGGCAGCAGCAGTGCGATGAACAGATACACGCCGAGGACCAGCGCGAGCGCCAGCCCGATCCAGTTCATGACGCTCATTTAATGCGGCTCCAGCCGGACGGCGAGCTTGTAGAGCAGCCACGTCAGCAGCACCAGCAGCAGCGTGACAACCAGGACTGCAATTTCCATGGCGGCCAATCTACGCAGCGGCGCGTGAGCATGGCGTTAGGAATTGGTAGCATCCGCCGATGCTCATCAGCTGCGTGGTCTACCGGAACGGCGAGAAGCTCGCGGACATCGAGCCGAACGAGATCCACGTGTATCTCGCCCGGCCGGATTGCTTCGTGTGGGTCGCCCTGTTCGAGCCCGACGCGGGCACGCTCGAGCTGATGCAGGAGGAGTTCGACCTGCATCCGCTCGCCATCGAGGACGCGCGCCACGGCCACCAGCGCCCGAAGCTGGAGGAGTACGGCGACTGCCTGTTCGTGGTTCTGCACATGATCGAGCCGGGCGAGAGCGAGCTGCGCATCGGCGAGGTCGACATCTTCGTCGGCCGCAACTACATCCTTTCGGTGCGCAGCGGCGTCGAGAAGGGCTTTCGCGATGTCCGCGCACGCTGCGAACGCGAGCCTGAGCTGCTGCGGCGGGGCCCGGGCTTCGTGCTGTACGCCCTGGTGGACGCAGTCGTCGATCGCTATTTCCCGGTCCTGCAGACGATCGAGGACAATCTGGAGCGCATCGAGGAAGACATCTTCGCGGCCACCTCGCCGCGCGCGAACATCGAAGCGCTGTACGCGTTGAAGCAGCGCGCGATGGTCTTCCGCCATGCGGTCATGCCATTGCTGGAAAGCCTGGGCAACATCAGCGGAGCGCGCGTGCCCGGCGTGTGCAGCGGCATGCAGGAATACTTCCGCGACGTCTCCGATCACCTGCATCGGCTGAGCCAGCAGATCGAGTCGATTCGCGACACCGTGTCGACGGCGATCTCGGTCAACCTCTCCATGATCACGCTGCAGGAGAACGAGACGATGAAGCGCCTCGCCTCCTACGCGGCACTGATTGCAGTACCGACCATGATCGTCGGCATCTACGGCATGAACTTCGACAACATGCCGGAGCTGCACTGGCGTTATGGCTACGCGCTCGTATGGGGACTGATGCTGGCGCTCGATGGTTATGTCTTCTATCGCCTGCGCAAGGCGAAGTGGCTGTAGCGTCGAGTCCAGAATTTACAAAGCCGATGCAACAACTGCAGCGGACCGTTGCACTTCCGGACTGCGTGCATCTTGCCGACCGCTCGCTGCGGCGGCCGGCTACTCCCAAAGATTACGAAAATTAATTTCTCGTCGTAAACGCGACGCTGGCATCTGCGCTGCACTCCAACACGCGAGCCCGGCGACTCGACGTCGCCGTCGCAATGGAGAGACGGTTGCAGTCCGAGCGGATCTGCCTGGTCACCGAGATCTTCCATCCGGAAGATCAGGGCGGCCAGGGTCGACAAGCTTTCGCACTCGCCCGGCGCATGCGCGCCCACGGGGCGGTCGTGACCGTGGCGACGCGCCGCAACTTTGCGGCGTCGACCGCAAGCGAAGTCATCGACGGCATCCGCATCTCGCGACTCGCACCGACCGGGCTGCTCAAAGGCAAGGGCTGGCGCGCGATTCCGCCGACGTTGCTGTTTCTCACGCTGCTGCTGGTGCATCTCGTACGTCAGCGCCGCACGTACGATGTGATCCTCGTGCAGGGCGTGAAGGCGGTCCTCATTCCGACCGCGCTCGTTGCGTGGTTGCTGCGCAAGCGCTGCATCGTGAAGGTCGACGCGGTCGCCGAGCTGGAGCAGGAGCTCACGCCGGAAAGCCTCGCGCGGATGAATCTGCGCGAAGGCGGAACTCTCGTTCGCTATTGGTCGCGTCTGCGCGATGCACTGCTGCGCAGAGCACACGCTACGGTTGCGATCTCAGCGGAGATCGAGACAGCACTCGCCCGCCGCGTCGGTTCGGCGACTCGCGTAGTGCGGATTCCGAATGGACTCGAGTTGCGCGACAGCTCCGTTCCTCGCAGCGAACGCCAGAACCTGCGACAGCGCCTGGGGCTACCCGAAGGTCTGCTCGTGATCTTCACCGGGCGTCTGTCGCGGGCCAAAGGGCTGCCGATGCTGCTGGAGGTGTGGTCGCAGGTCGCCCGCGCACATGCGGATGCCCACCTGGTGCTGGTCGGCAGCGGCGATCGCTCGTTCGATGGTTGCGAGCAGGAACTGCGTGACTACGTTCACCGTGCACAGCTCGACTCGCGAGTGACCTTCACTGGTCACGTCGAGAACGTCGACGACTACCTGCAGGCCAGCGATCTGTTCGTGTCGCCAAGCGAGAGCGAAGGCTTCGGCTTGTCGCTCGTCGAAGCGATGGCGGCGGGATTGCCGTGCGTGTCGACCGCCGTCGGCGTCGCACCCGAGGTGATTCGCGGCCGGCGCGAAGGCTGGCTCATTCCCGCACGCGATCCAACCGCGCTTGCGACGGCATTGCTCGACGCTCTCGATCATCGCTGCTTCCTGCCAGCCATCGGCGCCGCCGCCCGGCGCGCAGTCGCCAGCCGCTTCGACATGGATGAAGTCGCACGGCGCTACCTCGAACTGTGTCGCGAGGTCGCCGGAACCTCTGCGCCGGGCATCGTCGCCGCGACGGCGAAATTGCGTCGCAACGCCTCCTGGCTGCTCGCGTGCCGTGTCGGCGCGGACCTGCTGAACTTCGTGCTGTTCCTCATCGTGTCGCGGCACTTCGGTCCGCCCGGCATGGGCGTGTATGCCTACGGCTTTGCAATCGCCGGCTTCGTGTACTCGGCCACGACGCTCGGCATCGACGAGTACGGTATTCGCGAATACACACGGCGCACCGCGGAGCGCCGCCCTGCCCTGCTCGCCGACCTGCTCGGCTCGCAAACCTGCATTGCGGTCATCGCACTCATCGCGCTCGCGGTCTACCTGATAGCGACATCGCCGGGCACCGAAGCACTCACGATCATTCTCTCGCTGACGGCTTATCAGCTCTGCGCAGCGTTCGTGAATACCCTGTTCGTGCCGTCGATGGCGGAGCAGCGCATGGTCTGGCCGTCGCTCGTGATCGTGCTCGGTCGTGCACTCGGGCTCGCGATCGCGGTGCCGCTGATCCTGATCTGGGGTGCAGCGCTGCACATCGCCGTGCTCGCGTTCGCGCTCGCGGGTGTTCTGACGGTGTGGCTCGCTGCACGCTCGGCCGTGCAACACGGATTGCCGCTGCGACTCAATCTCGCACTGCCGGCACTGCGAGCCAACATCCGCACGTTGTGGTCCTTCGCGGCAGCGGATGTGATGAGCCAGCTCTTCACGCGCATCGGTGTGATCGCGCTGACGCTGCTCGCGACGGAGCGCGCGGCCGGCGTGTACGCCGCCGGCCTCAAGCTCGTCGAGCTCGCGTGTCTGCCTCTGCTGTTTCTTGGCCGCGCCGCGTATCCGGGATTGAGCCGCGCCTTCAGCAACCCGCCCGAGTTCGGACGCGTGACCCGTCAGGCGCTCTGGGTTGGCTTTGCAATCGCAGTGTGCAGCGCCGCAGCCATGGCGGTTGCCGTTCCGCCGCTGCTGGTGCCGATGCTCGGAGCGGGATTCGCCGGCAGTGAGCAGATCGTCGCAGCGATGGCGGCGTTGGCGTTCGTGCAAGGCGTCGAAATCCTGCTCGGACGGCTGCTGCTGTCGGCCAACTTGAACGTCGCGCGCGCCGCATGGACCACCGTCGGCGCATGCGTGTGCGCTGCGCTCACGCTGGCGACGACCCGCACATTCGGCATTTACGCGGCGATTGCCGCCGTCGTCGTCTCATTCATCCTCGTCGACTTCCTGTACGCGGCGAGCCTGCGCGCGGCATTGCGTCGACGCTCATTCGCCGCGGCTGAAGCGCCAGTCGGCACGCACCCCGAGGCCCAGCGCCCATGAACGCACTCACGAAGGTCATGCTGAAGCGGCTGAGCCGCGCGGCGCGACCGTATCTCAAATCGTCAGGCCTGTTGCAGGTGTCCGGCGTCTACAACCGATCCGCGATGGTGTGGGAGCCCGGCGCGGAGCGCGTCGTAGTTCTCGCGCCGCACATGGACGACGAAACGATCGGCTGCGGCGGCACGCTGGCTCTGCATGCGCAGCGTGGCGCGAAGATCACAGTCGTCTTTCTCACCGACGGTCGCAACGGCAGCAGCAAGCTCTCCACGCTCGCGCGCTATGAGCGCGAACAGGCACAACGCTGGTTAGTGGAGACGCGCAAGCAGGAAGCGCGGCTCGCGCTCAGCGAGCTCGGCATCAAAGAAATGCTCTGTCTCGACGCGGAAGATGGGGAGCTTGGGTCGAATGCCGGTGCCGCGCAGCGCTTGCGCTCGATGCTCAAGGAACGTCAGCCGCACCTCGTGTACCTGCCGTTCTACCTCGAAGAGCACGGCGATCATCGCGCCGCCAGCAAAGTGCTGCTCGATGCGGTCGCCGGGACGGATCTGCAGTTCCAGTGCGTCGGCTACGAGGTCTGGACACCGTTGTTTCCCAACTGCCTCGTGCGCATCGACCGGACGATGCCACTGAAGAAGGCAGCACTGTCGAAGTACGTCAGCCAGCTCGCGGAGGCCGACTACCTGCACGCGTGTGTCGGGCTGAACGCACATCGCTCGGCCGGACTGCTCGACGCGCGCAACGGCTACGCCGAGGCGTTCCACATTTCTTCGCTCGCCGAGTATCGCGAGCACTACGCGCAGTACTGCGCGTCGAGGTAACAGTCCATGCGTCTGGGTATCATGCTGCGTCACTTCGATCAGCACGACGGCGGCGTCAAGGTCTACACGCGCGAGCTGATGAATGCGATCGTCAGCGCCAACACCCGTCACGAGATCGTCCTGCTGTACCGCAATCGCAAGCGGCTCGGCACGTACAGCGGCATCGAGGGCGTCAGCGAAGTCCTGCTCGAAGGCGGCCCGATCGTCTACTGGGACCAGGTGAAGGTGCCCGGCGCGGTGCGCCGCCTCGGCATCGATGTGCTGTTCAATCCGAAGTACTCGATCCCGCTGAGCGTGCAATGCCCCACCGCGTGGGTGTGTCACGGCCTCGACTGGTATGTCATGCCGCAGGCGTCGCGCTGGATCGACCGGCTGAATCATCGCCTGCTGATTCCGCAATACGCGGCGAAGAGCGACGCGGTCATCGCAGTTTCCGAAACGACGCGCGAGCACGTGATGAAATATCTCGACGTGCCCGCGGCGCGCGTGCACACGATCTACTCGGGCTTGAGCGACGGCTTCCACAGCCCCGTCGATCGCACGATACTGGCGGCGGCGCGCCGCCGGTTCGATCTGCCGCCGCGCTTCCTGCTCTACTGCGGCGCCGTCTATCCGCCGAAGAATTTCACGCGGCTGATCCAGGCCTATGCGAAGGTCGGGCCGGCGCGCGGTGTACCGCTGGTCATTGCCGGCGGTAGCAACCGCTTCCTGTCCGAGCACGAGCTGCTGGAACCGCAGCGGCAAAACATCACGGACTGGATCCGCTGGATCGGCTGGCTCGACAACGCCGATCTGCCGGCGATCTATCGCCTCGCGGAGGGCTTGCTGCTGCCGTCGCTGTACGAATCGGTCGGCATGCCGGTCATGGAAGCGATGGCCTGCGGCTGTCCGACACTCACTGCGAATCGCTACGGAACGCGGGAGCTCGCCGAAGGCGCCGCGGTGCTCGTGGACCCCGAGTCAGTCGACGACATTGCTGCCGGCATCGTGCGCTTGCTCGAGGACGAGCGGCTGCGCACGGAGCTGCAAACCGCCGGTCTGCAGCGCTCGCGGGAGTTCACGTGGCAACGAACCGCGGCGGAAGTCATGCAAGTGCTCGAATCTCTCCCGCGCACGAGGAGCAGCACGCGCGGCAACACGGATGAGGCAGCGACGGCGGTGAGCGTTTAAGCTTGGCGCATGAAGTTCTGCCCTGCCTGTGGCCAGCCCGTCGAGCTGAAAGTACCCGAAGGCGATCACCTCCCGCGCTACGTCTGCACGGCGTGCGGCACGATCCACTATGAGAATCCGCGCATCATCGCGGGCTGCGTCATCGAGGTGGACGACGGCCGCATCCTGATGTGCAAGCGGGCGATCGAGCCGCGGCACGGGTTCTGGACCGTGCCGGCGGGGTTCATGGAGAACGGCGAATCGGTGCAGCAGGCCGCGGCGCGCGAAGCAATGGAGGAAGCGCTGGCGCACGTGCAGATCGGCTCCATGCTAGCGGTCGTGAGCGTGCTGCGCGCCCACCAGGTCCACATCATGTTTCGCGCGCGGCTGCAGCCGGACCGGCCGGACTTCGGCATCGGCCCGGAAAGCCTGGAGACGGAGCTCTACAGCGAAGAGCAGATTCCGTGGCCGCAGGTGGCGTTCCTGAGCGTCGAGTTCGCGCTGCGCCGTTACCTGGAAGACCGGCGCACTGGTGTCGAACGGCTGCATTTCCGCACGATCGACTGGCAGGACGGGAAACTGGTGACCACGGATGGCTGATGGCACAATGCACGCCCCCTTCCGGAGCCGCCGATGACCTTCGTCGTCACTGAAACCTGCATCAAGTGCAAATACACGGACTGCGTCGAGGTCTGCCCGGTCGACTGTTTCCACGAGGGGCCGAATTTCCTGGTGATCGATCCGGACGAGTGCATCGACTGCACGCTGTGCGAGCCGGAGTGCCCGGTCGAGGCGATCTTCTCCGAAGAGGAGCTGCCCGCCGGCCAGGAGCAGTTCCGTCAGCTGAACGCCGAGCTCGCCAAGTCCTGGCCGGTGATCACCGAAAAGAAAGCCGCGCCGCCCGACGCCAAGGAATGGGAAGGCAAGCCGGACAAGGCGAAGCTGCTGGAGCGTTGAGGGCTACGAGCCCTTCTTCTCTTTCGCTTCCGACTCTTCGACCTGCTTGACCAGGTCATCGGGCGCGAGATAACCGCCGATGTAGTCGCCATTGCGCGTGAAGATCGCGGGCGTGCCGCGCACGCCGAGGTCCTCGCCGAGCTGGAACTGCTTGCCGACCGGAGTGGCGCCGCAGTTCGGCGCCTGCACGGCCTGGCCGAGCTTCGCCTGCGTGATCGCCGTCTGGCGGTCTTTCGAGCACCACACCTGTTCCATCTTCTTCCAGTCCGAAGTGCCCGGACCCTGGCGCGGATACGCGGCGTAACGCACCTTGATGCCGAGCTTCTGCAGCTGGTCGATCTGGCTGTGGAGCTTGCGGCAATAGCCGCACTCGATGTCGGTGAACACGGTGATCGTGTGCTTCACGACCTGCGGGGTGAACACGATCATGTCGCGCTCGTCGAGCTTGTTGAGCAGCTTGACGCGCGCCGCCGAGCGGCCCTGCTCGGTGAGGTTGACGCGCGAGTCGATCTCGTAGAGATCGCCGGCGATGATGTACTTGCCGTCCGAGCTGACGTACGCGGTGTCCGCGCCGACCGGCACCTGGTAGATGCCCGGGATCGGCGACAGCTTGATGTCGTCGATTTTCACTTCGGGGAATTTCTTGGCGATGACCGCTCGCGGGTCGGACGCCGGCTCGGCGGCCAGCACCGAGCCACCCAGGATCGCGGCAGTGAAAACCGCTGCCAGCGCACTCAGACAGAACTTTTTCATGACGGCCTTTCGCTTGGGCGCGACGCGCCCCGTGCTTCGTTCGACGTCGCTCGAGAGCAACGGTTCAGACGAAGTTTAGCTCAGCCGCGCGGATGGTGCTGCGCGTGGAGCTCTTTCATACGCTCGCGGGCGACGTGCGTATAGATTTGCGTCGTGGAAAGGTCGCTGTGTCCCAGCAGCATCTGCACCACGCGCAGGTCGGCGCCATGATTCAGCAGGTGCGTGGCAAATGCATGACGCAGCGTATGCGGCGACAGCGCTTTCTGGACGCCGGCCTTCTGCGCATAGCGCTTGATGATGTGCCAGAACGCCTGGCGCGTCATGCGATCGCCGCGCCGCGTCGGGAACAGGTATTCGGTCTGACGCTCGAGCAGGATTTCCAGGCGCGGGCCGCTCATGAACTTCTGCAGCCATTCCACGGCTTCCTCGCCGAGCGGGATCAGGCGCTCGCGATCGCCCTTGCCGACGATGCGCAGCACTCCCTGATTCATGTTCACCTGGCTCGACTTCAGGTTCACGAGCTCCGATACGCGCAGCCCGGTGGCGTACAGCACTTCGAGCATCGAGCGGTCGCGGTTGCCGAGCGGATCCTCGATCGCGGGCGCTGCCAGCAGCGCCTCGACTTCCTCTTCGGTGAGCGATTTCGGCAGCGAGCGGCCGATCTTCGGCATCGCGATCTGCGCAGTCGGATCTTCCTTGATCGCGCCTTCGCGGATCAGGTAACGGTAGTAGCGGCGAAAGCTGGACAGCTGCCGCGCCGTGGAGCGCGGGCGCGCACCCGCTTCGACTCGGTAGGCAATGAATGCGAGCACGTCCGCGCGCTTCGCGGTGAGGCTCGAGCCGCCGCGGCCTTGCAGCCAGCGGTCGAGGGCCGTCAGGTCGGCGCGGTAGGCCGAGAGCGTGTTCGGCGACAAGCCGCGCTCCATCCAGACGGCATCGAGGAAACGGTCGATCGAAGCCAGCGACGGGGTGTCGGGCGTCTCTTCGCCGGTCCTCGAGTAAACTGACGCTTTCGTAACAGTGCTCATCACGTTGAAGCTAAACGCCAGAGGCAGCCTGCGCCGACCCCGTTCTTGCGGTGACTGCAGTATGCAAAGGGGGGTCTGGCAGGGGCGTGACAGTTATCACAGAACCCCCTTGGGGTTGACATAAAGAGAAGCAGTTCACAGAAACTGGCACCCTGTAGCAGGCATTAGAGCGACCCGACCCCATTCCGACCATGTTTTCATTCCTGAAGCGCGCCCTGCTCGGCTTGCTGGAGATCCCGTACGGTCTGTACGCGCTCGCGGCCTTTCTGGTTTGCGGGCTGCTGGTTTTTGCGCTGGTGCTGCTGCCGCTGCCGATCCGCACGCGCCGGCACATGGCGCACTTTGCCGCGCAGGCGTTTTTCCGACTGACCGCCCAGCCGCTGCGGATCCTGGATGCGCAGCATCTGCCGGCCGGGCCCTGCGTGGTCGTGGCCAACCATGCGAGCTATCTCGACGGCGTCGTGCTGAAGGCCGCCCTGCCCGCGCGCTTCTCGTTCGTCATCAAGAAGGAGGTCTCGCGCGTGCCGCTCGCCGGCTTCGTGCTGCGCCGGATCGGCTCGGAGTTCGTCGACCGCTTCAATCGTCACGCCGGCGGCATGGACGCGCGCCGCTTGTTCAAGGCCGCGGAAACCGGGCAGGCGCTCGCATTCTTTCCGGAAGGCACGTTCCTCGCGCAGCCCGGGCTCGGGAAATTCCACACCGGCGCATTCGCAATCGCAGCCCGCGCGGAGTTGCCGATCGTGCCGATCGCGATTCGCGGCACGCGGCGCATCCTGCCGAGCGGCCGCTTCCTGCCGCGCTGGGGCCGTATTCATATCCAGGTGATGCCGGCGCTCGCGCCGCTCCCGGGAGTCGACTCGACAACCGCGATCGCGCAGATGCGCGATCAGTCGCGCGCACGCATTCTCGCGGCGCTGGACGAGCCGGATCTGTCGGAAACCGACGGCGTCGCCGAGTTGCAGCAGGCACGCCGTCCCTAATAACAGCCATTGATTTCGCTTATGCGGCCGCAACAATGTTTGGTCGAGCCGCCGGCCCCCTGTAGGATCACGTCATGAGCGAAGACATTTACATCGTTGCTGCACGTCGTACCCCCATCGGTTCGTTCCAGGGCGCGCTCAGCGCGCTGAGCGCACCGCAACTCGGCGCCGCGGCGGCCCAGGCTGCGATCAAGGACAGCGGCATCGACGCTGCGCAGATCGACGAGACGATTTTCGGCTGCGTGCTCCAGGCGGGTATCGGCCAGGCCCCGGGCCGTCAGGCCGCGCTGGCGGCCGGCGTGCCGCAGAAGGTGCCTGCCACCACCGTGAACAAGATGTGCGGCTCCGGCCTCAAGGCAGTGATGCTGGCGGCGGATCAGATCGCTGCCGGCTCGGCGCAAATCGTGCTCGCGGGCGGCATCGAATCGATGAGCAACGCTCCGTATCTGCTGCCGAAGGCGCGCTCCGGCCTGCGCATGGGCCACGCGCAGCTGATCGATCACATGTTCTTCGACGGTCTGCAGAGCCCGTTCGACGGCAACATGATGGGTTTCTTTGCCGACGCGACCTCGAAGCAATACGGCTTCACGCGCGGCCAGCAGGACGAATTCGCAGCGGAATCCGTGCGGCGCGCGCTGAACGCGGTCGAGAAAGGGCATTTCGATACGGAGGTCGCGCCCGTGACCGTGCAGGACCGCAAGGGCGAGCGCGTCGTCGCGAAGGACGAAACGCCGTTCACCTGCGACATCGCGAAGATCCCGAACCTGAAGCCCGCATTCGGCAAGGACGGCACGGTGACGGCGGCGAGCTCGTCATCGATTTCGGATGGTGCAGCGGCGCTGGTCATCGCGAGCGCAGCTGCGGTGCAGTCACAGAACCTGAAGCCGCTGGCGCGCATCGTTGCGCATGCGAGCTTCGCTCAGGCGCCAGAATGGTTCACGACCGCGCCGGTAGGCGCCATCCAGGCGGTGCTCAAGAAGGCCGGCTGGAACGCGAACCAGGTGGATCTGTACGAGGTCAACGAGGCATTCGCCTGCGTGGCCATGGCGGCGATCCACGATCTCAAACTCGATCCGGCAAAGGTCAACGTCAATGGCGGCGCATGCGCGCTCGGCCATCCGATCGGCGCGACCGGCGCGCGCATCCTGACGACGCTGGTCCACGCGCTGAAGAAGCGCGGCGGCAAGCGCGGCATCGCATCGCTGTGCATCGGCGGCGGCGAAGCTACCGCGATCGCGATCGAGCTGGTGTAGTTACACCGAGATCGGCGTTTCCGGCGAGATGCCCGCGAGCTCGTAACCGCGCTGAAAGTCGCGGACGTGCTTCGACATCCATTTCCGCGCCTCTTCCGCGTTCTTGTCGCGCACGGCGGTGAGAATCCGCCGCTGCGCATCCGCGATGCGCTGACGCGCCTGCGGCACCGTATCGATCACACGAGCGAGTGACGGCGCCAGCGCGTCCGTCAGCGACTGCTTCGCCAGCACCAGCACCTGGTTGCGCGAAGCGGCGCCCATGGCCTCGAAGAAATCAGCGACCACATCGACTGCGCCGGGGTCGTCCTTCGGCCACGCACGGAACGCCTCGGCTGCCTGGCTCAATGCATCCAGGTCCACCTGCGTGCGCCTGCCAGCGGCGAGCGCCGCGACTTCGGGCTCGATCACCATCATCGCTTCCCACACGTCCACGAACGTTACGTCGTGCAGGACCAGCGCGTGACGCATGCCGGAGGAAACCTTCTCGGCGTGCGGCCGGCTCACGACCATCCGCTTTGCCCCAGGCGGACGCAGGACGAGACCTGCGCTCTCCAGCCGCCGCAGTGCCTCGCGCACCGTCGAGCGGTGTACGCGGAATTGCTGGGCGAGCTCGGTCTCCGCGGGGAGCACGTCGCCGTCGCGCAGCGTGCGCGACAGGATCTTGGCCTCGATCGCCGAGGAGACGCGGGTGTAGGCCGGCTCCCGCTCGACCGGGTCGAACAGGGGCGCCGCGGCACTGACTGCCGGCGCCGCAACGGGGGTTGCGGTGCGGCGCGGCCGGGCGGGGGTCGAGGATGCGGGCTTCTTGCTCATGTTTCCTGGTTGACTCTTGGTCGGATTGTCGGACAATAGGACAAAGGGCACAAGCCCCTCCCCCAGCGCTTGCGGAGCCAAGGATATGCAGGATTTCGATTTCGGTCTCGGCGAAGACCTCGAGACGTTGCGCGCCACGGTCGCCAAGTTCGCCGCGGAGCGCATCGCGCCCGTGGCCGCGGAGATCGATCGCACCAACAAATTCCCGCGCGAGCTGTGGCCGCAGCTCGGCGAGCTGGGCCTGCTCGGCATCACCGTCGAGGAAGAGCTGGGCGGCACCGGCCTCGGCTACCTCGCGCACGTCGTGGCGATGGAAGAGATCAGCCGCGCCTCCGCCTCCGTCGGCCTGTCGTACGGCGCGCACTCGAACCTGTGCGTCAACCAGATGCGCCGCTGGGGCACCCCCGCGCAGAAAGAGAAATACCTGCCGAAGCTGATGTCCGGCGAGCACGTCGGCGCGCTCGCCATGAGCGAGCCAGGCGCTGGGTCGGATGTCATCGGCATGCGCACGCGCGCCGAGAAGCGCGGCGACACGTACGTGCTCAACGGCAGCAAGATGTGGATCACGAACGGCCCGAGCGCGGATGTCGCGATCATCTACGCCACGCTCGATCCGAAGCTCGGCCCGAAGGGCGTAACCGCCTTCATCGTCGAGCGCGGCACGCCGGGCTTCAGCACGGCGCAGAAGCTCGACAAGCTCGGCATGCGCGGCTCCGACACCTGCGAGCTGGTGTTCAAGGACTGCGCGATCCCGGCCGCGAACCTGGTGCACAAGGAAGGACACGGCGCGCAGGTTTTGATGAGCGGCCTCGACTACGAGCGCGTGGTGCTCGCCGGCGGCTCGCTCGGCATCATGCGCGCGTGCCTCGACCTGGTGCTGCCATACGTGCACGAGCGCCAGCAGTTCGGCAAGCCGATCGGCACCTTCCAGCTGATGCAGGCCAAGATCGCCGACATGTACACCACGATGAACATGTGCCGCGCCTACGTTTACTCCGTCGCCGCAGCCTGCGACCGCGGCCGGGTCACGCGCTTCGACGCGGCTGGCTGTATCCTGCAGGCTTCCGAGCGCGCGACCTGGATGGCGCTCGAGGCGATCCAGGCGCTCGGCGGCAACGGCTATATCAACGACTTCGCGGCCGGCCGCCTGCTGCGCGATGCCAAGTTGTACGAGATCGGCGCGGGCACCAGCGAGATCCGCCGCATGCTGATCGGACGGGAAATCTTCGAGGCGACTGCATGATTCCGACGCGGGTGGATTCGAGCTCCGAGGCCTTTCACACGAATGCCTCCTACATGCGCGCGCTGGCCGATGAACTGAAGCAGCGCGTCGCCATCGCGTCCGAAGGCGGCGGCGATGACGCGCGGCGCAAGCACACTGAACGCGGCAAACTGCTGCCGCGCGATCGCGTGAGCACCCTCCTCGATCCCGGCACCCCGTTCCTGGAATTCTCGCCGCTCGCGGCGGACGGCATGTACGACGGCGGCGCACCCGCGGCCGGCGTGATCACCGGCATCGGCCGCGTGCACGGCTCGGAAGTCGTCGTGGTCGCCAACGATGCGACGGTGAAAGGCGGCACGTACTTCCCGATGACGGTGAAGAAGCATCTGCGCGCCCAGGAAATCGCCGCGGAGAATCACCTGCCCTGCGTCTATCTCGTCGACTCCGGCGGCGCGTTCCTGCCGCTGCAGGACGAAGTGTTTCCGGACCGCGAGCATTTCGGCCGCATCTTCTACAACCAGGCGCGGTTGTCGGCCGCGGGCATCACGCAGCTCGCCGTCGTCATGGGATCGTGCACGGCCGGCGGCGCTTACGTTCCCGCGATGTGCGACGAAGCGATCATCGTCAAGAAGCAAGGCACGATTTTTCTGGGCGGCCCGCCGCTGGTGCGCGCAGCGACGGGCGAGATCGTCGACGCCGAGTCGCTCGGTGGCGGCGATGTGCACACACGCATCTCGGGCGTTGCGGATCAGCTCGCCGACAATGACCAGCACGCGCTGGCGATGGCGCGCGATGCAGTCAAGCATCTGGCCCGCTATCACAAGCCGTGGCTGCCGCAGCAGGAAGTGCGTGAGCCCGTGCACAACGCGGAAGATATCTACGGCATCATTCCGCGCGACACGCGCTATCCGTACGACGTCCGCGAGATCATCTCGCGCATCGTCGACGCGTCGGAGTTCCACGAGTTCAAGCCGCTGTACGGCAAGACCATCGTGTGCGGCTTCGCGCACCTGTACGGCTTTCCCGTAGCGATCGTCGCCAACAACGGCATCCTGTTCTCCGAAACCGCGCTCAAGGCCGCCCACTTCATCCAGCTCGCGAACCGCCGCGGCGTGCCGCTGATCTTCCTGCAGAACATCACCGGCTTCATGGTCGGCAAGAAGTTCGAGCACGGCGGCATTGCGAAAGACGGCGCGAAAATGGTGAACGCAGTCGCCTGCTCACGCGTGCCGAAATTCACCGTGATCATCGGCGGCTCGTTCGGCGCCGGTAACTATGCGATGTGCGGCCGCGCCTATTCGCCACGCATGATGTGGACCTGGCCGAACGCGCGCATCTCCGTGATGGGCGGCGAACAAGCCGCACAGGTACTCGCGACCGTGCGCAGCGACGGACTGAAAGCGCGCAACAAGGAATGGCCGGAAGACGAGCGCCAGGGCTTCATGAACGAGATCCGCGGGCAATACGAAGCGCAAGGCAATCCCTACTACGCGACCGCGCGCCTGTGGGACGACGGCGTCATCGATCCGATCGACACGCGTCGCGTGCTCGGCCAGGCCATCAGCGCCGCAATGCGTGGACCGAAGCCGGGAGTGGAACGGTACGGCGTCTTCCGAATGTAGCAATGCGGGGGCAGGACAGCACAATGTCTCTCATCACCACGAGCATCGATGCACGCGGCGTTGCCACGCTGACGCTGAATCGCCCGGACAAACACAACGCGCTCGATGGCGCGACGATGCAGGAGCTGCGCGCCGCCCTCGACGCGATCAACGGCAACGCCCAGGCACGCGTGGTCGTGCTGACCGGCGCGGGCGCAAGCTTCTGCGCCGGCGCCGACATCGCGCACATGCGATCGATGATGGGCGCGACCGAGCAGCAGAATGTCGACGATGCCCTGCTGCTGGTGCGCTGCCTGCGCGCACTCGACGAGCTCGAGAAGCCTGTCATCGCGCGTGTCAACGGCAACGTCTTCGGCGGCGGCGTCGGTCTGGTCGCTTGTGCGGACATCGCGATTGCCGCGGAAACAGCCAAGTTCGCGCTGACCGAAGTGCGTCTCGGTATCGTGCCGGCAGCAATCTCTCCCTATGTCGTCGCGGCGATCGGCAACCGGAACGCGCGACGTCTATTCCTCACCGCGGCGCCGTTCGACGCAGTCGAAGCGCGCAGTCTCGGGCTGCTGCACTTCACGGCCAGCGCCGAGCAACTCGACGCGGCGGTCGCCACGCAGGTCGATCATCTGCTGCGTGGCGGGCCGGAAGCGCTGCGGGCCGCGAAGAAGCTGGTGCGACGTGTAGCCGCGCTCGGCGACCGCGATGCGCTGGGTGAAGAAACTGCACGATTGCTCGCGCGCCTGCGCGTGAGCCCGGAAGGTCGCGAGGGGCTGTCGGCATTTCTGGAGCGTCGCAAGCCGAACTGGCATCCGGGGGAATAACGGGCGCGACCTGTTAACATCTTCCCCCTTTTTTTGCGAGGTCGGCATGCAGCTGGACGGGAAGCTCGTCGTCATCACCGGCGCCGGTCGCGGGATCGGCCGCGCCATGGCGCTGGCCTTCGCCCGCAAGCACGCCGACCTGGCGCTGCTCGACCTGAACCAGAGCGATCTCGAACGCACGCGCGAGCTATGCGAAGCTGAATCCGTCCGCGCCCGCACCTACGTCTGCAATGTGGCGCGCGAGGAAGACGTGTCGGGCACGCTCGACGCCGTCGTGCGCGACTTCGGCCGGCTCGACGTCATGATCAACAATGCCGGCATCACCAAGGACGCCCTGCTCGTCAAGGTCCAGGACGGCAAGGTCGTCGGCAAGATGTCGCTGGACCAGTGGCGCGCGGTCATGGACGTGAACCTGACCGGCGTCTTCCTGGGCGCGCGCGAGGCCGCGCAACGTATGATCGGCCTGGGCCACGGCGGCGTGATCATCAGCACCTCGAGCATCTCGCGCTCCGGCAACATGGGGCAGTCAAACTATTCGGCGACCAAGGCCGGCGTCGTGGCAATGACCGTGGTCTGGGCGAAAGAGCTGGCGCGCTACGGCATCCGCACCGGGGCGATCGCGCCGGGCTTTACGCGCACCGAGATCCTCGACACGATGAAGCCCGAGATGATCGAGCGCATGGTCAACGCCGTGCCGCTCAAGCGCATGGCCGAGCCGGCCGAGATGGCGCACGCCGCGCTGTTCATCGCCGAGAACGATTATTTTTCGGGCCGGGTCGTCGAAGTCGACGGCGGGCAGAGAATCTGAGTATCTGAAGGGGCGAGCATGAAATTGAATCAAATCCGCGCCGTCGTCACCGGCGGTGCATCCGGGCTGGGCAATGCGGTCGCGCAGCGTCTGGTCGCCGCGGGCGCAAAGGTTGTGCTGCTCGACGTGCAGGAAGCGGCCGGACAAACCGCCGCGAAAGCGCTCGGCGCCAACGCGACGTTCCAGAAGGTCGACGTCTCCAACGAAGCCGCCGTGACCGCGGCGATGACGCAGGCGCAGAGCGACATGGGCGGGCTCAACGTCGCCGTCAATTGCGCGGGTATCGGCTGGCCGCGCCGCATGGTCAACAAGGAAGGTCCGCTGCCCGGCGAGATCTTCCGCAAGGTCATCGAAGTGAACCTCGTCGGCACGCTGCTGGTCGCGAAGTCGGCCGCGGGCGTGATGGTCGGCAACACGCCGAACGAAGAAGGCGAGCGCGGGGTCATCATCATGACGGCGTCGGTCGCGGCGTTCGACGGCCAGATCGGCCAGGTCCCCTACTCCGCTTCCAAGGGCGGCGTCGTCGGCATGACGCTGCCGATGGCGCGCGATCTTGCCGGCAACGGCATTCGCGTGATGACGATCGCGCCCGGCGTGTTCAAGACGCCGATGGTGGCGTCGCTGTCGCAGGAAGTGCAGGACTCGCTCGGCAAGCAGGTGCCGTTCCCGTCGCGCCTCGGCCGGCCGGAAGAATACGCCGCGCTGGTCGCGCACATCTGCGAGAACACGATGCTCAACGGCGAATGCATCCGCCTCGATGGCGCGATCCGCATGGCGCCGAAGTGAGAGCGCACGAATGACAGATAGAGAGGTGATGGAGTACGACGTCGTGATCGTCGGCGCCGGGCCGTCGGGCCTCGCGTGCGCGATCCGTCTGAAACAGCTGCAGCCGGACAAGAACATCTGCGTGCTGGAGAAGGCCTCGTCGGTCGGCGCGCATGCGCTCTCCGGCGCGGTGCTCGAGCCCGCCGCGCTGGAAAAGCTGCTGCCGAACTGGCGCAGCGAATACACCGGCATGAAAGTGCCGGCAGCGGAAGACGACGTGCGGCTGATGACGAAGACCGGCTCGTTCAAGCTGCCGGGCTGGGCCATCAGGCTCTCGCCGATGCACAACCACGGCAACTTCATCGTTTCGCTCGGTCAGCTCACGCCATGGCTCGCGCAGCAGGCGGAGAAACTCGGCGTCGACATCTTCCCCGGCTTTTCCGCGGCCGAAGCGCTGTTCGACGAACAGGGCGGCGTGAAGGGCGTGCGCATCGGCGACATGGGTCTCAACAAAGACGGCACACCGGGCCCGAACTACACGCCCGGCGTCGAGATCCACGCCGGCACGACGATTCTTGCCGAAGGCTCACGCGGCTCGATCAGCAAGCAGCTGATCGCGAAGTTCAATCTGCGCGAGGGCGTCGATCCGCCGACATTCGGCCTCGGCTTCAAGGAGCTGTGGCAATTGCCGCCGGGCCGCGTGAAGCCCGGGCGCATCGAGCACGCATTCGGCTGGCCGCTCGACACGCGCACCTATGGCGGCAGCTTCCTCTATCACCTCGACCAGGATCGCGTGTACGTCGGTTACGTCGTCGGGCTGAACTACGAAGACCCGCGGCTCAAGCCGTTCGAAGCGTTCCAGCAGTTCAAGGCGCATCCGCGCATCAAGCCGTTGCTCGAGGGCGGCGAGATTCTCGCGGCCGGCGCACGCACGATCGCGGCGGGCGGCTACCAGTCGCTGCCGAAACTCGAGATGCCGGGCGCGATGCTGGTCGGCGATGCCGGCGGCACGCTCAACGTTTTCAAGATCAAGGGCATTCACCAGGCGATCCGCTCGGGCGTGCTCGCAGCCGAGCATCTGGCCGAGACCGGCAAGATCGCCGGCTACGACGCGCGCTGGCGCGCATCGGAAGGTCACGCCGAGCTGCGCTCGATTCGCAACTTCAAGCCGGCCTTCAAGCGCGGCTTGTACTTCGCGATGTTCAATGCGGGCATCGATTCGCTCCTGCGCGGCCACGTGCCCTGGACGATGCGCAACACGGCCGACTGGTCATCGCTCGAGAAGCTCGACGAGTACGCCTCGCCCGATCGCGGCTGGGTCGACCGCTCGCTGCCGCCGCGCGATCGTCTCGCTTCGGTGTTCTTCGCCGGCAACGTGCACGACGAATCGCAGCCGGTGCATCTCAAGGTGCACGACACATCGATCTGCGTGACCCGCTGCACCAGGGAATACGGCAATCCGTGCGAGAACTTCTGCCCCGCCGGCGTCTACGAAATGGTCTCCGACGGCCAGGGCGGGCGGCGCCTGCAGATCAACGCGGCGAACTGCGTCCACTGCAAAGCGTGCGACATCAAGGATCCGTACGAGATCATCACCTGGACGACTCCCGAGGGCGGCTCCGGCCCCAACTACCAGAATCTCTGAGGCAACCCTCTAGTCCATGGAGCCGATCTGGTCCCCTTCGCCGGAACGCATCGAGCGCGCCAAGCTGACGCGCTTCCTGCGTTTCGTGCGCGAGCGCTACCAGGCGCCGGTGCCCGACTACAACTCGCTGCACCGTTGGTCGATCGAATTCCCGGAGAACTTCTGGAGCGCAGTGTGGGACTTCTGCGAGGTCCGCGCACAGACGCGCGCTACGCAGATCATCGAGGACGGCAACCGCATGCCCGGCGCGCGCTGGTTCATCGATGCGCGGCTGAACTACGCGGAAAATCTCCTGCGCCGCGACGACGACACTCCCGCCCTCATCTTCCGTAACGAGCGCGGCGAACGCCGGCAGCTCTCGTGGCGCGAGCTGCGGCGCGAGACTGCACGCATCGCCGATGGCTTGCGGTCAGCCGGCGTGAAGCCGGGCGATCGCGTCGCGGGCTATCTGCCGAACATGCCGGAAACCGTGATCGCGATGCTCGCGACGACGAGCCTCGGCGCGGTCTGGTCCTCGTGCTCACCCGACTTCGGGCTGAGCGGCGTGGTGGATCGATTCGGCCAGATCGCACCGAAGGTGCTGTTCGCCGCGGACGGCTATCGCTACGCCGGCAAGACGCTCGATTGCATGGCGACCGTGCGCGCGGTCAAGGAAAAGATCTCCAGCATCGAGCGCGTCGTGCTCGTGCCCTACGTGAACGAGCGGCCCGCGGTCGGAACGATCGACCAGGCCGTGCTGTTCGCTGCCTTCGGCGATAGCACG
The DNA here is from genome assembly GCA_035277305.1 of Steroidobacteraceae bacterium. Classification (GTDB taxonomy): domain Bacteria; phylum Pseudomonadota; class Gammaproteobacteria; order Steroidobacterales; family Steroidobacteraceae; genus Steroidobacter. The sequence goes on along the minus strand of DATEKT010000030.1, from coordinate 29,933 downwards.
GCGACGCTGTCGTTCGAGCAGCTGCCGTTCGATCAGCCGGCTTTCATCCTGTATTCATCCGGCACCACCGGCGTGCCGAAGTGCATCGTGCACGGTGCCGGCGGCGCCCTGTTGCAGCAGCTGAAGGAAAACACGCTGCATTCCGACATGGGCCCGGACGACCGCTACTTCTACTACACGACGACGGGCTGGGTGATGTGGAACGCGCTCGTGAGCGGGCTCGCGACCGGCGCGACCGTCGTGCTGTTCGACGGCGCGCCGCTGCGGCCCGATCCGCGCGTGCTGTGGCGGCTGGCGCACGACGAGCGCGTTACGATCTTCGGCACCAGTCCGCGCTTTCTCGTGGCGTGCGAGCAAGCCGGCATCCGGCCGCGACGTGAATTCGAGCTGGGTGCATTGCGCACAGTCATCTCGACCGGCGCGCCGCTGAATCCTCCGAGCTACCGCTACGTCTATCGGGAAGTGAAGCCGGACGTGCAGCTCGCATCGATCAGCGGCGGCACGGATCTGATGGCGTGCTTCGGCGGCGGTTGCCCGATCCAGCCCGTGTACGAAGGCGAGCTGCAGGTGCTGTCGCTCGGCATGAAGACCGAGGTCTTCGACGACAACGGCAAGCCGCTGCACGGCGAGCAAGGTGAGCTCGTCTGCAGCGCGCCCTTCCCTTCCGTGCCGATCGGTTTCTGGGGCGATACCGACGGCTCGCGCCTGCACGCTGCGTATTTCGCACGCTATCCGAACGTGTGGCGGCATGGCGATCTAGCGACGATCACCTCGCGCGGCGGCCTGATCGTGCACGGGCGCTCCGACACGGTGTTGAATCCGGGCGGCGTGCGCATCGGCACCGCCGAGATTTATCGACAGGTCGAGAAGATCGATGAAGTCGCCGAGTCGATCGCCATTGCGCAGCAATGGCAGGGCGACGTGCGCATCGTCCTGTTCGTGCGCCTGCGCGAAGGATTGACGCTCGACGACGCCTTGCGCGACAAGATCCGCACTGCCATTCGCGGCAACACGACGCCGCGTCACGTGCCGGCGCGCATCGTGCAGGCTCCGGATCTGCCCCGCACGATCAACGGCAAGCTGGTCGAGCTCGCCGTGCGCGAGGTTGTGCACGGCCGCACCGTCAAGAACCTCGACGCCCTGGCGAATCCGCAGGCGCTCGACTTCTTCAAGGACCTGCCCGAGCTGGCGCAATGAGATCGACGCGTTGAAAGTCGCAGAGCTCTACGAGCGCGAGTGCGCTCGCCTGGGTTACCAGCCCGATTCCGCGCAGCGACAGGTCGTCGCACTGCTCGACAACCTGCGCGAGCAGCTGATTGCCGCGAAACCCAAGCGTCTGCTCGGCAACAAGCTGCTCGGCGGTCTGCTTTCCGGCGGCAAGCTGCACCAGCTGCAGCGCGGCCTGTACGTGTGGGGAGGCGTCGGCCGCGGCAAGACCTGGCTGATGGACCTGTTCTTCCAGAGCCTGCCGTTTCGCGACAAGCAGCGCAGCCACTTCCATCGTTTCATGCAGTCGGTCCATGACGAGTTGAAGAAGCACAAGGACCAGAGCGATCCGCTCGACCAGGTCGCCGACCGGCTGGCGCGCAAGGCGCGCGTGCTGTGCTTCGACGAGCTGTTCGTGACCGACATCGCCGATGCGATGCTGCTCGGCAGTCTGTTCCGCGGACTGTTCGAGCGTGGAGTCACGCTGATCGCGACCTCGAACGTCAAGCCGGACGATCTCTACAAGGAAGGCCTGCAGCGCGCGCGCTTCATGCCCGCGATCCGCCTGTTGAAGGAGCACACGCAAGTCGTGCACATGGACGCCGGCGCCGACTATCGGCTGCGCCACCTCGAACGTGCGCGCACGTGGTTCGATGCGCACGATGCGGCAACGCCCGCCGCGCTCGAAAAGCTGTTCGACGTCATCGCCGCCGAGCCCGGCGCGACCGACACGACGCTGATCCTCAACCACCGGCGCTTGCGCGCGCATCGTCACGCCGACGGCGCGATCTGGTTCACGTTCAAGGAGCTGTGCGAGGGACCGCGCGGACAGGCGGATTACATCGAGATCGCGCGGTGCTACCACACCGTGTTCGTCACCGACGTTCCGGTGCTGGGGCCCGAGGCCGAGAATGCGGCGCGGCGCTTCATTTCGCTGGTCGACGAGTTCTACGACCGCGCCGTGAAGCTGATCGTCTCCGCGGCCGCGCCGGCGACCCAGACTTATCGCGGCGCGAAGCTCACCTTCGAGTTCGAGCGCACGAAGAGCCGCCTCGTCGAGATGCAGTCTCAGCAATACCTGTCACGCCCGCATCAGGCGTAGGCGCGGGTCACTCCGAACTGCGCCTTGGTGCGCGCCTCCGCGCTCTCCAGCGCCTTCGCAGCGCCGGCGCTGTCGCCGTTGAGATCCATCGCGCGCGCAGTAAGTTGCCAGTTGAATGGGCTGGACGGCTTGAGCTGCGTGCGTTCCGAAATCAACGCGCGCGCCAGCCGCGCCTGCCGCGCACGCAATGCGGCTTCGACCATCGTGAGATGGATGAGATCGCGCTGCGCATGGCTGCCGCCGAAACGATTCGCGATCGTGCGGATCGGTTGCAGGAACGCGAGCGCATCGCCGTAGCGGCCGGCCGCGAACGCAGCGACGCCGCGCGCGAACGGCAGGCCGACATCGCGCGTCATCATGGCATTCGTATCGGTCCCGGCCGCCTTGCGTTCCATCGCCGCGATCGCGCGTTCCACGAGCTCGGTGCGACCCGCGGCGGCGAAAGCCATCACGGCGTGCGCGTCGTTGAACGCATAATAGGAATGCTCCGCCAGCGGCTCCCAGCATGCGGCGAGTTTCTGCCAGCGGTCGCCGACATTCGCTGACCGCAACTCCAGGCGCCACAACAGCGCGGTGGCATCGACCATCTCCAGCGGCACCTCGGAAGGCGTCGGGCGAATCCGCTTGTCATAGAACTCCAGGACGCGCGTGTAGTTGCCCGCTTCGAGGTGGAACAGCCCGAGATGCCACCAGTTGTGGAACGCAAAACCATTGTTCACCGACCAATCGGTCTCGCGCGAGGCGAGCCAATCGATACCGTCGCGCAGACGGCCCTGCATCTCCATCACGTGCGTCACGGCGTGGACCGCCCACGCGTCCCGCCGATTGCTGTCCAGCGCGCGGCGGCCGATGTCCTCCGCGCGCGAATACAGTGCAGTCTCTTCCAGGCCGAAGGCGTACATGCCGAGCACGTAGCCGTATCCCGGCGTGCTCGTATCCCAGGTGGGCAGCACCTGGGCGACCCGGTCGCGGAGCATCGTGGAGGAGCCGAGGAAGAAGTCGCCGACGTGCGCGACCTGCAACGCCAGCAGGTCGTGGGGATGGTCGAGCAGGATCTCACCATAACGCTGGATCGAGCCGGCGAAGTCGCCTTCCAGCCAGGCGCGGGCAGCGGCCCCGTGGGCACGCTCGCGCTCGTGGGCGCGCCGCCCCAGCGACTCGATGGCCGCCACGCTCTCCGCCAGCATCGGCACGGCCCCGCGGTCGGTCGCCATGACCGCCAGCCCGGCGCGCAGGCAGTGGCCCAGCGCGAAAGTGGGGTCGGAATCGAGCGCCTTCTGGATCGTCGCCAGCGGGTCGAGCACGTAACTGGCCGAGAGGTCCAGGGCCTGCTCGTATTGCTGCAGCAAAGCACTGGTGGTGGCCGAGGTGGGACAGCCGCGGGCGTCGGTCAGCATGAATCCTCCGGAAGGTGACTACGGGGCAAACTCTACGCAGGCGCCGTGAGGCGTCAGTCTCGACAGTCGTGAAAAATACGTGAAAATGGGCGCCCAAGAACGACCCCGACGAGCGGGGCGCGGGGATCTCTTGACCGAACTCAATCTCCAGGTGCTCGGCGCTTTCCGCGTGCAAGATTCCGCGGGCGCCGAGGTTCGCATTGCGTCCCGCAAGGGCCGCGCGTTGCTGGCGTATCTCGCGCTGCGCCCCGGCGAATCGCACAGCCGCGACCGGCTCGCGACACTCTTGTGGGAAGACGCTGACGAAGAGCTCGCACGCACGAGCCTGCGCCAGGCACTGGCGGCGTTGCGAAAATCGTTGCCAGCCGACGCGCACAAGGCGCTGCTCGCCGACACTGAATCCGTCGGCATCGATCCCGCGGTCGTGCGCAGCGATCTGCATGCGTTTCGTCGCGCGCTCACCGCCGGGACACGCACGTCGCTACAGGAAGCGATGTCGCATTATCGCGGCGATCTGCTCGACGGCTTCGACGCGCGTTCCACTGCCTTCGACGAATGGCTGACGAGCGAGCGGCTGACGCTGCGCAAGGAATTGAGCGATGCGCTGAACAAGCTCGCCGAGCTGTGCATCGCGAACGGCGACAGCGAAGGTGCGCTCGCGGCTGCGACCAAGCTCGTCGCGCTCGAGCCGCTGAACGAAGCAGCGCATCGCATGGTCATGGACCTGCACGCCAAGCGCAACTCTTATGCAGAAGCGTTGCGCCAGTACCGCGTATGTCGCGATGTGCTGCGACGTGAGCTCGATGTTGCACCCGAGCCCGCCACCGAGCAGCTGTATCGTGACCTGATGCGCCGCCGGCGCGCGGCGCTTGGCCAGAGCGACGGCGAAGATGCAGCGCTCGATGACACCGCTACGCACGAAGCCCCGCGAATCAGCGAACCGGCCGCGTCCGTCGAGGTTCGTCCGCAGCTGATCGATGCAACGATTCTCGTCGCGCGCCTCGAAGGCTTGCTGGAGCTGGAAGCGCAGCTTGACCCCGAAGAGTCGCACGCGGTCGCAACGCAGTTTCACCGCCGTGTCAGCGAGGCCGTGACCGAATTCGGCGGACGCGTCGACCGGCGCGTCGGCAGCAACGTGCTCGCGGTGTTCGGCATCCCGACGTCTTACGGCAACGAGCCGGAACGCGCGGCCCAGGCCGCACTGGCTCTGCAATGCACGATTGCGAGCACGCCGTGGCCGGCCGTTGGCGCTCTCGCGCTGCGCATCGGAATCGCGCAGGGCCAGGTGCTGTGCGGCGCCGAGATCTTTCCGCTGACCGGCCGACCGACGCACGTCGCGCACACGCTCGCGGCGCGCGCTCCCGATAACGAGATTCTCGTCTCCGAAGAGCTGCGCGCATCGCTCGGCGAGCGCATCAGCGGCGCACGCGCGGCGAGCGTTCAGCCGGGTCACGCCGAGCCGGTCGTTGCGTGGAGCCTCGAAGGGTTGCGCAGCGAGATCGGTCCGGGCGCGCAGCCGTTCGTCGGCCGCCGCCCCGAGCTCGCGATGATTCTCGCAGCACTGGATCGATGCACCAGCAGCCGCCACGGCCGCGCGATCGTCGTGCGCGGCGAAGCCGGCATTGGCAAGACGTGCCTCGTGAACGCTGTTCGCGCTTCGGCGCGTGAGCGCGGTGTCGCCGTGCACTCGGCGCAGGTCTTCGACTTCGGCCAATCACCGGGCCGGCGCCCGATCACGGCGCTGGCGCTGAGCCTGCTAGGCCTGAGCGCAGATGCGTCGGCGAACGAGCGCGCAGCAGCAGTGCGGCGTGCGATGTCGGGGCGCAATGCCGTCGACCAGATCATCTTCCTGAGCGACCTGATCGATGCGCCCATCGACGCCGAGCTGGCTGCCCTGGAAAAAGCGATGGAGATCGCGACCCGTCAACGCGGTCGCGCGCTCGCGCTGGCACAGTTGATCGAGACCGCCGTGCAGCGCGGGCCGCAACTGCTCGTGGTCGAAGACGTGCACTGGGCGGATACCGACGAGCTCGCTCGCTTCGGCGAGATCGCCGCGGTCGTCACGAACTGCCAGATCCTTTTCATCATGACCACGCGCCCGGAAGGCGATCCGATCAATGCCAGCTGGCGCGCACGCGCCCGGGGCTGCCCGGTCACGACCGTCGATCTCGCGCCGCTCGCCGACGATGAAGCGCAGGAGCTTGCCGCCCATTTTCCGGAGCTGGCGAAGGACATGACCGACGCCTGCATCCAGCGCGCCGAGGGACATCCGCTGTTTCTCGATCAGCTGCTGCGCGCCGCGCGCGCCGGTCATGATCTGCTGCCCGGTTCGGTGCGCTCGGTCGTGCTTGCACGCGCTGCACGCTTGTCGGCGCGCGATCACGCGGCCCTGCAAGGCACCGCAGTCCTTGGTCATCGCGCAGGGCTCGGGGCCTTGCGCCGCATCCTCGGCGACGAGGACTACGATCCCACTCCCTTGACCGAAACCGCGCTGGTGCGCTTCAACGGTAGCGAGATCGAGTTCGTCCACGCGCTGTTCCGCGATGCCATCTACGAGTCCACGCTGAAGTCGCAGCGGCGCGAGCTGCATCGCAACGCCGCCGACTGGTACACGAGCGGCGATCCGGCGCTGCGAGCAGATCATCTCGCGGCGGCCGAGGATGAGCGCGCCACCGCAGCTTATATCGAGGCCGCGCTTGGCGAACAGGCGGCGCTGCGCTTCGAGCGCGCACTAGGCCTCGTGAACAAAGCGAGTGCGCTGGCGCGTGAGCCGGTCCTGCTGCACAAGAGCAGCGTGCTGCTCGGCGAGCTGCTGCTGCAGCTCGGACGCACGCACGATGCGCTTACGGCCTATCGCGAGGCGCTCGACTTCGCGATCGACCAGAGCGGCCATGGCTACGCGTGGATGGGCATCGCCTCAGCGCTGCGCATCATGGATCGCCACGAGGAAGCGCTGGAAGCGCTCGAGCACGCGGAGAGCGCGCTCGGCGAGTCCGCGGATTTCGGCACGCGCGCGCGCATCCACACGCTGCGCGGCAACTTGTGCTTCCCGCTCGGCCGTCTCGACGCGTGCATGCAGGCGCACGAGCAGGCGCATCGCTTCGCGCTCGAAGCGCAGTCGCATCTCGAAATCGCGCGAGCCTTGAGCGGGCTCGGCGACGCGTACTATCAGCGCGGCAGGATCGTGACCGCCCGCGAGCGTTTCGCCCGCTGCGTCCAGGAAGCGCGCGATCACGACCTCGTCAGCGTGCTGCTCACCAACCTCCCGATGCTCGCGATCACGCACACCTATTGCGGCGAGCCCGCCGCGAGCAGCGAGAGCTGTCGCGAAGGGCTCGAGCTCGCCCGTCGCGTCGGCGACCTGCGCGGCGAGCTGCTGGTGCACCTGGTGCTGGCGAGCGGCTGCCTGATCCAGGCCGAGCTCGACGATTGCCGCCGGCATGCGCGCCAGGCGCTGCAGCTCGCCAAGCAACTCGGCGCCCGCCGCTTCGAGGCGGAGTGCCTCGGCATCCTTGCAAACACGATGATTGCGGAGGATCCGGTGCAAGCGCTGCAACAGTCGAAGGAAGCGCTGGCGCTCGGTCGCGAAACGGGCATGTCTTATTGCGGCCCGATGCTGCTGAGCATGGTCGCGCGATTGACATCGAGCCCGATCGAACGGACCAGCGCGCTCGCAGAAGGCGACGAGCTGCTCGCCGCCGGCTGCGTCAGTCACAGCTATTTCGAGTTCTACGGCAACGCGATCGAAGCCTTCCTGAAGGAGGGCGACTGGGCCTCCGTGCGCCGCTACGCCGACCGGCTCGAGAAATACACCTCGGCCGAGCCGCTGCCGTGGACCGGCATCCTGATCAGGCGCGCGCGACTGCTTGCGGACGTTGGCGAGAACGGCATGAAAAAGCCGACGCGGACCAGTCTGGAAGCGCTGCGCGCTGACTGTCAGCGCATGAAAGCGGGCACGCCGCTCGCGGCCATCGACAGAGCATTGGCGGGCTAGCCTCAGCGCATCTTCACAAGAATCTGGCCGGGGTCTTCGCTTTGATCTCCTCGGCCGTCACACCCGGCGCGCGCTCGATGAGCTTGAACGGCGATTTGCGATCGGGCCGCTCGAACACGGCGAGATCCGTGATCAGCATGTCGACGACGTTCGCGCCGGTCAGCGGCAATTCGCAGCGCGGCTTGAACTTGGGCGAGCCGTCCTTCGAGGTGTGCTCCATCACCACGACCACGCGCTTCACGCCCGCGACCAGGTCCATCGCGCCGCCCATGCCCTTCACCATCTTGCCCGGCACCATCCAGTTCGCCAGATCGCCGGACTCGCTGACTTCCATGCCGCCGAGGATCGACAGGTCGATGTGTCCGCCGCGGATCATGCCGAAACTGTCGGCCGAGGAGAAATACGAGGAGATCGGCAGCTGCGTGATCGTCTGCTTGCCGGCATTGATCAGGTCCGGATCTTCCTCGCCCTCGTACGGGAACGGGCCCATGCCGAGCATGCCGTTCTCCGACTGCAGCACCACCTTCATGCCGGGCGGGATGAAGTTGCCGACCAGCGTCGGGATGCCGATGCCCAGATTGACGTAGAAGCCGTCGCGCAGCTCGCGCGCGGCGCGCTCGGCCAGTTGCTCACGATTCCAGGGCATGAGGGTGACTCTTGAGTTACGGACGTTTGCGCGTCGTGCGGTGCTCGATCGTCTTCAGGTAGCTCGGGCCCTGCACGATCCGCTGCACGAAGATGCCAGGCGTGTGGATGCCGTCGGGATCGAGCTCGCCCGGCTCGACCAGGTGCTCGACCTCCGCGACCGTGACGCGCCCGGCCGTCGCCATCATCGGATTGAAGTTGCGCGCGGTCTTGCGATACACGAGATTGCCTTCGGTATCGCCCTTCCATGCCTTGACCAGCGACAGGTCGGCGGTGAGTCCGGTTTCGAGCACGTACGTCTCGCCGTTCACGACGCGCGTTTCCTTGCCTTCCGCAACCAGCGTGCCGGCGCCGGTTTTCGTGTAGAAGCCCCAGATGCCCGCGCCGCCGGCGCGGATGCGCTCCGACATCGTGCCCTGCGGGTTGAATTCCAGCTGCAGCTCACCGGCCAGGTACTGGCGCTCGAACTCCTTGTTCTCGCCGACGTAAGAGGAAATCATCTTGGCGATCTGGCGCGTCTTGAGCAGCTTGCCGAGGCCGAACTGATCGACGCCGGCATTGTTCGAGACGACGGTGAGTCCCTTCACGCCGGACTCGCACAAAGCGACGATCAGGTTCTCGGGGATGCCGCACAGCCCGAAGCCGCCGCACATCACCGACATCCCGTCGCGCACGACTCCTTCCAGCGCGGCTTGCGCGCTCGGATAGACCTTGGCTGTAGTCATAGGGGGCGAATTGTAGCCGCTAGGCCGCGTCGGCGTCCGAATCCGAGTCGTAGCCGAGATTCGGCGACAGCCAGCGCTGCGCCTCCTCCAGCCCGATCTTCTTGCGCGCCGCGTAGTTCTGCACCTGGTCGAGGTCGATCTTGCCGACCGCGAAGTAGCGCGAGCCGGGGTGCGAGAAGTACCAGCCGCTGACTGCGGCAGTGGGATACATGGCGTAAGACTCGGTGAGCTGGATGCCTGCGTTCGCAGTCGGCTCCAGCAGCTTCCACAACGTCGCCTTCTCAGTATGGTCCGGGCACGCCGGGTAGCCGGGCGCCGGGCGGATGCCGCGATAGCCTTCGCGGATCAACTGCTCGTTGCTCAGCCGCTCGTCCGGCGCATAGCCCCAGAACTCGCGGCGCACGCGCTCGTGCAGCCGCTCGGCGAACGCTTCGGCGAGGCGGTCGGCCAGCGCCTTGAGCATGATGCTCGAATAATCGTCGTGCGCCTGCGCGAAGCGCTCCAGGTGCGGCTCGATACCGATGCCCGCGGTGACGGCGAACGCGCCGATGTAGTCGCTCCGGCCCGAAGCCTTCGGCGCGATGAAGTCGGCCAGCGCATCGTGCGACTGACCTGCCGGCTTGCCCTTCTGCTGACGCAGGAAGTGCAGTCGCGTCAGCACGCGCGAGCGCGACTCGTCCGTGTAAACCTCGACGTCGTCGTCATCGACGCTGTTCGCGGGGAACAGGCCGGTCACGCCGCGCGCGACCAGCCAGCGCTCGCGAATGATCTGCTTGAGCATGCGGCGTGCGTCGGCGTAGAGATTGCTCGCCTGCTCGCCAACTTTGGCATCGGTGAGAATGTCCGGGAACTTGCCGCCGAACTCCCACGCGTTGAAGAACGGCATCCAATCGATGTACCGGGTCAGGTCTTCCAGCGAGTAGTCGTCGAACAGGCGCACGCCGAGGAAGCGCGGCACCGGCGGCACATACGAATCCCAGCCGCCGTTGAAGCGATTGGCGCGAGCCTGTGCGATCGTCAGCTGCGGCGCCTTGATCTTCTTGCCGTGGTGCTGCTCGCGACGCGTCGCGTGCTCGCTCTTGACGCGTGCGACGTATTCGCTGCGCTCCGAGGCGACGAGCTGCTGACAGATGCCGACGGAGCGCGATGCATCCTTCACGTAGACGACCGGCCCCTCGTACTGAGGATCGATCTTCACCGACGTATGTGCGGGCGAGGTCGTCGCGCCACCGATCAGCAGCGGCAACTCGAACCCCTGCCGCTTCATTTCCTTCGCGACGTGCACCATCTCGTCGAGCGACGGCGTGATCAGGCCCGACAGGCCGATCATGTCCGCGCCCTCGCGCCGCGCGGTCTCGAGAATTCGCTCGCACGGCACCATCACGCCGAGGTCGATGACCTCGAAGTTGTTGCACTGGAGCACGACGCCGACGATGTTCTTGCCGATGTCGTGCACGTCGCCTTTGACCGTCGCCATGATGATCTTGCCGTTCGAGCGCGATGCGCCGCCGGCGGCTTTCTGCTGCTCGATGAACGGGATCAGGTGCGCCACGGCCTTCTTCATCACGCGCGCGGACTTCACGACCTGCGGCAGGAACATCTTGCCGGAGCCGAACAGGTCGCCGACGACGTTCATGCCGTCCATCAGCGGCCCTTCGATGACCTGCAGCGGGCGCTCGAACTGCTGGCGCGCTTCTTCGGTGTCCTCGACGACGAACTGGTCGATGCCTTTGACCAGCGCGTGTTCCAGTCGCTTCACGACCGGCCAGCTGCGCCAGGCCAGATCTTCGGCCTTGCGGCCGCCCGCCTCGCCCTTGAAACGCGCCGCGATCTCCAGCAGACGCTCGGTCGCATCGGGCCGGCGGTTCAGGACCACGTCCTCGACACGCTCGCGCAGCTCCGGCTCGATGTCCTCGTAGATCGCGAGCTGCCCCGCGTTGACGATGCCCATCGTCATGCCGGCCTTGATCGCGTGATACAGGAACACCGAGTGCATCGCTTCGCGCACCGGGTCATTGCCGCGGAACGAGAACGACACGTTGCTGACGCCGCCGCTGATGTGCGCGTGCGGGCACGCTTTCCTGATCGCGGCCGTCGCCTCGATGAAATCGTGCGCGTAGTTGTTGTGCTCTTCGATGCCCGTCGCGACCGCGAAGATGTTCGGATCGAAGATGATGTCCTGCGGCGCAAGGCCTGCCTGCTCCGTGAGCAGTTTGTAGGAGCGTTCGCAGATCTGCACCTTGCGCGCGACCGTGTCGGCCTGGCCCTGTTCGTCGAAGGCCATCACGACGACCGCGGCGCCATAGGCGCTGACCTTGCGCGCGTAATGCAGGAACGACTCCTCGCCTTCTTTCAGGCTGATGGAGTTGACGATGCCCTTGCCCTGGATGCGCTTCAGGCCCGCCTCGATGACCGACCACTTCGAGGAGTCGATCATGATCGGCACGCGTGCGATGTCCGGCTCCGCGGCGATCAGGTTCAGGAAGCGCACCATGGCCGCTTCCGAATCGAGCATGCCCTCGTCCATGTTGATGTCGATGGCCTGCGCCCCGCTCGCAACCTGCTGGCGCGCGACGTCGAGCGCCGCGTTGTAGTCATCGGCTTCGATCAGCTTGCGAAACTTCGCCGAGCCGGTCACGTTCGTCCGCTCGCCGACGTTCACGAACAGGCTGTCGGGTCCGACGTTCAGCGGCTCGAGCCCCGCTAGCCGCAACCGCGGCTCGATCTGCGGCGGCTTGCGCGGCGGCAGTCCGGCAACGGCTTCCTTGATGTGACGAATGTGATCGGGCGTCGTGCCGCAGCAGCCGCCGACGATGTTCACGAAACCGCTGTTCGCGTAGTCGCGAATCAGCTCCGCGGTCTCGCACGCGGCTTCGTCGTATTCGCCGAAAGCATTCGGCAGGCCGGCGTTCGGATAGGCGCTGACATACACGTCGGCGATGCGGGACATCTCTTCTATGTACGGACGCAGCTGCTTCGCGCCGAGTGCGCAATTGAGCCCGACCGCGAGCGGTCGCGCGTGACGCACGGAATTCCAGAACGCTTCCGTGGTCTGGCCCGACAGCGTGCGGCCGGAAGCATCGGTGATCGTGCCGGAGATGACGATCGGAATGTCGATGCCGGACTCGTCGATCGCCTGGCGCGCGGCGAAGATCGCCGCCTTGGCGTTCAGCGTGTCGAAGATCGTCTCGATCAGCAGCAGATCGACGCCGCCTTCGATCAAGGCACGCGCGCCGACCAGGTACGTCGCCGAGAGCTGATCGAAGTCGATGTTGCGATACGCCGGGTCGTTGACGTTCGGCGACAGCGACGCCGTACGGTTCGTCGGGCCGAGCGCACCCGCGACGAACCTGACTTGTCCGGTCTCCGCGATGTACTCATCGGCGGTGCGACGCGCAATCTGCGCTGCGACCAGATTGATGTCGCGCACCAGTTCCTCGGCGTGATAGTCGGCCTGCGAGGAATAATTCGCGGTGAAGGTGTTCGTCTCGATGATGTCGGCGCCCGCATCGAGATACGCGCGATGAATCTCCGCGACGATCTGCGGCTGGGTCAGCACCAGCATGTCGTTGTTGCCCTTCAGGTCGGAGGGCCAGGACGCGAAGCGCTCGCCGCGATAGTCGCTCTCATCGAGCTTGTAGCCCTGGATCATCGTGCCCATCGCACCGTCGATCACCAGGATGCGCTCGGTGAGCGCCTGGCGCAGCGCGTTGATCCGTTCGGTTCTATCGGTGCTCATGGAAACTGGGGTCATGGGAAGTTCTCAGCTTGCCGCCGCCTGCACCGCCGGCGTGCGCACGTTGAGCGCGTGACAGATCGCGTACGTGAGCTCGGAGCGGTTAAGCGTGTAGAAATGGAATTCATCGACGCCGTGCTGCTGCAGCGCCTGCACCTGCTCGATCGCGACCGCCGCGGCGATCAGGCGCCGGGTGTCCGGATCGTCGTCGAGACCGGCGAAGCGATGCACCAGGGCGTCCGGCACGCTGGCGCCGCAACGCTGCGCCATGCGGATCATCTGCGGGAAGCGCGTGATCGGCAGAATGCCCGGCACGATGCTCGCCTTGATGCCAGCCGCTGCGCAGCTGTCGCGGAAACGCAGGAACACTTCGGGGTCGAAGAAGAATTGCGTGATCGCCCGCGCCGCACCGGCATCGAGCTTCGACTTGAGATTGTCCAGCTCGAACGCCGCGTGCGGCGCCTCGGGGTGCGGCTCGGGATAGGTCGCGACCGAGATCTCGAAGTCGCCGACCGAGCGCAAACCCCGGACCAGGTCGACGGCGTACGCATAGCCGTGCGGATGCGGCGCGTATTTGCCCCCGCCTTGCGGCGGATCGCCGCGCAACGCGACGATGTGCCGGATGCCGTGTTGCCAGTAGTTGCGTGCGATGTCGAGAATTTCCTCGCGCGGCGCGCCGACGCACGTGAGATGCGGGGCGGCGGTCAGCGAAGTCGACTGCTGGATGCGCGTGACGATGTTGTGCGTGCGCGTGCGCGTCGAGCCGTCCGCGCCGTATGTCACCGAGACGAAGCGCGGCTGCAGCGGCGTCAGGCGCTGCACGGACTCCCACAACGTCTGCTCCATCTGCTCGTCCTTCGGCGGGAAGAACTCGAACGAGACGGTGGGCCGGCCACGCAGCCGGCTGGCGGCGTTACCGATACGATCCTTCAGCTGATCCACTGACATGCTCGGCTCCTCAGGCTGCTGCTGTCGTCTGCGCGGGCCGCCGCGCGAGAGCGACCAGCAGGTGCGCATCTTCGGTGTCGACCGGATGCACGCGCTGACATTCCAGGCCGGCGAGTGCGAACCACTCGCGCAGCGTTGCGATGGGATTTGCGGCGCCGGCGTTGCTCAGCGTGTCGAAGTCTTCGATGACCACGGCACGGCCGCCGTCTTTCAAGGTGCGCGCGATCTCGCTGAGCGCCGCCGCCGGGCGCTGGGCAGTTGCAAGCACGCGATCGGCCGTCACGGTGTCGAACAGCGGGCCGGCGAACGGCAGGTCATACATGTCGCCACGCTGCAGCTCGCAATGGCTGAGGCCAGCGCCATGTACGTTGGTGCGCGCGAGCCGGAGCGCGTTGCTCGAAATGTCGATGCCCACGGCGCGGGTCGCATTCGCGGCGAGTAGTCCGAGCAGATGACCCGCACCGGTGCCGACGTCGAGCAGCACTCCGATCGGCGCGTCGGCCAGCTCACTCAGGATGATCGAGTCGACTGCGCCTGACGTCGCGCTTCGCGATGTCGCTGGCAGCTGGTCCGCGGCGCGACGGGCACGCTCGCGAATCACGGCCTCCATGCGCTTGCGGTCACGTCGCAGCAGATCGTCGTCTTCGTGCACGAGTGCGAGCAGTTGCCGGACCGTGCCCCGTTCCGCTCCGGAAGCTGGTGCGCGGTAGTAGACCCAGTGCTGCTCACGGAAGCGATCGAGCAACCCGACATCGCACAGGAGTTTGAGGTGTCGCGAGACGCGCGGCTGGCTCTGGCCGATGACCTCGCAGATCTCCCCGACCGTCAGCTCCGCGCGAGCGAGCAGCGCCAGCAGCCGCAGCCGCGTTGGCTCAGCGGCGGCACGGAGTGCCGAAACAGCGGGAAGGAATGACGTTGGCATCGGGTCCGCGTTGTTAAGGATATAAGGATGTCCTTATATTCGACTGGGCAGTAAGCCGCAAGGCGGGCGAAAGGTTCCAGAAGAGCGCCCCCTCCCTGACGCTCCCCGCAAGGCGGGGGCGGGAATGGGTGGCGGTGGGCCGCCAAGCCTCTGATTTAGTGGCGGGTTTCGCTGCGGTCGGGGGCGGGAGTCGAGGCGAACAGCTGCTCGACATCGACGGAATCGAACCGGTAGGCCCGGTTGCAGAAGTCGCAGCGGACCTCGACCTCTCCCCGTTCGGCAAGGACCGAGCGAATCTCCTCGGCGCCCAGGCTGCGCAGCATCTCGATGACCCGCTCGCGCGAGCAGCGGCACCGAAAGAATACCGGCGCGGACTCGAACAGCCGCACGTCGTCCTCGTTGAACAGCCGGCGGAGGATCTCGCGATCGCTCAGCGCCTGCAGCTCTTCCCCGCTCAGGGTGTCGCCCAGAAGCTGGACGCGCCGCCACGCGTCATCAATCTCGTCCGGGCTCGGGAGCTCGACGGCCTTGTTGGCGCTGCTGCGAGCTTGGACGCTGTCATCCGACAGCCGCTGCAGCAGCAGCCCCGAAGCGCCCTTCTCCGTTGCGTGCAGCCACAACCGCGTCGGCAGCTGCTCCGAGGATTCGAAATACTCACGCAGACAATCGGCCAGGCGCTCGCCGCTCAGCGGTACTACGCCCTGGTAACGCTGCGACAGATCGTCGTTCTCGAGCGTGACCGTGAGATTGCCCTCGCCCGAGAGCGCCGCAAGGTTGCGCTCTTCGCGCGCCTCGCTGAAGCGCGCCACTGCGCGCACCCCAAGGTCGCTCGAACACTGCGCCAGCATGAGATGCATCGGCCCCTGCCCTTGCAGCTGCAGGCTCAGCGTGCCGTCGAACTTCAGCGTGGCCGCGAGCAGGACGGAGGCGGCGACTGCCTCGCCAAGCGTGTCGCGGATCGAAGGCGGGTAATCGCGATGCTCGAGCAGCGCGCGCCACGACGCGTCCAGGTGCACGATGTGCCCCCGGATCGGGTAATGCTCGAACAGAAAGCGGTGGAGACAATCGCGGTCGTGCATGGCAGGTTGGGCTTCAGCCCGACAGCTTCCTCTTCAACAGTTCATTGACCTGGGCCGGGTTCGCCTTGCCGCCCGTCACTTTCATCACCTGTCCGACGAAGAAACCGAACAGCTTGTCCCTGCCGGAGCGGTAGTCCGCCAGCTGCTTCGGATTCGCCACCATCACCTCGTCGATGGTCTTCTCGATCGCCGCAGTGTCGGTGATCTGCCGCAGGCCCTTGGCCTGGATGATCGCGTCCGCGTCCTGGCCTTCGAGCCACATCTGCTCGAACACTTCCTTGGCGATCTTGCCGGAGATGGTTTCGTCCACGATACGCGTGAGCAGACCGGCGAGGCGCGGTGCATCGATGCGCGAATGCGTGACTTCCAGGCTGTCCTTGTTGAGCGCCGCGGAGAGCTCGCCCATCACCCAGTTCGCGGCGAGCTTCTCCTGACCGGGCACTTTCGCGACGACGGCCTCGTAGTAGTCGCCCATCTCGCGACTCGCGGTCAGCACGCCGGCGTCGTACGGCGAAAGACCGAACTTCTCCGTGTAGCGCGACGCCTTCTCGTCGGGCAGCTCCGGCAAGGTGGTGCGCACGGATTCGACGAACGCATCATCGAGCGCGACCGGCAGCAGGTCCGGATCGGGGAAGTAGCGATAGTCGTTCGCTTCCTCCTTCGAGCGCAGCGCGCGGGTTTCGCCCTTGTCGGGATCGTACAGCCGGGTTTCCTGGCGCACCGTGCCGCCGCCTTCGATCAGCTCGATCTGCCGCGCGACCTCGTAGTTGATCGCCTTCTCGATGAAGCGGAACGAGTTCAGGTTCTTGATCTCGCAGCGCGTGCCGAACCTGGCGGCGCCGGCCGGGCGCACCGAGACGTTGGCATCGCAGCGAAACGAGCCTTCCTGCATGTTGCCGTCGCAGATCTCCAGGTACCGCACCAGCGTATGGATCTTCTTCAGGTACGCGACGGCTTCCTTCGCCGAGCGCATGTCAGGCTCGGAAACGATTTCCAGGAGCGGTGTACCGGCGCGATTCAGGTCGATGCCCGACTGCCCCTGAAAATCCTCGTGCAGCGACTTGCCCGCGTCCTCTTCGAGATGCGCGCGCGTGATGCCGATGGTCTTGTGCTCGCCGTCGTCGAGCACGATGTCCATCCGGCCCTTCTCGACGATCGGCTGCTCGTACTGGCTGATCTGATAGCCCTTCGGCAGGTCCGGATAGAAGTAGTTCTTGCGAGCGAACACCGAGCGCCGTGCGACGCTCGCGCCGACCGCGAGGCCGAACTTCACGGCCATGCGCACAGCTTCGCGATTCAGCACCGGCAACACGCCCGGATAACCGAGGTCGACCAGGTTCGCCTGCGTGTTCGGGGCCGCGCCGTAGGCAGTCGGCGCGCTCGAGAAGATCTTGCTGCGCGTCGCGAGCTGCGCGTGGATCTCCAGGCCGATGACGGTTTCCCAATTCATACGTTCACTCATAACCGCGCGGCACGAGCTTGTGCCAATCGGTCTCGCGCTGATACGCGTGCGCCACGTTGAACAGCTTCGCCTCCGCGAAATGCGGTCCGATGATCTGCAGACCGACCGGCAGCCCGCCCGACTGACCGCACGGCAGAGAGACGCCCGGCAGGCCAGCGAGGTTCGCGCCGATGGTGTAGATATCGTTGAGGTACATCGTGACCGGATCGTCGACCTTCGCGCCGATATCGAACGCAGGCGTCGGCGAGGTCGGGCCCATCAGCACGTCGACCTCCTTGAACGCGCGCGCGAAGTCGTCGGTGATCAGCCGCCGTACTTTCTGCGCCCGCAGGTAGTAGGCGTCGTAGTAGCCCGCCGACAGCACGTACGTGCCGGTCATGATGCGGCGCTTGACCTCTTCGCCGAAGCCCTCGCCTCGCGAGCGCTTGTAGAGGTCCATCAGGTCCTTGGGGTTCTCGCAGCGGTAACCGAAGCGCGTGGCATCGAACCGCGACAGGTTCGACGAGCACTCCGCCGGCGCGACCACGTAGTACGTGGGCACCGACAGCGGCAGGTTCGGCAGACTCACCTCGACGAGCTTCGCGCCGAGCTTCTCGTACAGGCGCAGCGCCTCGCGGATCAGCTTGCCGCTCTCCTCGTCCAGGCCCTTCTCGAAGAACTCCTTGAGCAGGCCGATCTTCAGACCCGCGAGCGGCTGCTCGAGGGCGCCGGCGTAGTCGGGCACGGGAAGATCGACGCTGGTCGAGTCACGCGGGTCGAAGCCCGCCATCTGCGACAACAGCAGTGCCGCGTCCCGCACGCTGAGCGTCAGCACGCCGGCCTGATCGAGGCTCGACGCGAATGCGACCATCCCGTAGCGCGACACCCGGCCGTAGGTCGGCTTGAAGCCCGTGATGCCCGTAAGCGCCGCGGGCTGGCGAATCGAGCCGCCGGTGTCGGTTCCGGTCCCCGCGGGCGCAAGACGCGCCGCAACCACGGCCGCCGAGCCGCCCGACGAGCCGCCGGGTACCTTCCCGAGGTCCCACGGGTTGTGGACCGGGCCGTAGTAGCTGTTCTCGTTCGACGAGCCCATCGCGAACTCGTCCATGTTGGTCTTGCCGAGCATCACGACGCCGGCTTGCGACAGTCGCTCGACGACGGTGGCGTCGTAGGGCGCGACGAAGTTCGACAGCATCCGCGACCCGCAGGTCGTGAGGACGCCATCGGTGCAGAAGAGATCCTTGTGGACCAGCGGCAGGCCGGTGAGCGGCTGGGCTTCGCCCGCCGCGAGCACCTTATCGGCCTTCTGCGCAGCCGCAAGCGCCTGCTCGCCGGTGACCGTGATGAAGGCATTCAGCGCCGGGTTGAAGCGCTCGATGCGCGCCAGGTAGTGACGCGCGAGCTCGACGCTGGAGAAACGGCGCGCACGCAGGCCCTCGTTGAGCTCTGCGAGCGTCAGGCGATGTAGGTCGGTCATGAGAAACTGATCACTTATTCGATCGCGCTTATTCGATAACCTTCGGCACGAGGTACAGGCCGGCGGCAACGCTCGGCGCATTGCGCTGGTACTTCTCGTGCTGGTCCGCATCGAGCGCTTCGTCGGGGCGCAGGCGCTGCACCTGCGCTGCGAGCGGATGCGCCATCGGCTCGACCGCAGCGGTGTCGGCCGCGTTGAGTTGTTCGACGAAGCTCAAGATCTTCGACAGGCTGTCGACATAGACAGGCAGCTGCGCCTCAGTGATCTCGAGGCGGGCGAGGTGTGCGATGTTCTCCACATCGTGACGGGTGAGGCTCATGCGAGATCTTGCTCGACGCGAAAAAAACGTGGAAAAAAGGCTGAAAAAAGCCTCGCGAATCATACGCCTTTTACTTGTGCAAAGCGCGACCCGTTGTTAGAGTACCGCAACTTTTTTGCCCCCCTTCCCTCATCGCCACTCGTTCGACCGACAAGAACCATGTTCAAGAATCTGCGCGGGTATTTCTCGAACGACTTGTCGATCGATCTGGGCACTGCAAACACTCTCATCTACGTCCGCGGCAAGGGCATCGTGCTCAACGAGCCGTCGGTCGTGGCGATCCGCGAGGAGCCGGGCCGCGCCGGCAAGAAAATCGAAGCGGTCGGTCAGGAAGCGAAGAACATGCTGGGCCGCACGCCCGGCCACATCACCGCGATCCGGCCGATGAAGGATGGCGTGATCGCCGACTTCACCGTCACCGAGAAGATGCTGCAGTACTTCATCGAGAAGGTGCACGGCAATCGCCTGATGCGTCCGAGCCCGCGCGTGCTGGTGTGCGTGCCGTACGGCTCGACGCAGGTCGAGCGGCGCGCGATTCAGGAGTCGGCCGAAGGCGCGGGTGCGCGCTGGGTGCGTCTCATCGAAGAGCCGATGGCTGCTGCGGTCGGCGCCGGCCTGCCCGTGCACGAAGCGCGCGGCTCGATGGTGCTCGACATCGGCGGTGGCACGTCCGAGGTCGCAGTGATTTCGCTGAACGGCATCGTGTACGCCTCGTCGGTGCGCATCGGCGGCGATCGCTTCGATGACGCCATCATCAATTACGTGCGCCGCAACTACGGCATCCTGATCGGCGAGTCCACCGCGGAGAAGATCAAGATCGAGATCGGCTCGGCCTATCCCGGCCAGCAGGTCAACGAGATCTCGGTGAAGGGCCGCAACCTCTCCGAAGGCGTGCCGCGCAGCTTCACGCTGAACTCGAACGAAATCCTCGAAGCGCTGCAGGAGCCGCTCGCCGGCATCGTCGGCGCGGTCAAGGTGGCGCTGGAACAGACTCCGCCCGAGCTCGGCGCGGACGTCGCGGAGCGCGGCATCGTGCTGACGGGCGGCGGCGCCCTGCTGCGCGACATCGACAAGCTGTTGATGGAAGAGACCGGGTTGCCGGTCGTCGTCGCGGAAGATCCGCTGACCTGTGTGGCGCGCGGCGGCGGGCGTATGCTCGAGCTGATCGACGAGCACGGTCCCGCGCTCTTCAACCTGGAATAACGCAGTCCCACACACACGGTCGTCGTGGTCACCCTAAGCTCCGACAGCCGCCCGATCATAGGTCGCGGGCCGCCGCTCTGGGCTGGCCTGTTCTTTCTCGGTTTCGTGTCCATCGTCGTCATGGTGCTCGACCATCGCGGCGGCTATCTCGAAACCGCGCGCCTGTGGATGAGCTGGGCGGCCAATCCGATCTACACCGTCGTGCAGGCGCCCGTCGACGCCTGGAACTGGCTCACCGGCAGCTTCACCGACCGCTCGCACCTGCGGACCGAGAACGAGCAGCTCACCGAAGAGCTGCGCGCGTCGCGGACCAAGATGCTGCGGTTCGATGCGCTGAATGAGGAGAACCGGCGGCTGCGCGAGATCCGCGAAGCTTCCAAGGGTGTCAGCGAGCGCACGCTCATCGCCGAGATCGTCAACGTCTCGGTGCAGCCGTTCCGCCACATGGTCGTCATCAACAAGGGCGCCGATGACGGCGTGTACCGCAATCAGCCGGTGCTCGACGCGTTCGGCGTCGTCGGCCAGGTGATGCAGGTCGGCAAAACGACCGCGACGCTCATCCTGATCACCGACGCGGAGCACGCGATTCCGGTGCAGGTGAACCGCAACGGCATCCGTTCGATCGTGGTCGGCACGGGCGAGGCGGCGAAGCTCAGCCTGCCCTACATGACCGTCGAGTCGGACGTGAAGCGCGGTGACCTGCTGGTCAGCTCCGGGCTCGACCAGATCTTTCCGGCCGGCTATCCGGTCGCGACGGTGACGAAGGTCGAACGCAACGCCAAAGACACCTTCGCGCTCGTCGAAGCGGCGCCGCTGGCGCAGCTCGATCGCGATCGCGAAGTCCTGCTGTTGTGGGCGGACAAGCCGCAGACGCCGGCGCCCGAGGCCGCGATCGAGGCGGTGAAGAAATGAGCGTCTCCGACGGCCGCATCAGCCACTTGCGTGTCACCGTCACGGTGATCATCGCGCTGATCCTCGCCGTGCTGCCGCTGCCGCGCTGGATGGACATCGCACGGCCGTATCTGCTGCTGCTGCTGGTGATCTACTGGTCGCTCAGCGCGCCCCGCATCGCCGGTCTGATGTTCGGCTGGCTGTGCGGCATGGCGATCGATCTCCTCAAGGGCACGACGCTCGGTCAGCACGCGTTCGCTTTCCTGGTCGTCAGCTTCGTCACGCACAAGCAGCAACTGCGAATCCGCGTGTACCCACTGTCACAGCAGACGCTCACGGTGCTGTTCCTGCTGCTCGCGTATGAGGTCATCATCTGGTACACCGACGGCGTGCTCGGCTACCCCGTCACGACCTGGGCGCGCTGGATCCCCGTGTTCACGAGCACGCTGTTGTGGCCGGTGCTCGTCGGCATCCTCGATACCTGGAACCGGCGCAGCCGATGAGCCGCTCCGTCCGCATCAAGGACCACCACTCCGAACAGCGGCTGTTCGAAGGCCGTGCAATCGCGGCGGCCGTGATCATGGTGATCGCGCTCGGCTCGGTCATTGCGCGTCTGGTCTGGCTGCAGGTCATCCAGTACGACTACTTCGCGGACCTGTCGCAGGGCAACCGCATCAAGATCGAGCCGATCCCGCCGAACCGCGGGCTGATCCTCGACCGCAACGGGCTGCCGCTCGCGACCAACGCGCCCTCCTACCAGCTGGAGCTGACGCGCGAGCAGGTCACCGACATCGATGCGACGCTCGTCGGCCTGTCGAAGCTCGGTCTGCTCGACAACGCGGACTTCGCGAGCCTGAAGAAGGATATCCGCGGCCGCCGCAGCTTCGAGGCGGTGCCGGTGAAGCTGCAGCTGACTGATGAAGAGCTGGCGCGCTTCGCCGCGCGGCGCTACCAGTTTGCGGGTGTGGAAATCCGGCCGCGCCTGACGCGCTACTACCCGCTCGGCGCGAGCAGCGTGCACGCGATCGGCTACGTCGGCGCGATCAGCGAGGAAGACGAGAAGGCGCTGGACCTCAACGAGTACGCCGGGACGACGCTGACGGGCAAGAGCGGTGTCGAGAAAGCCTACGAACGTGAGTTGCACGGGCACGCCGGCGTACAGCAGCTGCTCGTCAATGCGCAGGGCCGCACCGTCGAGCGCATCGGCAAGGACGCGGTCGAGCTCGATCGACGCGAGCCGATCGCGGGCAACGACCTGTTCCTGACGATCGACCTGCGCGTGCAACAGGTCGCGGAAGAGGCGCTGCGCGGCCAGCGTGCCGCAGCCGTCGCCATCGATCCCACGAGCGGCGACATCCTCGCCTTCGTCAGCACGCCGGCCTTCGATCCGAACCTGTTCGCGCGCGGCCTGAGCCGTCCGCAATATCTCGCGCTCACCGAGGATCCGGATCGTCCGATGTACGACCGCGCGCTGCGCGGCGTGTATCCGCCGGGCTCGACGGTGAAGCCGCTGTTCGCGATCGCGGCGCTCGAATCCGGAGTCGTGACGTCCCACGACACGCGCTTCTGCCGCGGCATGTGGTCGGCGCCCGGCTACGGCCGCGCGCGACGCGACTGGAAACCCGGCGGTCACGGCACCGTCGACATGCGTCGTGCGCTGGCGACGTCGTGCGACATCTACTTCTTCGACATGGCGCGCCTGATGGGCATCGATCGCATGGCGGGCGTGCTCGGAAGATTCGGGCTCGGGGCCCCGACCGGCATCGACATCGAAGGCGAGCGCAGCGGCATCCTGCCTTCGACCGAGTGGAAGAAGCGCGCCTACAAGAAGCCGGAGTTTCAGGTCTGGTTTCCCGGCGACACGATCAGCGTCGGCATCGGCCAGGGCCAGATGCTCGTGACGCCGCTGCAGCTGGCGAATGCGATTGCCGCGCTGTCCAACAAAGGTCAGCGCTTCAAGCCGCGTCTCGTGCGCGCCGTGCGCGACGTGCAGACCGGCAAGGTCAAAGAGATCACGCCCGAGGCGCTGCCGACGGTGAAGGTGAACGATCCGGGCGAATGGGACGTCGCGCAGGGCGGCATGTTCGACGTGGTGAACGCGCCGCACGGCACCGCGCGCTCCTACCTCGCGCCCGCGCCCGTCTACCAGATGGCCGGCAAGAGCGGCACGGCACAGGTCTTCACGGTCAGCATCAACGAGCGCATGCGCAAGGCCAAGGATCTCGAAGAGCACCTGCGCGATCACGCCCTGTTCGTCTCGTTCGCGCCGTTCGAATCGCCGAAGATCGCCGTCGCGGTCGTGGTCGAGAACGCGCCCGGCGGCGGTTCGGCCTTCGCGGCGCCGATCGCACGGCGCATCCTCGATCGCTATCTGCTGACCGACGCCCAGTGGGACGAGCAGGAAGCCAAGCGCAAACCCGCGGCGCCGGTGGCGACACCGACGAACACTGAATAGCGACCATGAGCTACGACACCCTCGAAACCTCGCGGACCCAGCGCACCCTGACGGGCACGGCGCAGCTGCTGCTCGCGTTGCACCTGGACGGCCCGCTGTTCGTCGCGCTGTGCCTGGTGGGCGGCGTCGGCACGATCGTCCTGTTCAGCGCATCGGGGCAGAGCCTCCCGATGCTCGAAGCGCACCTGCTGCGATTCGCACTCGGGCTGGTTGCGATGATCATGCTCGCGCAGATTCCGCCACGCCTGATTCGCACGATCGCGCCGTGGGCTTACATCATCGGCCTGGTGCTGCTGTTCATCGTGATGTTCATCGGTGACGTGTCGATGGGCGCGCAGCGCTGGCTCGACCTGGGCGTCGTACGCTTCCAGCCGTCCGAGATCATGAAGCTCGCGGTGCCGCTCGCCTGCGCGTGGTTCCTGCACGAGCGGCCTTTGCCGCCGAGCTTCCTGTCGCTCACGATCGTCGCAGTCGCGATTGGCGTGCCGACGCTGCTGATCGCCGAGCAGCCGGACCTCGGCACTGCGCTGCTGGTCGCTGCCGCCGGCGGCATGGTGATTCTGCTCGCGGGCCTGCAGCTGCGTTACATCCTCTCGGTCGTCGGCTTGCTCATTCCGGTCGCGTACGTCGCCTGGAGCTACTTGCTGCACGATTATCAACGGCAGCGCGTGCTGACTTTCCTCGATCCGCAGAGCGACCCGCTCGGCAGCGGCTATCACATCATCCAGTCGCAGATCGCGATCGGCTCCGGCGGCGTGTTCGGCAAGGGCTATCTCAACGGCAGCCAGGCGCAGCTCGAGTTCCTGCCCGAACGTTCCACCGACTTCATCTTCGCCGTCGTCGGCGAGGAGTGGGGACTGATCGGGCTGGTCACGGTGATCTGCCTGTTCATGTTCGTGATCGGCCGGGCGCTGTATCTCGCCGCGACGGCGCAGGACACGTTCGCGCGCCTCGCATCGGGCAGCCTCGCGCTGACGTTCTGTGTGTATGTGTTCGTGAACACCGGCATGGTGACGGGACTGCTGCCAGTCGTCGGAGTGCCGCTGCCATTCATCAGTTACGGCGGCACCGCGATGGTGACCCTCATGGCCGGTTTCGGTATTCTCATGTCGCTGTGCGCGAAGCGGAAACTCGTAGGCCGCTGATCTGCACCTCTCGATCGAATCGTGATGACTGATAACTCGCTGAAAGCCACCACCGCCGCCCTCCTCGCCTGCCTGACCTGGATTCCCGCCGCGGCCGCCGTCGACGTGAAGCGACCCGAGGTGCGCGCCTTCATCGAGGAGACCAGCCGTGAATTCGGCTTTCCGCGCGCGCAGCTCGAAGCGCTCCTGGCGCAGGCGGAAACGAAGCAGCCGATTCTCGACGCGATCAGCCGCCCGGCCGAGCGCGTGGTGCCCTGGTTCGAGTATCGCGAGCGTTTTCTCACCGAGAAACGCATCCTGCAGGGCACGGATTTCTGGATGGCGCACGGCGACGCGCTGCGCCGCATCCCCGATCCGAACGTTGCCGCGAGCGTCGTCGGGATCCTCGGGGTCGAGACTTCGTTCGGCCGCATCACGGGCCGCTATCGCGTGATCGATGCGCTTGCGACATTGGCGTTCGACTATCCGCCGCGCAGCGAATTCTTCCGCAGCGAGCTGCAGCAGTTCCTGTTGCTGTCGCGCGAGGAGTCGGTCGATCCCAAAACCGCGCTCGGCTCGTATGCCGGTGCAATGGGCGCGCCGCAGTTCATCTCGTCCAGTTACCGCAACTTCTCGATCGACGGCGACGGCAACGGCAAGCGCGACCTGTGGAACAGCTGGGACGACGTCATCGGCTCGGTCGCGAACTACCTGCTGGTGCACGGCTGGCGCGAAGGGGAGCCGGTCGTCGTGACCGCGACGCTCCCCGGCGACGATCTGAGCCGCTTCGACACGTCGAAGCTGGAGCTCAACGAAACCGTGCAGTCGTTGCGGCAGAAGGGCGTGCAGTTCGACACCACGCTGCCCGAGACAGCCCCAGCGCTGCTGATCGTCGCGCAGGGCAAGGACGGTCCGGTCTATCGCGTGGGCTTCGCCAACTTCTACGCGCTCACGCGCTACAACCGCAGCCCGATGTACGCAATGGCCGTACACGACCTCGGCGACGCCGTCGTGAACTTCATGCGCGATGCGACGCGCTGAGCGAGTCCGCAGTCGGTCAGGTGTCGGCCTGACACTCCTGGCCCTGCTCCTCGCGGGCTGCTCGACGACGACGTACAAGACTCCGCCGCTGCCGTCGCTGCCGCCTCCGGGCGACATCGATGCGATTCCCGAGCCGATCCCGAAAGTCGAGCCCCGCTCCACGCGCGGCAACCCGCGGTTCTACACCGTTCTCGGGCGGCGCTACTTCGTGCTCGATACATCCGAGGGCTACGTCGAGCGCGGCGTCGCGTCCTGGTACGGGCCGGGCTTTCACACCTCTTCGACGTCCAACGGCGAGCGCTACGACATGTACGCCATGACGGCCGCGCACAAGACGCTGCCGCTGCCCGCGTACGTGCAGGTCACGAACCTGCGCAACGGCAGGAGCGTGGTCGTGCGCGTCAACGATCGGGGACCGTTCAAGGATGGTCGCATCATCGATCTGTCCTACACGGCCGCGAGCCGGCTCGACATGCTGAAGGACGGGACCACGTTCGTCGAAGTGCGCGCGCTGACGCCCGAGCAGAAGACCAAGCCGCCCGCACCGCCGCAGACGCCCGAAGCGCTCTATGTGCAGGCGGGCGCGTTCGGCGCTCAGGAGAATGCGACACGGCTGCTTGAGCGCCTGCGCACCCAAGGCATCGACAAGGCCTTCGTGCGCGAAGACAGCGTCAATGGGCGTCCGCTCTACCGCGTGCGCATCGGGCCGATCCCGAGCGTCAACGAATTCGACCGCGTGCTGGCCCGGCTGCGCGCACTCGGCATCGGCGATGCGCAGCTCGCGCCGCAGTGAGCACCGAGGCGCCGGCATTTGCCATGATTCGCCTACATTCCCTGCGCCGCGCTCGGTAGAATCCGCGGCGTTCCCATCCCCAGCCCTTCCGGGAAGACTCATGCACCAACGGATCCTGCTGCTCGCCGCCGCCTGCGTTCTGACCTTGACTGCCTGCTCGGATTCCACATCGACACCGCAGGGCACCCGCAGCGTCGCGGCCCCGGTCGCGGGAGTCGCGCCGCCGGCCACGGGTGCGCCGGCGCTGAAGCCGCCGCCGATTCCCGCCGCGCCGCAGGTCAATGCCCGCGGCTATTACCTGATGGATTTCACCAGCGGCCAGATGCTCGCGGAGATGAACGCGGACCAGCGGCTGGAGCCGGCGAGCCTGACGAAGCTGATGAGCGCCTACGCGATTTTTCACGCGCTCAAGGACGGCCGCATCAAGCTCACCGACGAGGTGCGCATCAGCAAGCACGCGCGCGACCAGGACGGCTCGCGCATGTTCGTCGAGGTCGGCACCACGGTGAGCGTCGAGAACCTGATCCAGGGCCTGATCGTGCAGTCCGGCAACGATGCGACCGTGGCGCTCGCCGAGCACGTCGCCGGCAGCGAGCCCGTCTTCGTCGACCTGATGAACCAGTATGCGCAGCGCCTCGGGCTCGCCGGTACGCATTTCCAGAACGCGCCCGGCATGCCTTCGCCCGAGCACTACACCACGGCGCGCGACATCGCAGTGCTGTCGGCGGCGCTGATCCGCGACTATCCCGAATACTACAAGTGGTATTCGCAGCGCTCTTTCACCTGGAACAAGATCACGCAGCCGAACCGCAACGGCCTGCTCGAGCGCGACCCGACGGTCGACGGACTGAAGACCGGTCATACCGACACGGCCGGCTATTGCCTCGTGTCGTCGGCGAAGCGCAATGACATGCGGCTGGTTTCCGTCGTCATGGGCTCGCCGAACATCTCGGCGCGCGAGGACGCGAGCGCGGCGCTGCTCAACTACGGCTTCAATTTCTACCAGACGCGCAAGCTCTACGATGCGAACGCGACGGTGCTGACACTGCCGCTGTGGAAAGGCGCGGCCGAGACCGTGAAGCTCGGCGTCACGCGCGACGTCTACGCGATCGTGCCGCGCGGCCAGGACGGTGCGCTGAGCGCCGCGGCGGATGTACCCGAACCGCTGTTTGCGCCGCTGGCGCGCGCGAACGAGGTCGGTAAGCTGCGCGTGATGCTGGGCGACAAGACGCTCGGCACGTACCCGTTGCACCCAGTGGAAGACGTCGGCGAAGCCAGCTTCTTCAGCCGCATGATCGACGACGTGAAACTCTGGATGCACTGACCATGGCCGAACCGCTGCCCATCTGCTATCTGAACGGCGAATTTCAGCAGCTGCGTGACGCACGCGTCTCGCCGCTCGATCGTGCTTTTCTGTTCGGTGACAGCGTCTACGAAGTGCTGCCCGTGTTCCGCGGACGCATGTTCCGCTTTCGCGAGCACTTCGACCGGCTCGCGCGCAGCCTCAAGGAGATCGGCCTGCCCTCGCCGCACACTCACGCGCAGTGGCTGGAGATTCTCGAGGACCTGATCGAGCGCAACGGTGGCGGCGAGATGTATGTGTACGTGCAGGTCACGCGCGGCGTGGAGTACGGCCGCAATCACGCTTTCCCTGCACAGGTCGTCCCCGGCGTGTTCGCGATGGCAGCACCGTTGCCGCCGCTGACCGATGAGCTGCGTGCGAACGGAGTGTCGGCCATCACTGTCGAGGATTTCCGCTGGGGTCGCTGCGATATCAAGAGCACTGCGTTGCTCGCCAACGTGCTGATGAAACAGCGCTCCGCGGAAGCCGGCACGCAGGAAGCGATCATCGTCCGCGACGGCGACGTGATGGAGGGCTCGTCGACGAGCATCTTCGTCGTCAAGGGCGGCAAGATCGCGACGCCGCCGAACAGCCATCGCATTCTGCCCGGTACGACGCGCGACGTTGCGCTCGAGCTGGCGGACGGCACGATGCAGGTCACCGTTCGCCGCGTCGGCGTCGATGAGCTGCGGGCTGCTGACGAAGTGTGGATATCCTCGGCAACGCGCGATGTATTGCCCGTCACGAGCATCGATGGCCGTCCGGTCGGCACCGGCAAGCCGGGGCCGTTGTGGAAGCAAATGATCGAATCGTTCTACGCGCTGCGCGAACGCCTCGCGGGCACGCCGGCGCTGTAAGCGGCATGGTCGACGAGACGCTGTTCAAATTCCCCTGCGATTTCCCGCTCAAGGTGCTGGGCCGGAAGAGCGACGATTTCCGCAGCATCGTGCTCGGCATCGTGCAGAAGCACGCGGGTGACATCGACCCGACGGGAATCGAGGAGCGGCCGAGCCGCGACGGCAACTACCTGAGCCTGACCTGCACGTTCCGTGCGCAGAGCCGCGAACAGCTCGACGCGCTGTATCGCGAGCTCACTTCCTGCGAGCGGGTGCTGGTCGTTCTCTGACCTTCAACCTTCGCCGCTGGCGACGCGGATCACGACCTTGCCCTGCGAGCGCCGGCCGTTGAGCACGTCGAGCGCTTCGGCGTAGCGATCCAGGCCCTCGTACTCCGAGACGTGCGGGCGGATCTTGCCCGACTCGAACAGCTCGAACAGCGCCTTGAGATTCGCGACGTGCACCGGCGGCTCGCGCCGCGTATGCGCGCCCCAGAATACGCCGACCAGCGAGCAACCTTTCAACAGCGGCAGATTCAACGGGATCGCCGGAATCTTGCCGCCCGCGAAGCCGATGACCAGGTAGCGGCCGTTCCACGCCATGCTGCGCACGACCTGCTCGGCGTAGTCGGCGCCGACCGGATCGTATGCGACATCGATGCCGCGCTCGCCGGTGAACTCCATCACCTTCGCCTTGATGGTGTCGCGCGTGTAGTTGAAGACGGCGTCCGCACCGTGCCGCTTCGCGAGCTCGAGCTTCTCATCGGTGCTCGCCGCCGCGAGCACTCGCGCGCCGAGCGCTTTGCCAATCTCGACGGCCGTCAGGCCGACACCGCCGGCCGCTCCAAGCACGAGCAGCGTTTCACCGGCTTTGAGATTCGCGCGCTGTACGAGCGCGTGATACGTCGTGCCGTAGTTGACGAGGAAGCCAGCTGCGGCCGCCATGCTCATCGAGTCCGGCAATGGAATCAGCGACTCCGCGGCCGCGACACATTGCTCCGCGAGACCGCCCTGCCCGGCCATCGCCAACACGCGAGCGCCGGGCTTCACCGAGTGCACGTCCGGCGCGACTTCGGTAACGACGCCGGCGGTTTCGTTGCCCGGCGTGTACGGCGCCTCCGGCTTGATCTGGTATTTGCCGGCGACCATCAGCGCATCCGGAAAACCGAAGCCGACCGCGTGCACGCGGATGCGCACATGCCCGGGCTTCAGTTGCGGCGGCGGGATCTCCTGCACGCTGAGTTGCGACGGCGGACCA
>DATEKT010000029.1:0-16100 GCA_035277305.1 Steroidobacteraceae bacterium | reverse complement strand
AAGAACAAGAGGGCTTCGATTTCGAAGACCCAGGCGCTGCCGGGCTCGTGATGGTGAGCGAGACGCGCACCGTCGAAATTCCCGCGGGCCTTTCTACGCTCGTGTTTCGCGGCGTCGCCGATCAGATCGTGCCGCAGACGGCGGCGCTCGAAGGCCTGCCGGCGGTGATCCTCGAAAGCAACTTCGACTACGACTTGCTCACGCCCGGCGCCGTGATCGCGAAGTCGCGCGGAGAGCACGTGCAACTCGTGCGCACCGACACGGCGACAGGACGCACGACGGTGCGCGATGCGATCCTGCGCACCGGCCCGAGCGGCGTGGTTCTCGACGTCGACGGCACGGCCGAAGCGCTCGACTGCAGCGGCCTCACGGAAAAGCTCGTTTTCCCTCGCATGCCGCCCGGGCTGGCCGACGAGCCTCGACTCTCGATGACCGTCCGCGCGGCAACGGCGGGCAAATACACCGTGCAGCTGAGCTATCTCGCGCTCGGCATCGATTGGTCAGCCGACTACGTCGCGCGCATCGATCCCGACGATCGCAGGTTGACGCTGACGGGCTGGCTGACGCTCGTCAATCGCGCCGGCACGACGTTCGCGAACACACCGGCCGAAGTTGTCGCCGGCGATCTCGCTCGCGACGAGGAAGAAACCCGGCCGCCGGGCCCGACGAAAGTACAGGAACACCCGCAGTGCTGGCCGATCGGTTCGTTCACAGCCTGGCCGGAAATCGCGGATCGCATGTTTCGCAAGGCCGTCGCGGACGACGTCGCTGCTGCGGCCCCTGGCATGATGGCAAACCGCGAGTTGCAGGAAGTGATCGTGACGGCACAGCTGCGGACGAAAGCGCAGATGCGCGAGCTCGGCGACTACAAGCTGTACGCCGTGCCCGAGCCCACGACGCTCGCCGCGCGGCAATCGAAGCAGGTGCAGTTCCTGAGCGAGCACAGCGTCCCGTTCACGCGCATCTACCAGTTCACGGCGGACCAGGACACGATGATGGAAGACGCCGGAGAAGACGTCGCGCCGCAACGAGCGAATGTCCTGCTCCGATTGCAGAACAAGGAGAGCGACGGGCTCGGCAAGCCGCTGCCTGCCGGCGTCGTCTCGGTGATGGAGTCGGCCGGCAGCGGCTCGCTGCTCGCCGGCCAGGACAAGATCGACGACACGCCGGTGGGCTTGCCGGTCGACCTGACGCTGGGAACGGCGATGGACGTCTGGATCGAGCCGCGCGTGATCGCCGGGCGGACCATCGAGCACGAGGACTATGACGAGCACCGCCTCACGATCGAGGTGCGGCTCGGCAACGACAAGCCGGTGCCGATCACGCTCGAGTATCGCCAACCGCAGCAGGGCGAGAACTTCCGCATCGTGCGTGAATCCCGCCCGCACACGCTCAAAGACGGTGACATGCAGTGGACCTTCCGCCTGCGGCCGGGCGAGCGCGTCACGTTCCGCTACTCGATGCAGGCCAACGAATGAGCGCGTAGGTGCAAGTACGGACACTGTTGACGGAGCAATGGACAGGCGCCGCTGTCTATCGCTGAAGCAGGCGGTCGGCGGTATGGAGGATCAACAAGTCGACCGGTGGATCGCCTGACAACCCGGCACGCCAGCCGCCGCACCGTCCTGCGCTATTCTATGCAGCATGCGAACACTCATATTGTTGCTGACGGCGATCGTGACTACTGCTGCCACGGCCGCCGAACCCGCTGCCGGGACGGCGATCGTGCTGCGCCCTGCCCGCGTATTCGACGGCGCAACGATGCACGCCGGCTGGCGTGTGCTAGTCAAAGGCGATCGCATCATCGCTGCCGGCACTGATGTCGCTGCGCAGGGCGCGCGCGAGATCGACCTTCCCGATACGACACTCGTGCCCGGCCTGATCGAAGGCCATAGCCACCTGTTCCTGCATCCGTACAACGAGACCAGCTGGGACGACCAGGTGCTGCACGAATCCATCGCGTTGCGCACGGCGCGTGCAGTCACGGCGGCGCAGGCGACGTTGATGGCGGGATTCACGACCGCGCGCGACCTCGGCACCGAGGGAGCAGGCTACGCCGACGTCGGCCTGAAGCAAGCGATCGACGAAGGCATCGTCCCCGGCCCTCGACTGCTAGTCGCCACTCGCGCGATCGTCGCGAGCGGCGCGTACGGACCGAAAGGATTCGAGCCTGGCGTCGAAGTACCGCAAGGCGCGGAGGAAGCGACGGGCGAGGACATCGTGCGTGCTGTACGCCGTCAAATCGCGGCGGGCGCCGACGTCGTCAAACTGTACGCCGACTATCGCTGGCGGCTTGGCGAGGACCGACGGCCGACCATGTCGGAGGCCGAGTTGCGTGCAGCCACCGCGGCCGCGCATGACGCCGGTCGAACCGTCGCTGCACACTCGACCACGGAAGAAGGCATGCGCCGGTCGATCGCAGCTGGCGTCGACACCATCGAGCACGGTTACGGCGGCACGAAGGAAATCTTCCGCGCGATGAAGGAGCACGGCATCGTGCTGTGCCCGACGCTTGCAGCCAACGATGCAGTCGCGCGCTACCAAGGTTGGGATGGCCGCGAGCCCGCACCACCCGTCGTCGAAGTCGGACGCGCGAGCTTCAAGGCGGCGCGCGCGGCAGGCGTGACGATCTGCGCCGGCGGCGACGTGGGCGTCTTCGCGCACGGCGCCAACGTCCGCGAGCTCGAGCTCATGCAGGATGCCGGGATGCCGGCGCGCGAAGTGCTGATGGCAGTCACGTCCGTGAACGCACGCGCCTTTCACATCGACGACCGCGTCGGAGCAATCCGCGCCGGGCTGCTCGCCGACCTCGTCGCGGTCGCGGGCGATCCGACCAGCGATATCCGTGCGCTGCGCCAGGTCCGCTTCGTCATGAAGGGCGGCAAGGTCGTGCGCGAATGAGCGCCGCGAACGATTTCGACCTGCCCTCGCCGCACATCATCGACCTGGAAGTCGGCGCCGCCGACATCGACGCGTACAACCACGTCAACAACGCCGTCTATGTGACATGGTGCGATCGCAGCGCGTGGGAGCACTCGGCGGCCCTCGGATTGCCGATCGACCGTTGCCTCGAGCTCGACCGCGGCATGGCGGTCGTCCGCACCGTCATCCAGTACCTGCGCCCCGCATTGCTCGGGGACGTCGTGCACGTCGCGACCTGGATCGTGCCGGTGGACAGCCGCCTGCGAGTGCGCCGCCGCTTTCAGATCAAGCGCCTGGCGGATGACAGTACGCTGGCGCGCGCCGAGATCGAATACGCATGCATCGAGCTGTCGACCGGCAAGCCGATGCGCTGGCCGCCGGAGTTCCGCGAGCGTTACGTGAGCATTCCCGAAGTCGCGACGGCGAGCGCGACGCTCCGGCCGCTCTGAAGCGCGCAGCCGTTCTGTCAAATCCTGCGCGACGTGCAGCCGCGCGCGGGCGTACGCTTGCACGGCGTCGATAACAACAATTCAGCGGTCGGGAACCATCATGAAGGGACGGGTGACGATCGGCCTCATCGGCGATCGCAACGATTCGGTGCCAGCGCACGTCGCAATTCCGCTCGCGCTCGAGAACGCCGCCGCCGTGCTCGGCATCGAAGCGGCTTACGAGTGGGTTCCCACGGAAAGAATCAAAACCGCCAGCCGCGTCGCCGCCTTCGACGGCCTCTGGTGCGTTCCGGCCAGCCCGTATCGAAGCATGGACGGAGCATTACTCGCGATTCGCTGCGCGCGCGAAGGACGCATCCCGTTCCTCGGCACGTGCGGCGGCTTCCAGCACGCGATCATCGAATACGCACGCAACGTGCTCGGCTGGCAGGACGCGACCCACGGCGAGACCGATTCGGGCGCTGCGCTCGCCGTCATATCGCCCTTGTCGTGCGGAATACTCGACGGCAGCGGCTCCATTCAACTGCTTCCCGGCACTCGAATCGCCGCCGCGTACGGCACGGACGAAGCGACCGAAGAATATCGGTGCAGCTACGGCGTGAACCCCGATTTCCGCGCCTCCCTCATCGCCGGCCCCCTGCGCGAAACCGCCAGAGACGACACCGGCGACCTCCGCGCCGTCGAGCTCGACGACCACCCCTTCTTCGTCGCCACTCTCTTCCAGCCCGAACGCGCCGCCCTCCGCGGCCAACCCGCTCCGCTCGTCACAGCGTTTCTAGCGGCCTGTGTGGCGGAGTGAAGGTTGGGGCACGTAGATTCCAACGGGGTTTGCGGCGAAGAAGGGGAAGAAGAATATCTCTCGCCAAGATCGCCAAGATCGCCAAGGAAGAAAAGCAGAAAGGTGGATGAGGGTTCGGAGAAGAGGCGGAGACTCGGGACCTTCTTGCAATCTCATCCTCTTCGGTCCTCGTCTTCCTTGGCGATCTTGGCGATCTTGGCGAGAGATATTCCGTTTAGTACTCACCCCCATCGACTGGCACCTCCGCAAACGACCTCAACGCCAGAACAACGCCCGCCTCCTCGCCGAGGCGGGCGTGTCCCCACAACGTCGCCGATCAGTTCGGCAGGCGCTGTTTCTCGCACGTCACGCCGGGGTTCCAGTCGGTGAGCGCGCCGAGGCGGTTGTCCTCGAACGCCCAGACGTGGATCTCGAAGAAGCCGCCTTCGATGCCGTAGCGGTTCGGCGAGCCGACGAAGTTGAGCAGGTGGCCGAGCAGCGCCGGGCGTGGCGAGGGCAGGCCGGGGGTCGCGGGGTTCGCGGCGTCCCAGGCTTCCTTCGGCACGATGTACTCGACGCCGACGATGCGCAGCTTGCCGTTCGCCTGCGGCTCGTAGATCAGCGCTTCGGGCTTGTCCACGTTGACGATGCCATCGACGTTTTCCGCGTTGATCAGGTGCACACCCATCGCGCCGAATTCAGGACCCGTCACGCACGGCGTCTTGAGAATCGCGCCGTACTTGGCGAGCTCGGACTTCGGCAGGCTGAGCACGGCCTGGCGCACGCGCTCGATGATCGGCTGGAAATTCCTCGAGTAATGCGCGTCGCTGTCGGCGTGGTCGGTCGCACCCGCCACCAGCGGCAGCGCGCACGAAATCGCGGTGGCCAGCAGCGTCAGGATCGGTTTCTTGAGATTCGCTTTCATATCGCTTCCTTCCCCGGTTATGGGTAAAAAACAGGTGTGTGGCGCAGGCCCCTCGACGCCAACCTCCGCGAATGCTCCCGGCCATCCCCGGCCTGGTCCCCGGCACAGAAAACCCCGGCTTGCGTCTGTAGTCACTGCAGGGTCAGGATAAAATTGCGAGCGCGGGCGCAAATCGGGCGAGCTACCCAAGTTGCGCCGGCGGCACCCCCAAATTGGAATTGCACCGATACCCAGAACAGGCGTCGATTGCGGAAAGGGAACCTCATGAAGCCCAACAGAATCGCGCTGCTGGCGCTGTGCGCCCTGATGAACGCGGTCCATGCAGCCGAAGAAAGCCAGCCGGCCGTCGCGAGCCCGATCGAGCTGTACAAAGGTCCTAAGGGCATCGCTCTCGAAGCGCCTCCCTATCCTTTCAGCGAGCGCCAGCAAGGCGGCGAAGGCTGGGTAATCGTCAACATGATGATCGACCCCAACGGCAAGCCGTACGAGGCGACCGTGGTCGAATCCACCGGCAACCCGGTGTTCGAGAAAGCGGCGCTCGCGGCCGTCGAGAAGTGGCGCTTCGAGCCGGCGACGGTCAACGGCACGCCGATCGATGCCGGCGGCAACTACAAGCTGCAGTTCCAGCTCTCGGGAGAAACCGGCGCGAAGGAGCCGTTCGTCCGCGCCTACAAGCAGCTGCTTGCAGCAGTCGAAGCGGGTGACCGCGAGCGCGCCGACTCGCGCCTCGCACTGCTGAAGCCGCATAACCTCTACGAAGATGCGTACGCCGGTCTCGCGTATTACGGCTACTACCGCAAGTGGGGCACGGCGGCCCAACAGCTCAGCGCGATCCGCCGCGCGATCGCCGGCGAGAAGCACGCGCGCTACCTGCCGAAGGGCGCCTTCACACAGGCGCAGCAGACAGCGATGGCGCTCGAGATCGAAACAGGAGACTACGCACGCGCGCTGCGGACCTGGGCGGCGCTACGCGACAACATCGATCCGGAACAGCGCACGCGGATGCAGAAATCGGTCGACCAGATCGAGGCGCTGCGCACCGGCGACAAAGCGTTCTATCTCGATGCCGAGATCACGATGGGCTCATCCTGGTATTACGAGCTGCTGAAGCAGCGCTTCCAGATCAACGTCACCAGCGGCAAGGTCGCGGAGATCAAGCTGCGCTGTGACCAGCAGTACGTCTTCTTCCGCTACGACCCTGCCCTGCAATACACGATCAAGGGCAACAGCCGCGGTTGCTGGATGGAGGTCGTCGGCGACCCGGGCACGAAGTTCCAGCTGGTTCAGCTGTGAACGAACCGGCCTGGTTCGTCTATCTCTTCGCGCTCGCCGACTGCTCGGCGTTCAAGGTCGGGTTCTCGTGCAATCCGCTGCAGCGGATTCATTGCTTCAGCCGCCGTTACTACGAGCGCTTCGATCTCGACCAGTCGCGTCTGCTGCGTCTGGAAACCGAGGCAGCAGCGCGCTCGATCGAAGCGACCCTGAAGCATGAGCTCGCCGAATTTCGCAGCGAATCGCCGTCGTGGGTGCCGGTGGAAGCCGGCGGTCACACCGAATGGTTCGCGGCCGTCGATCTGTGGCGCGCCGAGGATCGGTTGCGCTCGTTCGTCGACGGGGCCGTCATCGATGCGGCCGGATACTTCCGTGGCGAGCTGGAGCGTATGAGCGGCTCGTTCGAGCCGCTGGCGATGAGCCAGGCGCAGCAGGTGTGCGAGGCGACCGCGTCTCCCTACACGCTGAAGTCAGCGCTCACAATCGCCGACTCGCTGCGCGACTGGCTCGACGCATTTCGGTTCTTCGACGTGCCGCTGTTCATCGATGATCCGCAGGCACGGCAGTTCGTGTCGAGTACAGCGAGACAGCTTCCCAGCACGCTACTACTGCAAAGATGATCGTCGTCGCCATGCCGCACAGCAGCGGCGAGATCGCGTGCGTCAGCGCCGGCCACGCGAGCATCGCGATCAGCACCAGGCCGATCATGTGCGAGAGCGGCGGCGTGCGGCGATCGTTCGTCAGCCACTTGAACCACGCAGCGCCGAGCAGATAGCACGCGGGCCCGCCGAGGATGGCGAGGTATGCGCCGGTGGTGCCGTGATCCGGGTGCATGAGCACCACCTCGTCGGCCACTGCACAGACGACGATTCCGGCGACGATGACGACGTGCACGTAGCTGTAGGCTGAGCGAGCGGTTCGGCCAGGATCACCGGCGTGCACGATGCGGTGGTGTGCTCGCTCCGCGCCCGTGTCGAAGTAGATCCACCACATCAAAATGCTGCCGAGCACCGCACTGAAAAACGCCACGAGCGTCGACGTGTCCCAGGTCAGTTCGGCGAAGGTTGCGCCGGTGACGAGCAGCGATTCGCCCAGCGCGATGATGACGAACAGCGCGCATCGCTCGGACATGTGACCGCCATCGACGTCCCAATCCGCGATCGACGAGCGGCCCAGCCCAGGCAGCCAGAACTGCGCCCATGGACCGGCGACCTCGATGCCGAGCGCCAGCATCCACCACGCGAGTCGCGTCTGCGGTTCCGCCAGCCCGCCGCAAATCCAGACGACGCCGGAGACAACGAGCCAGGCGCCGATGCGCTGGAAATTCCGTACCCGGCGCTGCTCCTCGCCGCGCATCCCCCACAGCACGAACAGGGTGCGCCCGACCTGCATCGACACGTAGGCGCTCGCGAACACGATACCGCGCTCCGCGAACGAGTTCGGAATCGATACGGACAGGAACAGGCCCGCCACAGTGAGCGCGAAGAGACAGATGCGGACAGGAATGCGTTCCGGATCGAGCCAGTTCGTGGTCCAGGCCGTGTACATCCAGACCCACCACACCGCCAGGAACAGCAGCGTGACCTGCACGAGGTTGTCGAGCGTGAGATGCGCCAGTAACTTGTGCGAGAGCTGCGTGACCGCGAACACGAACACCAGGTCGAAGAACAGCTCGACCATGCCGACGCGGCCGCTGCCCGCAACATTTCGATCCCGCAACAATGCACTGCCCGCCATGGGAATGAATTATCCTCTGCCGCCAATGAAACTGTCGAACCTCCTGCCAGCGCTCGCGCTGGTTATCGCGACGCCGGCGCTCGCGCAGGTCTGTCCCTATCAGAACCTGATGCCGGAATTCACCCAGTTCGTGACGGCAACCCAGGACCTCGCGCCGCAGCCGCGCGCCGCTGCTTTCGTCGAGCGCTTCGCCGCGCAGCACCCGGATTTCTACAGCGAGTCGATGTTCGGCTCGCGCGAAAAGATGACGGCGCGCGCCGCGCGCCTGTTCGACCCGCAGTGGAAGCCGAAATTTCCCGGCGCGCGGCCGATCACGCTCGACGACGTGCTCGCAACCGGCCGCACGATCACCGCCGACTACGGCCGCATCGAGGGTACCTTCCGCAAGGCGTTCCCCGACTACCGCTGCGAAACGCCGATCAGCTTCGGCATCTCGATCTACATGTTCGACGGCAACCAGTCCTCCACCACGCCCGGCAAATCGCAGATGCGCTTCGGCGTCGAGATGATCTCGCTGCTGCACCCGCAACGCGAGCTGCCGGCGTTCTTCCATCACGAGCTCATGCACATCTACCAGGCGCAGCAGGTCGGCGCTGCTGTGCCGACAGACGATGAGCAACCGGTCTCGTGGGCACTGTGGAACGAAGGGCTCGCAACCTACGTCAGCTGGAAACTCAATCCGTCGCTGACTGCGCCGGAGATTTTCTGGATCCCTCGCGACATGGAAGCGCAGATGAAACCGCATCTCGCGGAAGCCGCCCGGCTCATGCTCACCGACCTCGACGGTCACGAGGGTTACAGCCGCTGGTTCATGGCCGATTCGAGCCCGCCGGGATTGCCGGTTCGCAGCGGCTACTACCTCGGCTACTTGATGGCTAAGCATCTCGATCGCGGAGATCTCGCGGCGCTGGCAAGGATGTCGCCGCAACAGGTGAAGGTTGAGGCACGGAAATTTCTAACGTTGCTGGCGGAAAAGAAGTAGGAACAGGAAAACTCTCGCCAAGATCGCCAAGATCGCCAAGGAAGAGAAGAAACCAAAAATTAGTCGGAGAGGCCGTTGGCGATGCGGGTGATGCCGTTTTTCATGAGGAAACCGCTGAAGTTGAGCAGGTAGCCCAATCTCTTGTCGGCGAGGCGCAGGTAGGTCAGCAGTTGTTTCTTGTGTGCGTTGACGATCTTTTCGACGCATTTGAGCTCGACGATGACTTTGTGTTCGACGATAAGATCGACGCGAAAGCCCTCTTCGAACTTCAATCCTTCATACGCAATCGGAATGGGTACCTGCCTTTCTACGTGCAGCCCCCGGCGTCGCAGCTCGTGCGCCAGAATGACCTCATAAACGGTCTCCAGCAGTCCGGGTCCGATCGCCCTATGAACCTGCACCGCAACCTCAACCACCGTCCTCCCAATTTCATCCTCTTCCATATTGCCTTCCTTGGCCTTCATTCCGCCTTGGCGATCTTGGCGAGAGATATTTTCCGGTCTAGTACTCGACTCTACCGACTGGCACCTCCGCAAAACACGTCGGCCAATGTCCTTGCCAGCTCCCGTCCGCTATCGCCACCAGCATCGAGCGCAGGATTGTAAATCGTGATCTCGATGCCGACCGCCCGGCCTGAGCCGAGCGCGATTTCAAGCACCGTGCGGAGCTCGTCCCAGGTCAAGCCATCGGGGATGCGGTAGTCGACGGCCGGCATGAGATCGTCGCTGACGACGTCGGCGTCGAGGTGGATGAAGAAGCCGCGAGTCGGTCGCTCGGGTGCAGTGAGATGTTCGACTGCGCGCTGCGCGGCGCGAGCGATGCCGAGGCGGCGGACTTCGTGAAGGTCCAGAGCGAGCATTTCAGGCGCCAACGGCTGGCTGCCGAATTTGCGCTGCTCGTGCCTGTCGCGAAAACCGAAAGCGACGACGTCTTCGCCACGCACGAGCGGACGCAGGCCTTCCAGGTTCGTCAGCAGTTCCGGGCCGTGGCCGGTCGCGAGGGCGAGGTCCATAGATGCGGCTTCGCCGTTGGTCGCGGCGGGTTGATAGAAATCGGCGTGGCCGTCGAGGAACAACAATCCGTAGCGGTCGCGCCGGCGCAGCGCGAGCGAGCTACCGAGGAGGATCGAGCAGTCGCCGCCGAGCAGGATCGGGAATTCGCCGCGATCGATGACGTCAGCGACTGTGTTGGCGAGTTGCACGGAGTAGTCGGCGATCCCGCGCGCGTTCAGCACGAGCGTTGCCGGGTCGCGCTCGGGGTTGTACGCGGCCTTGGGCTCGACGCGACCGGCGCGGCGCGCGTGCAACTGGTCAGCGAGGCCGTGCTGGAGCAATACGGAAGGCAGGCGATCGACGCCGGTCGGCTTGAGGCCGAGGATCGAGGGGGCTTCGATGAGGGCGTATCGAGTCATTCGAACAGGTTCAGCGCTGCGTATTGCAGCAGCATGATCGTCTTGCCGTCGCGGATCTCGCCGCTTGCGATGCCGCGCAGGGCTTCGTCGAAAGACAGCTCCATCACTTCGATGTCCTCTTCCTCCACGCCGCCGCCGTCGGTGCGACGCTGGCCGCGCGAATACTCCGCGACGAAGAAATGCAGGATCTCGGTGACCGAGCCGGGCGACATGTACGCCTGCATGACCTTGCGCGCGTTGCGGATCTCGTACCCGGTCTCCTCGAACGCTTCGCGCGCGATCGCGGTTTCCGGGTCGTCGTTGTCGAGCAAGCCGGCGCAGGCCTCGATCAGCATGCCCGAAGCGTTGCCGTTGACGTAGGTCGGCAAACGGAACTGCCGCGTCAGCACGACGGTGCGGCGTGCGCGATCGTACAAGAGGATCGTCGCGCCGTTGCCGCGATCGTAAGCCTCGCGGCTCTGCGTCTCCCAGGTGCCGTCGCGCTTGCGCAGGCGGAACGTGACCTTGCGCAGCACATACCAGTTGTCGGAGAGGACTTCGGTTTTCAGGACTTCGACAGGTTCGGTCATGTCCTCACGCTATCGTGCAAAAACGTGCAGAGTCAAGAAAATTCGTGCATAGTGCCTGCATGCT
The DNA here is from genome assembly GCA_035277305.1 of Steroidobacteraceae bacterium. Classification (GTDB taxonomy): domain Bacteria; phylum Pseudomonadota; class Gammaproteobacteria; order Steroidobacterales; family Steroidobacteraceae; genus Steroidobacter. Next base: position 4,991 of record DATEKT010000029.1, on the reverse strand, counting down.
CGCCCGCCAGCGCAAGGAGTACCTGCTCAAGGTCCTGCAGACACAGGGCCAGATCGTGGCGCGCGACGTCAGCCAGGAATTGCAGCTGTCGGAGGACACGATCCGGCGGGACTTGCGCGAGCTCGCAGCGGCCGGACGGCTGCAGCGCGTGCACGGCGGCGCACTCCCCTCTTCGCCCGCGGTCGTCGATTTCGCCGGCCGGCAGCAGATCGCGTCAGATGCGAAAGTCGCGATCGGCCGCGCGGCCGCGAAGATGATCCGGCGTGGACAAGTCGCGATTCTCGACGGCGGCACGACGACGCTGCAGATCGCACGGCATCTGCCGCACGATTTGCAGGCGACGGTGGTCACGCACAGCCCGACGATCGCCGTCGCGCTCGTCGAGCATCCGTCGGTCGAAGTCATCCTGCTCGGCGGACGGTTGTTCAAACATTCCGTCGTCACGGTGGGCGCTGCTGCGGTCGAAGCTGTCACGCGCATTCACGCGGATCTGTACTTCATGGGCGCGACCGGCATTCATGCGAAGGCCGGCCTGAGCACCGGCGATCTCGAGGAATCGCACATGAAGCGGGCGTTGCTGGCGAGTGCGGCTGAAACCTACGTGCTCGCGAGCGCCGAAAAAATCGGCGCGGCCTCGCCGTACGTGATCTGTCCGCTCGCGGACGTCGACGGCATCGTCGTGGAGGCCGGAATTCCGAAGAAAACGCTCGCGGACTATCGAAAGCTCGGTCTTTCGGTCATCCAGGCCTGAGTCCGGGCGCGCAGCGGACACTCCAAAGCGGACGGCGGACGCGTCCGGACATGTCCCGCGAACGGCGCCCCGCGAGCGACGGTGCGCGCCGGATGCGCGCTAAGTCCTCGATTCCTGAGGAAAACAAAATCTCTTCGCACGCGCCGCTGCACTTGGCACGCCCTCTGCAATAAGGAAATCAAGTGTCCACACAGCGTGGTCACATCGCAGGAAAGAGGAGTTAAAGCCATGTTCGCCACCACCACCACGAAGCTCGATCGCAGCCCCGCAGAGCGCGCCGTTTGCATGGTGCTCGCCGCAGTCATCGTCACCTTCGGTCTCGCCACCGGCGCGTTCGGCATGCAGGTCGCAGAGCGCAACGCGGTCGCCACGTGGGTGAAGCAGGCCTGAGACGTAGGTCACGGCAGGTCGGCCCTCCGGACAATATCGCCAGCCGCGCAACGCCCGTACCGTTGCGCATGACTTCCGCTGGCCCGGAGGGCACGCGCAAATGAGCGTTGGCGACCTGTATGACGTCGAGCGCACCGGCGAATTCGCCGTTGCACCGACACGAATCCGTCGACGGCACCGCGCACTCACCACGCGCGTCGGACAGCCGAATACCAGCGAAAGCGGCGGCGTTCCGATCACGGTCCTGACCAGCGACGCGGCGCTCTCGGACGCGATCCACGACGCTGCAGGCAGCGCCCACCCGGTCGCAACAGCGACCACGCTCGATGAAGCAGTCGAGCTCGCAGCGCACGGCCGCTGCGCCATCCTCATCACCGACCAGGTTTCCACCCAACCCGTTCTGCGACGCATGACGCAGCGCCTGCGCGAGGCTGAGCCCGCGCTCGTCGTGATTGCCGTCGGCGGCGCCGGCGAGCAGAGCGGCCTGATCAGTCTGCTTTCGGCGGGCGTCGCGGACCGCCTCATGCTCAAGCCGGTCGCGCCCTCTCTCGCGCAGACCGTTCTCAAATCGGCGGCGCAGCAGCATCGAACGCTGCGCGGTCCGGGAACGGCGGTCGCCCTCGTCGAACAGCGCGAGCCCGCGGTCGTGCTGGTCGAATTGCAGCGCCAGGCCGCTAACGACTTCACCGAAGCGAAACTCGATCAACAGCCCTCGCCGGCCGAGGTCGTGGTGCCCGCTTCGGTAGTCACGACCGCGAAGAGGTCGCGCCGCATCGACGTTGCTCGTCCGCCCTGGATCGCGGTGATCGCCGTCCTGCTGGCAGCCGCAGGCCTGATGTCGTGGATGGTCGCGCGCAAGCCCGCAATCGATGCGCAGGCGGTGATCGCCAGCAACCTGACCGCCGGACAGCAGGCCTTTCGCGCAGGTCATGCGCTCGAGCCGCGCGGTCGCAGCGCCTTCGACTACTACAACACCGTGCTTGCGCTCGATCCGGCGAATCCGGGGGCGCGGCAGGGCATCGACCAGATCGCCGATCGCTTCGCGGCGCAGGCCGAAATCGCGATCGCCCGGGGACAGGTCGCGGCGGCGATCGTTGCCGTCGACAGCGTCCGCCGCGTGCAGCCCGATCATCGACAGCTTGCGGACCTGCAGGCGCAGCTCGACGCTGCGCAGGAGAAATACGTCGCTGCAGTGCCGGAGCGTGTCGAAGCGGCTCCTGCGCCGAAGCCCGCGCCGTCGCAAGCGAATGTTCCGACCGCGACCCTGGAGCGCAACGTGATCGCGGCGCGAGCCCGCGCGGTCACGCAGGCGGCGGAAGCACTGAAGCGAGATCAGCTGGAGCTGGCGAGCGGCCTGCTCAGCGAGGCGCGCACGCTCGGCGTGCCGGCTGCGGACCTGGCGGCCATGAACCAGGCGCTGGCGAGCGCTCAGCAGCAGCGCACGAAGGACGAAATGCTCCGCGTCTCGACGGCCGACAAGAGTTTCGACCAGGCAACGCAGCTGCTCGCGCGGGGGCACGAGACGGATCTGGGTGGTAGCGCCGCCGACTTTCCTGCGCTCCAGCCCGTCGAACCGGCGCCGGCCGCCGCGCCAGCCCCGCGTCTCGCCCGCATGGTTCGCCCCGACTATCCGAACGCCGCATTGCGCAGCGGCGCCGAAGGCTGGGTGAACGTGAGCATGTCGGTCACGCCGGCCGGCAACGTGCTCGACCCGCGAGTCGTCGAGAGCAGCAGCGGGACGACCTTCGATCGCGCTGCGCTCTCTGCAGTCAGCAAGTGGAAGTACGAGCCGTTCGCGGCCACCGACCCGCGGCCGGTGACGGTGCGTGTCGAATTCAAGATGAAAGAGCCTCGCTGACACGACGCCGGAACAAGCAGCATCTGTTAAAGTCTCATCCCGTGAAATCGATCACGGGAGCTTTGCAAACGATGCACGCTCAGAATTTTTCGAAGCGTCTTCTTTCGCAGGTCGCAGTCGGCCTGCTCACCTGCGTGTTCAGCCTCGCATCCGTCGCAGACACGCGACAGGAAGCGCGCCTCGACACGTCCACACGCGTTCTGACCGAGCTCATGATGATGCCGGAGCAGAACATCCCCACCTGGCTGCTCGAGCGGGCTCACGCCGTCGCGGTGATTCCGTCGGTGATCAAGGTCGGTCTCGGCATCGGCGGCCGGCGCGGCAAAGGCGTGCTGGTCGTGCGCAAGGACAACGGCCAGTGGAGCAATCCCGTCTTCGTCAATCTCACCGGCGGCAGCTTCGGCTTCCAGGTCGGCGTGCAGTCGACGGACGTGGTCCTGGTGTTCACATCCCGGCAGAGCATCGAAGGCATCGTTGGCGGCAAGGTCACGCTCGGCGCGGATGCGTCGGTGGCGGCGGGCCCCGTTGGCCGGCAGAGCTCCGCGGCGACGGACGTAGGACTCACCGCACAGGTGTATTCGTATTCGCGCGCCATGGGCCTGTTCGCCGGCGTGGCGCTCGACGGCTCGGCAATGACCATCGATAACAAGTCGAACGAGTCGTTCTACGGCCGGCCCGGCGTGCTCGCGAGCGAGATCATTCGCTCCGATGCGCCCGCGGCGCCGGAGCGTGCGAACGATTTCCTCGCGGCGCTGGACAAGTCGGTGCACGGCCAGGTGGCGAACGCCGGGCCGCGGACCACCAGCGGGCACGTGGCGACGGCGCCGACTTCCACGCCGTCTTCGACCGCGCAGGAAACGCACCCGAACCCCGAGAACAAGACGTACCCGCTCGAAGATCAGCATCCCGGAGAAGAGCCGCCGGAATGATGGTGTGGCGACCTGGGTCGCCCTGCTGCGCGGTGTGGGCGGCGGCATCCGGCCGCTGCCGATGCGCGAGCTCACGGTCGCGCTCGAAGGCATCGGGCTGAAGGACGTCCGCACCTACATCCAGAGCGGCAACGTTGTCTTCAGCAGCTCGCGGGCGGCAGCCCGGCTCGCGGACGAGATCGAGTGCTGCATCGAAAAGGAGTTCGGCTTTCACTCCAACACCTTCGTCCTGAGCGTGCCGGAGCTGCAGCGGGCAGCGAAAGGCAATCCGTTCCCGCAGGCGGACGAGAAGCCGCAGGCTCTGCACCTGTTCTTTCTGGCAACGCCGGCCAAGGCCGCGCAGCTCGACGCGATGAACGAGATCAAAGCGAAGTCAGAGCAGTTCGTCCTGACGAACAAGGTCTTCTACTTCTACGCACCGGACGGCTTCGGCATCTCGAAGCTCGGGGCGAAGGCCGAGCGACTGCTCGGCGTGGACACGACGGCGCGAAACTGGCGAACGGTCGGCAAGCTCCTGGAGCTCGCCAAGGGCTGAGAATCACATGCCGATGATGCCGAGCCCGGTGGCGGGCCTGACGTATGCGGCGATCAAGGTGGTCGGGTACGCGTTGTTCGCGAAGGGGCTCAATCGCTACGCGCAGAAGCCAGCCTCGCCCGTGAAGTTTGGCTTAGCTAAAACTGCGCTCGGCCTCGTGGGCGGCGTCGCCTACTTCTTCCTGTTCATGCGCGATGACGCCTGGGGCGTGTATTTGGGCACGGTGCCGGTGAGGCTGCTCATCTGGGCTATCGCGATCCAGCTCTTTTACCGCGAAGACCTGCAGCGGCGCACGAAGGTCGTGGCCATCCTCGCGGGGATCGCCTGGTCGTATGTGCTGGATGGCGTGATGGTGATTCTGTATCGAGTCGTGCCAGGCATGGAGATGCCCTTCTGCTGAACGCGCCGCGTCGTCTATCGTGATCGATTGTCGCACTTCGACTTCCGAACGTCGGAAACTCGCGCAACCTCCGCCAGAACCTCAGGCGTCGCAACTTCTTCGAGCAGCCTTGCTGCTTCGGGCGAGCA
>DATEKT010000028.1:0-11796 GCA_035277305.1 Steroidobacteraceae bacterium | reverse complement strand
GACGCTGCTGCGCCTGAAGGAGCTGGAGACTCTGGAGAAGGTCACCGAGAAGGTGGACAAGCTCACCGTCTTCGGCGGCCTCGACGGCGTGCTCAAGGACGTCGTCCATATCCAGGTTCCGGGTTAGGCATGTTTCCGGTGCCGGGAGAGAAATTCGGGGGAAACTCAGCGCTGCAGCAAAATGCTGCAGTGCTGAGTTTCCCCCTTTTTTTTCTCCCGGCACCGGAAACTGCAACCGGCGCGATGCAATCAGTTTGTCGGGATGACTTCTATCGGAAATGGTGTGGACGAGAACGGAATGCCGGTGGTCGTGCCGCTCAGTATGCAGACAGTGTGCGCGCGGTCGCCCGGATTCGGGCCGGGGCCATCTGCTTTGCCCCAGTAGTTGTTGGTCGCGGCCACGGCGTGTCCTGAGTCGTTGATGAGGCCGCAGCCGGCGGCCGCCTCGCCGTTGCCATAGATGTTGTTTCCCGTCAGGGACGTTTCCTGCGATCCCTGCAAGAGCCGGAAGCCGGCAATGCTGTTGCCGATGACGGTGTTTCCCTTGATCTGGTTGGGTTGCAAGATGGGACACGCAGGACACACCTGGCCGCGCGATTGAATGCCGACCTGAGTGTTCGCCAGCGCTACGTTGCCCTCGACCGTGGCTGCACCGCTTCTGAGATCGAACCCGATCTGATTTCGAGTGGCCAGGTTTCTGCGCAACACGTGTCCGGGGCCGGGCCGGAGCTCATTCGCCGGTTCGACCAGCACAAAGCCCTGCAAGGCATTGTCCGCGGCAACGTTCCCCTCCAGCCACACGCGGTTCGCTGGGAAGTTGGCCTCTGAGATGGCAAAACCACCGCCATTGCGCATGGCCACGTTGCCCAACAAGGTGATATCGCCCGTCGCTGTGTGTTGCTGCACTATCACGACGAAGCCGCCCGCTGAGTTATCCGTCACGACGTTGCCCTCGACCACCACATTGCTTCCACCAACGATCGTCACGCCCTCGGAGCCTTCGCCGAACCCGGACGTGTCACCGACTATCGTGAAGCCTCCATTGCGCCGGCCAAACGTCGTGTTATCGCCAACGATCGATACGACGATCGTCCTCAGGTCTGGGCTGCGCGGAGCGCGGATGATCGTCTGCGCTGCGCCGAACTTCGAATAGACGGTGAGCGCCTTGCCGCCGACACCGATCGAGGCCTCCTCGCCGGCGCTGTCGGCGTCGCCATCTCCATCGACGTCGCCGTAGATTCCCGGGCCGACTTCGATGAAGTCGCCGGGTGCTGCATTCGCAACGGCCTGCGAGATCGTACGGCAGGGCTGCGTTTGCGCGCCGCACGCGGGGCCATTGCGCAACGTATTCACCGCCACGTACAGGGTCTTGGGTGTCTGCGCGCAGGCGAGTCCCGGAGACAGTAACTGGATCGCTGCAATGAGGCAGACGCAGAGGCTCAGCTCGATACGCGGAATCGCCTTGCGGTGCATGTTCGTTCCCTCGTGCCAGTAGAAGGGAGTTGTTCCGCCGTTGTCCATGAACGGCCCGCCGCGGGTCAAGTTCCCGCTCGAAGGCTCACGCGTTGAACGTAACGCAAGTCTCACGAAGTGAGACTGTCCAGGCCGATCCTCACAGCATGGATGCCAACGAAGAAAGCTACATAAAGCTTCTGATCGGCGAGGCCGTCATGCGCGCGCAGGATCGCCTGGAGGCTCGCGGCGGCGACATCAGGGAGCTGGAAGTGGCTGCGTGATTAGCACGTTTGCAACTCAGCGCTCATCGCAAGGTTCCCGGCTTGTTCAGGTCGGCGACGAACACACCTGCACGTCCGTCGGCGAGTTGCGCGACGAATGTGATCTGGTTGCGTTCATTCAGACCTCCCTGGCAGAAGAGCAGAGTGCCGACGGTCGAGCCGGCGAGGGCATCGCCAGTGCCGATGATGCGTCGATCCACCGCGCCCGTGTCCATGAACAGCACGCCGCCACCGGGAAACGCACCCTGATAGACCACGGTACTGCCATCGTTGATCGCCAGCCCACTCGGGTCGAACCAATTGATTCCGCCCTGGGCCTGCGCGACGACTGAGAGCACGCCGCCTTTCAACCTGAGAATGCCGGGCGTGCTCCCGCTTCCCAGGCCTGCCCCGACCGCGATTTCATCGTGCTCGTTGCGCACGGGGACGAGGAGATTGCCGTATGAAATGTTATTCAGCGTTCCGGACCAATTCAGACGAAGAATCGGAGCACCGCCGGGTTCAATGGTGAAAACACCCACGACGAAGAGCTCCGAACCGTCTTCGATGACTCTGTACGTTGCGCCGGTTGTCAGAGTGCCGCTGCTGTCCAGTCGCGCACCGCTGAATGACCCGTGAAAGATGCTCGACTCGTCCGTCGGCAGATAAACGGTTCGTTGCCCGCCGGTTCCCAGGCCGAAGAAGTTGATCGAGCCGTCGTCCAGCGACCCGAACAGCAAGCTGAGTCCCGCATCGTTCATGTCTGCAGCGCTGATGTCGTTGAAGTCGCTGGTACGCGTGTCCGCCAGCACCTGGTAACCAGCTGCGGACCCGCGGATTGCGAGCTGTCCTCCGGGAACTCCTACCGTTGTGAATACTCGGCCGCTCCCGTCGATCGCGAGGCCGTAAAACGCCACGGAGGAAACCTCTTCTCCTGAGGGCTGTGGGCCCGTTGAGACGATGTTCGTGAATTCGCCGTCGCCGGCTAGCCGCACAATCGATTGCTCGCCGCTCAACCACCCAACCCTGACGGCGACCTGGCCGTTGTCATTGATGACCGGGCACGACAGCTCCGCCGGGCTCAGCCCGATGCCCGTATCGAGCAACTGAGTGAACTGCTCCGGTGCGGCCGCCACGACGGAAAGATCGTCGAAGCGTCCCTTCGACCAATGAGTAATGACGCCGACGCGGCCCGGGCCCAGTTGCGCTTGCGTGACGTTGTTGATGAGAGTCGTACCGTTGACCTTGACGCTCGTGCTGAAGCCGCGGCGCACGACTTCCACGTCGAACCACGTGTTGCGTGGAATATTGATGCTGCTGGTCGCCAGCGTGCGGAGCTCACCCTGAATGAATTTATTCACCCTGACGCTGCCTGTCGTCGAGAACACGACTTCGTAGTAGTCGCCGGCGTTGAGGCCGGAGGCGGCATCCTGATAGTTGTAGATCAGGCCAACGAGGTTTCCAGAGGCGCCGTATTGGTTGAGCAGGCGTGCGCGATAGACCAGCTCGGTGTTCAGGCAGCAGCCTAGCGCGACCAGGTCCGTCTGCTGAATGGCAGGGTTGCTGAGGACGCCACCGGTTGCGCTCCAACTGCCGACGCGAACCGCAGAGGCCGGCAGGCCCGCATCGAAGTTCTCTGTAAAGCCCTGGAAGACGCCGTGATCGAACGAGATGTCATCGAACCTGCCCGGCGTGAAGTGGGTGATCAGCCCGACGCGACCTGCCGGTGAGTCGTTGGGATTGGCATCCACGTTTGCAAACACCACGGTACCGTCGACTGTGGCTGTGAGAGTCGTGTCCAGTTCGAACTTGACTTCGAACCATTTGTTGCGGGCACCTGCATAGGGCGCGGTCGCCAGGGTCTGCGTAGTACCGTTTACGACTCGATTGATGCGGGCGACGCCCGTCGCCGAGAAAACGAGTTCGTTGTACTCCACCCGACTGCCGCTGGCGATGTAGTTGAAGACGATGCCCAGACGGTTGCCCGAGTTGCCATACGGATTGAGCATTCGCGCGCGCAGCGTCAAGCTGCGCGTGCCATTCGCGGACGTGTGAATCGGCGCGAGTGTGATGCTCGTTGCCTGAACCGCAGCATCGTTGTACGTGCCTGCAGACACTCCCCACTTCCCTGAAACGGGAACAAAGCCTTGAGCGATGCCGTCTGCCAGGGTCTCGCTGAACGGCTGATCGCCGAAAGGCACGCCGACGTACACGTTGTCGAACTCGCCCCAGGTGCCGTCTGCGTGCAACCCCACCTGTCCGGAGGTGAACTCGCTTTGCTGAATGCCGCTGAAAGCTACGACGCCATCGATCTTCAGCGTGGTCCTGCCACGGTTCCATTGCAGCTCGAGGTCCATCCAGAACTTTGGCTCGAGTCCGAAGAATCTGCCGGTGACAGTCGTACTGACACCGTTCAGAACACGCTCCAGCGACACGATGTGCGCGGACGAGACGGAGACCCGATAGTAGTTCAGCGCGTCCTGGTACTGATACACGAGACCGACGCGCGTCTGTTCGTCGGCAGCCCTGTTACGCATTCGCGCACGAAAGGTGTATCGCGCGGAATTCAGCTTTTGCGTCGGCGGGTCTGCCGGGCTCAGGCCTGCATACGAAGTAATCACGGAAATCTGGTTACCGGTGCCGCGACTGCCGTAGGTGCCGCCCCCGACCGACCAGAGCGGCGACCCGGCGGATGCGACTGGCTGCCACTGCTCGTGCATTGGCTCGAAGTCATCGCTGACGATGACCGCGGTCGGAGGAACCGGCTTCGACTGTGCGGCGATTGCAGGCACCCACATTGCAACAAACGTGACTGCCTGCAAGATCGGCCAGGATCGTGTGCCGCGCATAGTTGCCTCCAACAGCAAGGCGCATATCAGTCAACGCTGTTGAGAGTACATCGGTGCAGCGGGAGTCGTATGTAGTCCAGTTTTGTAGGTCAGCGAGTTTGTACGTGGCGGGAGAGAATTCCGGGGAAACTCAATGTCGCAGCAAATGCTGAGGCAGTCATGCGTGCGCAGGATCGTCTGGCTCTCTTCGCAGATAAGCCCCACAATCCCGACCCCATGAACGACTCCGGCGCCCCATCCGCGCTCTCTCCCTTCAAATTTCCTGTTTTCCGTGGCGTCTGGACCGCGAGCCTGCTCTCAAATTTCGGCAGTCTCATCCAATCTGTCGGCGCGTCCTGGATGATGCTCTCGATTGCACCATCGCCCGACATGGTCGCGCTCGTTCAAGCTTCCACATCTCTGCCGATCATGCTGCTCTCACTCGTCGCCGGCGCGATGGCAGACAACATGGACCGCCGCCGAGTGATGGTCTCCGCTCAGATCTTCATGCTCGTCGTCTCCTTCGCTCTTTCGATCTGCGCCTGGTTCCACCTCATCGGCCCGTGGACCCTGCTGCTCTTCACATTCTCCATCGGAGTCGGCTCCGCATTCTTCGCTCCAGCCTGGCAAGCCTCCGTCGGCGACATGGTCCCGCGCGTCGAAGTGCCGAGCGCCGTCGCGCTCAACTCGATGGGCTTCAACATCGCGCGCAGCGTCGGCCCCGCAATCGGCGGCGCGATCGTCGCAGCCGCCGGCGCGGCCGCGGCATTCGCAGTCAACGCGGTCAGCTACATCCCGCTCCTTGCAGTGCTCGCGCGCTGGAAACCACCAGCGCGCACGCATACGCTTCCGAGCGAAACACTCGGCATCGCAATGGCCGCTGGCCTGCGCTACGTCGCGATGTCCCCACACATCCGCACGGTCCTTCTGCGCGCCGCCGTCTTCGGCTTCGGCGCAAGCTCGATCCTTGCGTTACTCCCTCTCGTCGCGAAGCACCTGATATCAGGCGGCCCGCTGACCTACGGCCTCTTGCTCGGCGCATTCGGCATCGGTGCCGTCGCCGGCGCACTCGGTGCAGCACGACTCCGCACGCGACTCTCAACCGAAGCGATCGTCCGCTGGGCCGGCCTCATCCTCGCCCTCGCAGCAGCACTCGTCGCGATCAGCTCCTTCCTCGCGCTCACGATGGCTGCACTTCTTCTCGCCGGCGCCGGCTGGGTGCTCAGCCTTTCAACCTTCAACGTCTCCGTCCAACTCTCCGCCCCACGCTGGGTCGTCGCCCGCGCGCTCGCTCTCTATCAAATGGCCGCATTCGGCGGCCTCGCAGCGGGCAGCTGGGTCTGGGGCGAAATCGCCGCCGACGCGAGCATCAGCTCGTCTCTTCTTATCTCCGCTGGCGTCGTTCTCGCGGGGGTCATCCTCGGCCTCTGGGCTCCACTCTCCCAGGCAGGCGAGCTCAACCTCGACCCGCTCCGCGAGAAACTCTGGAACGCCCCGACCACGTCTGTCCCCGTGGACGAGCGCACCGGCCCCGTCGTGCTCACCGTCGAATACATCATCGACGAGGACGACATCGAAGAATTCCTCGGCCTCATGAACGGCCGCCGCCGCACGCGACGCCGCGACGGCGCACGCAATTGGCGGCTATTGCGAGATCTGCACGATCCGCGTCAGTGGATCGAGCGCTACGAGACGCCGACCTGGCTGGACTACATCCGCTTGAACAATCGTGCGACGCAGGACGACGCGTCAGTCCCTGAGCGTCTGCGTCAATTGCACCGTGGCGAACAAGGGCCGCGTGTCCGCCGCAGAATCGAACGGCAGACGAGCTCGTCGCCGACACCCGGCCACGGCACAGAAGAAGCTTCGACGGATATCTGAGTCAGACGCTGCGCAGCGTGAGCCGCTGCAACACCGGCCACGACCTCTCATGGTGTTCTTTCAGAATCCTGGGCGCCCATCGCTTGAGCGTCAGCTCGATCGCCGCGCAGTACTGATCGAAGTCCTGCGACTTCACCAGGTACCCCTCGGGCGAGTAGCCATTCGGGTCGGGCCAGTGCGGGCGGCTGTCGGTCGTCAGCAGGATGACGCGAATGCCGCGCGTCGCAGGATGTGAACGAAGAATATCCAGAACGCAGTGACCGCTCATGACCGGCATGTCGGCATCGAGCAGGACGAGCTCAGGCAGTTGCATCGAGCGTCCTGCAAATTCACCGATTCCGAACAGATAGCGCAGCACTTCGCTGCCATCGCGCAGCCGCAGGAATTTTGCTTCGGGTATGGATGCTTTGCTCAGCGCGAAGAGGGTGACTTCTGCCTCGACCGAACGGTCGTCCACCACCAGGGCATCGATTCTTCGCACCATACTCATGACACGAGAAGGGCGCGCGAAGGGATCCATCAACCGACGCGCCGCTGCCGCGCGTCGGTGCTTTCTGACAGCTCGTCGTTCAGAACCTCACAGCGAACACGCTCTGCCACGCGTAGCTCCTGTCGATGCGTTCCGTCACCGACACGTTGTCGAAGCTTGCGCGCGTGAAGTGCGTGATGACGCCGATCTCTCCCGGTCCGAGCTGCGCCTGGTAGACATTCGAGAAGATGACTTCCTCGTTCACCTTCACGGTCGTCCACTCAGCGTAACGGACGAGCGCGAATGTGAACCACTCGTGCGGCGGCGCATGGTGCTGTCCGCTCGCGAGCCGTTGCCTCACGCCCTGGATCACCTTGTTCAGGAACACGTCGCCCGTCGGCGAGAACACGACCTCGTAGTAGTCGCCGGCGCCGAGGCTCCCCGCCGGCTGATAGTTGTAGACCACGCCGACCAGATTTCCCGTGTTGCCGAATTCGTTGCGCACTCGCCCGCGCACGGCGAAGTTGAACCGGTCGCAGCACTTCAGCATCACCATGTCGTTGGCGCCGACGCCCTTCGAGTTGAGCGTGCCGCCCGTGGTATCCCAGGTTCCGCTGCGCACTTCTCCTTGCGACAACGGGTCGCTGAAACGCTCCAGGATGGGCGTGAAGTGCTCGTAGTCGAACGCGACGTTGTCGAACAGGGCCGAGGTGAAATGAGTGAGCAGGCCGCCGCGGCCCGCGAGCAGGGCAGGATTGAGCGCCGCCAGTGACACGTTCTCGAAAACCGGTGTGTTGTCGACGAAGACATCGACCGCGCCGTCGGTCGCTGCATGCACCACCAGCTTCACGTCGAACCACACGTTCGCTTGACCCGCGAAAGCGCCAGTCGCGACACGCTGGCTCACGCCGCCGGAAACGCGATTGATCGCTGCGACACCGGTCGGCGAGAACACCAGCTCGTCGTACTCACCGGCCGCGCGCTCCGCAAAGAAGATTCCGGCCAGATTGCCGGCATCCGTGGACGGAATGAACATCCTGGAACGCATCGTGTAGTCGAGCAACCCAGCTCCCGCATCCGTGATCGGCGCATATGATCGACTGATCGCTGCCACGGAAGTGTTCTGGTACACGCCTTGTCCCGTGGAATCCCGTGTGGCGCTCCAACTGCCGCTGGCAGGTGACCATCCTGTCGATACACCTGCGCCGAAGGGGGAGTGAAACGGCTGCTGGCCGAACGGGCGGCTGACGACCACGTTGTCGAAGCGCGCCAGGCTGTTGTGCGTCACCAGCCCGACCTGACCCGACGGCGGCGCGGCAATTGCAAACAGGTGGGCGACCCGTTGTCCGTCGATCCAGATGTGCAGTTGTCCTTGTACGCGAACGACCTCGAGATCGATCCAGGTCTGCGTCCAGTTCAGGTTGCGGTTCAAGGCTCCGGTGGTGAGCGTCGTCGCCACGCCGTCGCTCACCTGCCGCAGCCGGACGGCGCTGCCCAGCCCCTCGACCATGTCGAAAACCACTTCGTAGTAGTTGAGCGGATCCTCGAAGTGAATCACCACGCCCGCCATGTTCCCGGGCAGCCCACGTTGATTGAAGATTCGCGCGTGTACAGCGTAGGGCACGGTTCGCGCTGACAACGACTGCACAATCGTCATTGCCGTAGGCGCGGGTGCAATGCTGTTGTATGTGCCGCCGCTTGCGGACCAGCTGCCGCTCATCGGCAGCCATGTATCAGGAATGGACTCTGCAGCAGTGAAGTCCTCGCGCAGATCGTAGCCTACGGGTGGAACGTCAGCCGCGCGTGCTGCGGTGCCGAGTACAGTGAATACGCCAGTCGTCAGTGCGAGCAGGAGTTTCATGTTCGTTCCCCGGTCGAGGACCTGAGCCCCAGCATGAGCCTCGCAGCGAGGACGCGTAACTTGCGATTTCTCGTAGGCGCTAGGTAAATCGACTCTTGCCCCGGCGTACATCTAGGGATCGCCCTGAATGCCATACACGCTTCTTGGTGCTAGTGTCCGTCGCCGAAAAACCATGAACTGGGGACTCGCGTTGGCCACCCCAATCACTTTCCGGGCACGGACCACCTTCGCGTCCGGCCTCTGGATCCTCGCCCTCGCCGGGACGCCGGCGAGCGCCTGGGCGGTTTCGCGCGGGCACATCGGCTGGGGCTGGATCGTCGTCTTCATCGTCTTCGCGATTCTTTTCATTCCACCGCTCCAGCGCCTGCGCTCGCTCTACCTGCGCCTCGACGAAGAAGGCCTCGAGACCGGCTCGCGCCACATGGACAAAGTCCGGGTGCCCTGGCGCGAAGTAGACAAAGTCGAGCTGGTCGAGATGGGCGAGGGCCCCGCCAGGGGCCGCGAAGCGATTCGCATCGTCTATTCGACGCCCGCGAAAAACGAATTCGTCATCGAAGACGAATTCAGTGCGCCGCTCCGCGACATCCTGCGCGCGCTGCACGCTCACCTACAAACAAAAACGTAATCGTGTAGTCCGGAACCGCGACAGACTCGTCTGAGTTCTAGGCCCCAGGATCGGCAAACCTCATTGTTTGCCGGGGGGGACGGACATGAAGACGCTGGCTTCGTCGCTGCTTCGCTCACTCACCTCTCTCTTTCTTCTCCTTCCATTCACCGACGCCTTCGCGCTGATCGATCAGGCGCCACCCACGGCGGGCATCGTCGCCGAGAGCTTCACGCCGATGCGTTACACCTGGCAGCAGGTGAGCGGCACATGGACCATAGTGAGCGGCACGTACGGTGACACCGCCGTCGGCGCGACTCATATATCTACGCTCACCGACTATCGCAACATCGATCCTGCAGCGCCGCCGAGTGACGTGATCGACTTCGACACGTTCACAGCGCGTGCGCGCATGCTGAACTCGGGCACGACCGCCGCGCAATTGGTCGGCCTCGTCTACGGCTATCAGGATTCGCAGAACTATTACGAGGTCGTCGTCTCTGCGCTCGGCATCGTGACGATGCGCACTGTCATGAACGGAGTTGCCGTGGACGAAGCGCCCGGAATCAACTCGCTCATTCCGCGCAACACCTGGTTCGAAATCGAAGTGCGCTGGAGCAACGGCGTGACGTCGGTCAAGATCGACGGCAAAAGCGTCTACACGCAGATCGCGCAGCCCGAGTTCACGAGCGGCAAAGTGGGGCTGGTGACGCACAACGTCGTCGGCAGGTTCGACAACGTGTCGCTCACCACGCCGTTCGGCAATCAGCCATTCCTCGAAACGTTCGCGCAGGCGCCGTACGTCGACCTCCGTCCGGTGTCCGGCCAATGGGCCGTCACCAACAAGACCTACGTGAACAGCGCCGTTCAGCAGACCAACATCTCGCTCGCGCCATTCCACACCGGCATCGATCCCTTCACCGAGACGCCGGAGTACACGTTCCGCGCACGCATGCTCAATCCGTATGGAAATACGGGCAATCTCGTCGGGATCGTATTCAACTACGAGGGCAACAAGAACTACGCGGAAGTCGTGTTCTCGCCGCTCGGTGTCGCCAAGCTGAATCTCATGGAGAACGGCGTGCTGCGCACGCTGGCAACTGCCAACTACGGTGGCACGCGCAATGTCGCTTTCGACGTGACGCTCGAGAACCGGCCGAATCAGACGACCGTGCTCGTCAACGGCGTGCGGCTGTTCACGGACCTGACTGGCGTCAACCCCAGCATTTATCCGAGCGGCGACGTCGGGCTCATCACGCACTTCGATCCGGGTCGCTTCGACAATGTGCAGTTCGACTACGGTGTGTTCCGGCCATGCTCCCTGAACTTCGCAGGGCCGTTCGATTCGACCCAGGTCGAGAGCGGCACGTGGGACGTGAACGGCGGCACGATGAACAGCACCGCAATCGGCTTCAACGACATCGTGAGGTTCGGCGATTGTCACGGTAACACCGAAGGCGACGACGCCGGCACCAACTACGTGTATAGCGCCCGGCTGCTCAACGACTATGGCAACTCCGGCAACCGGGTCGGGCTGGTTTACGACTTCCACTCTGCCAAGGACCCGGTGTCGCTGTATGCCGGCGATTACTTCGAGGTCACGTTCTCGGGGACGGGCGTCGTCCAGCTGAACAAGAGCATCGAGGGTGTGCTCTATCCGGTCCGCACGCTGAGCCACAACATTCCGCCGCACACCTGGTTCGACGTGCAGGTGATTCGCACCGGCATCCTCACCACGATCAGGCTCAACGGCGCGACGATCGTCAGCGGACTGCAGCAAGGAGAGATCCGCGGCGGCGACATCGGAGCCAAGACGCAGTTCACCAAGGGGCATTTCGACAACGTCTCGCTCGGCTCGCGCATTTCGCGTCCGGCATCCGAGCTGTAGTCGCTGTAGTCAGGGAGAACGGATATGAAGACTTTGCTTGCGGCGTTCCTCGCGCTCGTCTCATTTTTGTCGATGGCGACTGCGATCGCTCAGAGCGATCAGCAGCCGCCCACCGCGGTCATCATTGAGGACGACTTCTCTCCGATGAACTCGCAGTGGGAGCCGGCGAGCGGCACGTGGGCGGTCGCGGACGGAACGTATGGCAACAGCAGCCGACTTCCCACCAGCCTGACGAGGATCACCTCGTATCGCGGCGTTCATCCGGCGACGCCGCCGGAAACGGTCGTGCGCTTCGCGGACTACACCGTTAGCGCGCGCATGCGCAACCAGGGCACGACGGAGGAACATCTCGTCGGGATCGTCTACGAATACCAGGATGCGCAGAACTATTACGAGGCTGTCGTTTCCTCGACTGGCAAAGTCACGATGCGCACGGTGATGAACGGCATCGCAGTCGACAAATTCCCGGCCATCGACGAGCACATCCCGCGCACCACGTGGTTCGACGTGGAGGTGCACCGGAAGAACGGCAAGACTTCGGTGACGGTGA
>DATEKT010000027.1:0-28521 GCA_035277305.1 Steroidobacteraceae bacterium | reverse complement strand
ACGAAGCGTGCCCGCTGCGCGACGAGTCGATGGACGTTGCAGCCCCCCTTGCTTAGAGTGCGGACATGACTCTCATGCAACTCAACAAGAACAGAAATCTGACGTTCTGGTCCCTGCACGCGCTGGGCTGGAGCGCCTATGGGATTTCGCAGTACCTGGGCGCGCTGCTGTACGGCAAGGCCGTCGCCTACAACAAGGTGATCCTGATCGCGGCCGTCAGCGGCTTCCTGGTAAGTGCGTGGCTGCGGTACTTGTGCAGGTGGCTGTGGAACAAGCCGCCGGCCGTGATGATCAGCGTCGGTGTGTTGAGCGCGTATGCGACGGCGCTCGTGTGGCGGCCGCCCGTCATCTGGGCCTATCACACCTTTTTCGAACACGAGTGGATGGACGAAGAGAGCCACTGGTTCGACTACTTCGGCGGTGCGTTGAGCGCGACGTACCTGATGGTGTGCTGGATGGGGTTGTACTTCGGGTTCCGGTACTACGAGTCGATGCAGGCGCAGCGCGAAGCGGCGTTGCGCTCGTCGGCGCTGGCGCAGGAGGCGCAGCTCAAGATGCTGCGGTACCAGCTCAACCCGCACTTTCTATTTAATACGTTGAATGCGATCTCGACGCTGATTCTGGACAACCGGAACACTGTTGCGAACTCTGCCGTCACCGGGCTGTCAGAGTTCCTGCGTTACACGCTCGATCAGGACCCGATGAAGAAAGTGACGGTGGCGCAGGAGCTCGACGCGCTGAACCTGTACCTCAACATCGAGAAGATGCGATTCGGCGAGCGCCTGACGATCGAGTTCGCGATCGATGAGAACGCGACCACGATGCTGATGCCGAGCCTGCTGCTGCAGCCGCTGATCGAGAATGCGATCAAGTACGCGGTGTCGCCGCGGGAACAGGGAGGCAAGATTCGCATCGGCGGGCATGTGACGGGCGGGATGCTGCAACTCGAGGTGTCGGATGACGGACCTGGCATGGTCAACGCGCCGCGACTGACGAACGGCCGCGGCGTCGGCATCCGAAATACTTGCGAGCGACTGCAGGTCCTCTACGGTGAGCGCGGTGTGGTGCAGGTCCACAACACCGAGCCGGGGTTGCGCGTCGCGCTGACGCTTCCAGCGGAGAGCGGTGCTGCGCGCACGTGAACGAGTCGAACGGGGATAGCATGAGCGACAGGCCGATCCGGGCAATCATCGTCGATGATGAGGAGCTCGCACGCCGCGGCATCGAGATCCGGCTGGAGGCACATCCGGATGTCGAGATCGTCGCGCAGTGCGTGAACGGTCGCGAGGCGATCGAAGCTATCGCGCGTGAGAAACCGGATCTGATGTTTCTCGATATCCAGATGCCAGGCATGTCGGGGTTCGATGTGCTCGCGCGCATGCCGCACGATGCGTTGCCGATGATCGTGTTCGTGACCGCGTACGACCGGTTTGCGCTGGAGGCATTCGAGGCGCAGGCGCTGGATTATCTGTTGAAGCCGATTAACGACGTGAGGTTTACGCAAGCGCTGGAGCGAGTGCGGAGTTTCTGGAGACAGAAGTCGGCGATTGCGCAGCGGGACAAGTTGATGGAGTTGATTGCGGCGACGAAGGGCAGCGGGTCGCTGGATAGTGAGGAGATTCGGAAACAGCTCGATGCCGCTGTCGGGCCGGAGTATCCGGAAGTGCTGCCGATCCGGGATGACAGCGGGACCGTGAGGTTGGATGTGTCGCGGATCGATTGGATTGATGCCGCGGGGGATTACATGTGCGTGCATGCGGATGGGCGCACGTACGTGTTGAGGGAGACGATGAAGTCGCTGGAAGCGATCTTGGATCCGAAGATTTTTCAGCGAGTGCACCGGTCGACGATCGTGAATATTCAGCGGGTGCGGAGGTTGCGGCCGCATACGAACGGGGAATATTTCCTGACCTTGGATGATGGGCAGGAGATCAAGCTAAGCCGGTCGTACAGGGATCGGGTGGATCAGCTGTTGCAGCGGAGATAGAGACTGGTCGAGTCCTCCGCTCTCTCACAGGTCAGGGAACAAGGCTGAGACGGCAAAACCAACACCGTCTAGTGCAGCGACTGCTGCGTAGTGGCTCGTCCGCAAAACGTGATAAATCGAATAGTCCGCCTCCGGCTTTCGAAAGACGTGCAGCTCGCGCCGATCGATATCCACTATCCACAGTTCGGTGACTCCTGCCCGCGCGTAAACCGGCCGCTTGATCTCGATGTCGTACCGCAGAGTCGTGTCGGAAACCTCCACTACCAGGAGCGCGTCTGCGGCCGTCGGATGGGACTTGTAGTACCGATCCGCGCGCGGGCGCAACAGGACCACGTCCGGCTGCGGCGCCGATCGCTCGCTCAGCACGAGTGGACTCTGCACGCGGACAATCGCCCCCGACGCCACCTCGCGAAGAAGCGTGTCGAGTATGCATACGACTGCTGCGTGTGGGCTGCCGATAGGCGCCATCTCGACGATCTCTCCCTCCATGAGTTCGAGTCGAGCGTGCGGTGCGAAGACGTGCGCTTGTCCCATGCGCATGTACTCATCCACCGTGATCGCATGCCGTCGCGGGTGATCGTGAATGGCGTTCATGAAAGCATCCTATGGCTGTCTGTCACGCGTCGCGAGCGCTCGACTCGTCAGGGAGCGTGCACGTTGCGAGGGTGGTCGGGGTCGCGAACAACCAGTGAGATCGTCGAGAAACTCAGCTTCAGCCCTCCCTGACCTGCTGGAGCACCACAGGAAAGAGAAAATCCGTTCGATCTGGCCGGATGTGCGAGAAGAAATCCGGCAGCAGAGGTAACCTGCATCCAGGAAAGCCAGGGAACACGAGCCGTATGTCGAACGGCACCCTCATCTTCATTCTCGCTTCACTGCTGGGCGCCGCGCCGGCCTTGGCGAGGGAAGCGCCCGAATCCTTCCCAGCCGTCGTCTACGGACACTTCACCCGCGGCGAAGAACTCCCCGAGCCCGACGATGATGACTGCGACGGCGCGGAGCACCGGGAAATCGACGAGCAAGGCAACGAGCACAGCTCCATATGCATCTCCGGCAGTTCGCCGTTGCTCCTCGAGTTCGAAGTCTCCGGCGTCGTATACGGCACGATCGCCGAGAAGCGCCTGCGCGTGATCACCACCTCCCATTACGGACTTCGCTCGTTCTCGCTCGGCGAGGACGTTCCGGTGGTCATCCTGCTCGACGGGCGTACAGACGGCGTCTATTCGATGCCGGCGTATGCACTGGAGGACATCGATCCCAGTACCGATGGCGACTGGGCGATTGCGCTGGCCAGGACACGCGGCATCTTCTGGCTCCCGTGCTCCGTCCAGGAGCACCTGGAGCGAATCGAGTGGAGTCACGCGGTCCGTGTTGAGCTCGCGAACTTTCCTGCCGAAACGCTCGAGGCGCGCAAGCTGTACCTCGAGGTCGACGGGCCGTGGGTCTATTTTACGCACGGCCTGCGCTTGCGCAGACTGAAGACTGAGCTGGAGCGAGTGCAGCTGAGCGAGAACTCGACGAGGTGCGAAGACGAAGAGTGAGCGGTCCCGCAGTCGCTGGCGTCACAAGTTTTCCCGTTCCCCGGCACGTACATCCCGCAACTGCACTGCCTCCCCGATCGGCTCAAGCTACTCCCGCACACGGAGTCAGCACGAACTCACGACCAGCGACGACCGAGGGCTCGTGTCGGGCAAGCTGTCCAGGGTCTCCTTCTTATCCAGCGGGCCGTTCCCCCGCTACGCCGTCGCCGTATCCCTCGCCCTCGTCGCAGTCGCTGTCGAAGCCGGTATTCAGGCCGTCGTCGCGATGCTCGACCCGGCAGGCAGCCATCCGTTCTCAGCTTTCCCGGCCCTGCTCGCCGCGATTCTTCTGAGCGCACTGTATTGCGGGCGCGGGCCGGCATTGCTGTGCCTCGCCGTGTGCTCGCTACTGTCTCTCTACTTTCTGGTCGAGCCGGCGTACTCCTTTCGCATCGAGAACCCTGCCATGCGAATCCAATTCGCACTGCGTGTGGCAATGGGGCTGGTCATCTGCTTCGTCGGTCTCGACCGGCGGTTCGTTCGCGAGAGTCTGAAAGACAGCGCGCAACGCACGCAGCTCATCGTCGACACCGCGCTGGATGCCGTGATCGGGATCAACGGGCAAGGCACGATCACGGAATGGAATCCGCAGGCCGAAAACATGTTCGGCTGGCAACGCGCGGAGGCGCTTGGACGCGAGCTGGCCGATCTGGTCATTCCGGAGCGCTACCGAGAGCCTCATCGCAGCGGGATGCGGCGTCTGCTCGAGACCGGAGTCGCGAAGGTCCTCGACAAGCGCATCGAGCTCTCGGCGATCCGCCGCGACGGCAGCGAATTTCCGATCGAGCTGTCGATCACGCGTATTCAATACGCGGGTGACGAGTACTTCAGCGGCTTCGTGCGCGACATCTCCGCACGCAAAGCTGCCGAGGCGGAGTTGCGAGCCAGCGAAGCACGGCTGCGCATGCTCGCAGAGTCGCTGCCGAACCTGGTCTGGACTTGCCGTGCCGATGGCTGGTGCGACTACCTCAGCCGGCAATGGATTCAGTACACCGGGCGGCCGGAGCAGGAACAGCTCGGCGCCGGCTGGGCGGAGCAGCTGCATCCGGACGATCGTCGCCATGTCGAGCAGGAGTGGACGGCCGCAGTAGTGCACAAGACGGCGTACGACGCCGAGTTCCGGATCCGCAGGCACGACGGCGTGTACCGTTGGTTCAAGACCCGCGCGATCCCGCTGCTGGACAGCCGCGGTGAGGTGGTCAAGTGGTTCGGCTCGAACACCGATATCCAGGACTACAAGTTCGCGGAAGCCAGGATGCGCACGCAGCTGGAGCGGCTCGACCTGCTGGACCGCACGACGCGTGCGATCGGCAGCCGGCTCGACGCGCACAGCATCCTGCAGATAGTCCTGCGCAGCCTCGAAGATCACTTGCTCGTGGATTTTGCGTGCGTATGTCTCGCCAATGCCGACAAGTCCGTGCTCACGGTGAGCTGCATCGGCGCACGCGGCATGCAAACCGCTAAGCAGATGGGCATGCTCGAAGAAGCACGCATCGAGGCGGCCGAAAATGGCCTGGGACGATGCATGCGAGGCACCGTCGTCTACGAACCCGACCTCGCACAGGTCGAGTCTGCGTTCGCACAGCGCCTGGCGGGCAACAGCCTCGGCAGCGTCGTGTTCGCGCCGATCGCCGTGGAGAGCTCCGTGTTCGGCGTGCTCATCGCGGCCTCGCGCAAGCCGCAACGGTTTACCAGCGGCGAGTGCGAGTTTCTGCGCCAGTTGAGCGAGCATCTCGCGCTGGCCATGCAGCAGGCGGAGCTGTACGCATCGCTCGAGCGCGCATACGAGGATATTCGCAGCACGCAAAAAGAGATGTTGCAGCATGAGCGTCTGCGGGCGCTGGGACAGATGGCGAGCGGGATCGCGCATGACATCAACAACGCATTGTCTCCCGCGGCGCTCTATGTTCAGCTGCTGCTGGAGCGCGAGACGAATCTGAGCGGGCCCGTGCGGCAGCAGCTCGGAATCGTCGAGCAGGCGATTCAGGACGTCTCGCACACGGTTGCACGCGTGCGCCAGTTCTATCGTCCGCAGGATGTTCACAGCGAAGGGGCGCCCGTGAGCGTCAATCGTCTGCTGGAGCAGGTGATTCAGCTCACGCGCGCGCGGTGGCTCGACATGGCGCAGGAGCGCGGCATCGCGATCCAGATGCAGCGGGATTTTTCTCCGGTCACGCCTGACATCCTGGGCGTCGAGAGCGAGATTCGCGATGCCGTCACCAACCTCATCCTCAACGCGGTGGATGCGATGCCGGCGGGCGGCACTGTGACGGTGCGATCGCGCGCGGCAGGAACCAGCGTCCCTCTCGCCGCAGTGGAAGTGATCGACAACGGCATCGGCATGGACGAGCAAGCGCGTGCCCGCTGTCTGGAGCCGTTCTTCACCACGAAGGGTGAGCGCGGCACCGGGCTGGGGCTTGCCATGGTCTACGGCACGGTGCAACGACATGGCGGCGAGATCGAAATCGAAAGCAGGCCGGGCCAGGGCACGACGGTGCGCCTGCTGTTCCCGGCACTGAGCAAATCTGGAATGCAGACGGCGGTCGCACACGAGCCGGAACGTGCCCCACCACTGCGTATCCTGCTCGTCGACGACGATCCGCTCGTGCTCGAAGCGTGCAAGAGCGTTCTGGAGAAGGATGGTCACACCGTGGTCACGGCCGAAGGCGGAGCAGTCGGCATCGACACCTTTCGTCAGGCGTGCGCGGGTGCGCATAGGTTCGATCTGGTCGTCACCGATCTGGGCATGCCGCACGTCGATGGCAGGCAGGTCGCGGCAGCAGTCAAGGCCGTCGAGCCGAGCCGCCCAGTGATCATGCTCACCGGCTGGGGACACCGGCTGCGCGCCGAAGACGAGATCCCGGAATTCGTCGATCGCGTGCTCGGCAAGCCGCCGAAGCTGCAGGACCTGCGCAATGCTCTGCTCGAGTTGTGCGATCTCAAGACGAGGAGACGAGAGCCGGGGTAACTCTCGCCTCCTCGAGCTTCCACCAACCGCTACTTACGCGTCGGAGGCAGACTCGCGCTGATGCCCGACACGCCGTCCTGACCTGCGATCTTGCAGATGGGATGCGAGAAGTCGCTCTGCAAGCTCGGGACCGACACGATGCCCTGGTAGTTGATGTTGTCGTCGCCTTTCGCGCTGACACCACCAGGCACGAAGTCCAGGCCCAGTCTCGAACGCGTGCGCCACGCGATGTTGTGATCCGCGCATGATGTGTCGCCGCTGACGCCGATCGCGCCAATGAGCTGCTTGCGCGAGTTGTACAGCGCGAGACCGCCGCCGAACACGTTCACGCCGCCGATGCGCTGGCCGATCATCGGATCGTCGTCCTGGCCGAACTCGCTCGCCGGTCCTGCGTACGCGGTGCCGGTGTCGACCGGATTGCTGTGCTGCAAGCCATACAGCGAGCCGCCGGGCTGCACCGCCGCCCACAGGTTCGCGGTCGACAGCGAAAGATTCGGCAAGCTGAAAGCATTCGCCGTGTTCGCCTTTTGCGCCGCAATCACGCGGCTGCCCGGCCACTGACCGCCGCGGTTCGTGCTCGTGAAAGCAACCGCGCAGACGATGCCGTCGCGATTGACGACAGCGCCCCACATATCGAGATCGAATCCGCCGTTGTCCATGCCGCGCGCCTGCACGAGCGCGTTGCGCAGGGCGTCGTGGCCCGGAAGGCCGGCGCACGCGCCGGTGGACGTGAAAACGGAAACGTCGGCCGAGCGCTCACGGTCCGCACCGCGGGCGACGGCAATGCTCAGGCCCGCGATCGCAGTCACGAGCAGAACGGAACCAGCAATACCTCGAGTCATGATGAATTCTCCTGGGGGTGTATATGAAGTCTGTCGCGTCGACATGAAGCTGCGGATCAACCCGTCGTTCATGGGTCAGGTCCTCGGTTGGGGAACAACACCCCTTTAGAACGGAGACCGGGCCGCACTTCTGACAGGTCACCCCGCGCAACCCTGTTGCGAAATCAAGCGTCGAACCTGTCACCTTCCGGAGCAGGTTTCCGTTCGTATGCATGACACTTACGGGGATTCACCATGGCAGCGGCGTCGAACGCTTCCCTCTTCCACCCAGCGGGCGCACACTGCGCGCCGGCGCTCATGAGTCTGCGGGTGGCTCACGTGACTGCTGATGGCGATCTGTTCACCGATCTCTATGCGCAGCTCCGCCAGATCGCGCAAAGCGCGCTTCGCCGCAGCGGGCCGCAGCTCACCGTCAGCCCGACCACGCTGCTGCACGAGGCGTATCTCAAGATCTCGGATCGAGATGCGCTGGCGTTTCCCGATCGCACACGCTTCATGGCTTATGCGTCGCGCGCGATGCGCAGGCTCGTGATCGACTTCGTTCGCGAGCGGCGTGCATTGAAGCGCGGGGCGGGGTTCGAGATCACGTCGATGCCGACCGAGACTGCCGAGCCAGGCGGCGACTCGCTCGACCTGCAGCGCATCAGCGACGCGATCGATGAGCTGACCACCGTGAACGAAACGCTGGCGGAGCTCGTCGACCTGCACTTCTTCTGCGGCTTCTCCTTCGCCGAGATCGCGGCGCTGCTGAACATTTCCGAGCGCACGGTGATGCGCGACTGGAACAAGGCGCGCCTGTATCTGCACGATGTGTTGCGCGAGTCGTGAAGAGCCGCTTCGACAAGTCGCGTTGGGAGGCGCTCAGCCCGCTGCTCGATGAGCTGATCGCTCTCGACCCGCCCGCGCGGGCAGAGCGCATCGCGCAGCTGCGCAGCGAAGGTCACGTCGAAGCGGACAACCTGGCGGACCTGCTCGCGCAGTACGCCGAGATGGAGCAGGAAAGATTCCTGGAGCACTCCATCGTGCGGCCCGTGCAAGAACCAGGTCTGCAGGGCCAGGTCATCGGCAGCTACACACTCGACAGCCTGCTCGGACAAGGCGGCATGGGCACGGTGTGGCTCGCGCATCGCAGCGATGGCCGCTACGAAGCGCGCGTTGCGGTAAAGCTCCTCAACGCCGGCTTGCTCGGACCCGACGGCATCGAGCGCTTTCGGCGCGAGGGCCGCGCGCTGGGCCGCCTCACGCATCCGAACATCGCGCGACTCATCGATGCCGGTGTCACGCAGACCGGGCAACCTTATCTCGTCATCGAGTACGTCGAAGGCGAGACGATCACGAAGTGGTGCGACGCGCGACAACTCGATCTGACTGCGCGCGTTCGATTGTTTCTGGATGTGCTCGCGGCTGTCGCGCATGCGCACGGCAAGTTCATCCTGCATCGTGACGTCAAGCCGTCGAACATCATGGTCACGGCCGAAGGCCAGGTGAAGCTCGTCGACTTCGGCATCGCGAAGCTCCTCGACGACGGCTCCGACGCGACACCGATGGCAGACCTCACGCACCTTGGTGCGTACGCGTTCACCCCGGAGTACGCCGCGCCGGAGCAAGTGCAAGGCGGCGAGGTGACGAGCGCGACCGATGTCTACGCTCTCGGTGCGTTGCTCTACGTGCTTCTCACTGATCAGCATCCGACCGTCGGTGCGGGGCTCACGCCGCTCGAACGCATGCGCGCGCTGGTCGATACCGAGCCCGTGCGACCGAGCGAGGCGGTTCAGCGTCGCGCGCTGCGCGGCGACCTCGACAACATCATTCTCAAGGCGCTGAAGAAGTCGCCGGCGGAGCGCTACCCGACGGTCGACGCCTTTGCCGCGGATCTGCGCCGGCATCTCGATCACGAACCCGTGAGCGCACGGCCCGACTCGCTGGGCTACCGCACGGGAAAGTTCATGGTGCGCAACAGACTCGCAGTCGGCGCGGCAGCGATCGTGCTCTTGACCATCATGGCGGCGGCAGCGGTCTCGATCCGGCAGGCAATCGAAGCGACACGCCAACGCGATCGCGCGCTCTCGCTGGTTGCACGCAATGAAGCTGTCATCGGGTTCGTCAACGACATGCTCACGGAGGTTGCGCCGGCGGATCAGCCCGTGCGCGTCGCCGATCTCATCGAACGCAGCCAGGCGATCCTGATCCGAGAGGACGACCTCCCGGAACACCGCGCGGCGATTCTCCACATGCTCTCCGCGTATTACCTCAGCTCGGGAAAGCCGGCGCAGGCGCAGGACATGCTCGAGCGCTCGCTCAAGCTGACGGAGTCGACCACGGACCCCGATCTGCGCGCCCTGCTCCTGTGTGAGAGCGCATACGCCGCATCACTCCTCGGCAAACCGGACGACGCGCGAATGCTCATCGAGAAGGGGCTCGCAGCGATCGGCCCGGAGTCCGAAGTGCAGTGCCTGCGCAATCGCGGTTACATCGCGCAGAACACCAACGATCCGCAGAACGCGCTCGACTACGCCTTGCGCGCGCAGGCCCGCCTGCATGAATTGCCGACGCGAAAGCCGGACGTCGAGGCCTTCGTGCTCGCGGATATCGCCGCCGCGCACTATCTGGCCGGGCGCAACGGCGAGGCCGAACGCTTCTACGCGCAGGCGCTCGCCAAGATGACCGAGATCGGCCGCGGCGAAAGTCCGAGCGTTTTCTTCCTGCGCAACAACTGGGGCGCCGCGAGTAACGCAGCCGGCGATACCCGCCACGCGCTCGAGCAATACGACGAGGCGCTGCGAATCGCCGTGCAGCGTTCGATCGGCGGCGAGCCTCCGCCGTATCTGCTGCTCAATCGTGCAACCGCGCTGTCGAGCCTGGCTCGATACCCGGAATCGCTCGAGGCGTATCGAGTCGCGATCGAGTCGGCGACGCGCAACGGTCACACGGTCGTGCGCATCGGCGCGCTCGCGTATCGCGCCGGCACTTATCTATTGATGGGCGAAACCGACCGCGCTGAGCGTGAGCTGACGGACATCGCTCCTGAGATCGGTAAATCCGTTCCGGCGGACAGCGTGCCGGCCATGGTTTTCCTGCAAGTGCAGGCGCGCGTCCATGCGGCGCGAGGTCGGTTCGATGAGGCCGTCGCCGGTCTCACGAAGATCGTCGAGTTCTATGACGGCCGGGACATGGCCGTCGCGCCGCTTGCCCGTGCGCTCAACTTCCGGGCGGAGGCCTGGCTGGGAAAGGGCGACACGGAGGCCGCGTTGGCGGACGCCCGGCGCGCGCTCGAAATTTCGCGACGACTACAGGGCGACAAACCGTGGTCGAGCCTGAGTGGTCTGAGTTTGCTTTCGATCGCACATATAGAAGAGAAGCGCGGCGACCCCGCGGCCGCCGCCGCTGCCGCGCGCGAGGCGCTGCCGCACCTCAAAGAAACACTCGGCCCCGATCATCCCGACACGCGACGAGCCGCCGCCGGAACCTGATTGCGTGCGAGGCGTTTCTGACTTCATGAAAAGCCTTGCCGTAACGCTTGCTGCGGCCGCTCTCCTGACCAGCGCCTGCACGATGGTGAGGGGCCACAGCGACGACACTTCGACCATCGAGCACAAGGGCGGTGTCGATCGCGGCCGGGAGCTTGCCAATCGCGCTTGCAATCGCTCCGGGAAACAGGCCGAGATCATCTCGACCGTGAACAAGAATCCGGAAGATCCGCCGGAGACGGGCAAGCAGGTCACGACCTTCCGCTGCCGCTAACGATCGCAGACTAGCGCGGCGACTTGTTTACGGCGACGGCAGCGCGGATGAGCTTCTTGAACGCATCCACGTCGACGTCGTCGCCTTCGTGGAAATCGATCGCGCGCCGCGTGTTGCCCTCGAGGCTGGAGTTGAACAGCCCCTCAGGGTCTTCGACTTTGGCGCCTTTCGCGAACGTCAGCTTCACGTGCGCCTTGTAGCTCTCCCCGGTGCAGACGATACCGTCGTGCGACCACACCGGCGTGTTCCACTTCCACTCCTCGACGATCTTCGGATCGGCCTCCTTGATCAGCTTGCGCAAGCGTGCGAGCGTCTTGCCGCGCCAGCCGGCCAGCTCCTTGATGCGCGCATCGATCTTCTTCGAAGGCGTGTCGCCCTGAGTCGGACTCTTGTTCATGACGCTTGCAGCTCCGTCTTGCGATTGCGGTACTTGGCGGTGTAGGGCAGCACGAACATGTACAGGCCCGTGAACAGCAGGACCGCGAGCGGAGCCAGCGGCGAATAAGTGATGTACGCGGGCGGCGTGCCCTGCGACAAGGCGATGAAGTTGGCGATGACCGTCAGCGTGAAGAGGATGGCGATCCATCGGTGAATTTGTCGGATCCAGCGGCTCACTTGAGTCTCCTTCAAAGTGTTTCGAATTGTTTTGCGTACTCGCGCTGCAGGCGCTGCCAGCCTTCGAACTTCATGGTCTCCATGCCGACCATGCGTCCGATCGGATCGCCGGTGAGGAAACGATCCATGACGTCGAAGCAGATGTGCCAGCCCGCGGCGCCCCACGAGATGTAGCGGCGATCGATGTTGTGCCAGAGCGTGAGGCGCGTGCCTTTGCCGAGCGGCTCGAGCTGCCACTTGAGGTCGGCGTCGCCCCAGCTGTACTGCAGGAGCTTGTGCGGCTCGGCGCGTTTCACGACTGTTTCCGAAACTTGCGTCTGCGGCGCGCTCACCGTCGTCAGCTTCACCGTGCCCGTGTTGCCGAGACTTTTGTCCGCATCGAAGGGCGCCCACTCGCGCAGCTGCGCCGGGTCCGTGAGCGCGTCCCAGACTTTTGCCGGCGAGTGGCGCAGTTCGCGCACCAGGACCAGCGTCCACTTCTCGCCGTCCTTGTGGATGTCAGCGCCCGCGGCCGGGCCGGGCTGGTAGGTTGCACGACTCATCTTTTCTTCCTCATCTCTGTCTTCGCCTTGGATTTGCTGCGCGATGCCGCAGTACGCGGTGTCGGGTTCACGCGATCGAGATGCCGCTCGAGCGCGTCGAGGTGCGCCGACCAGTAGCGGCGGAAAGGTGCGAGCCAGGCATCGATCTCCATGAGAGGCTCCGGCTTGATGCGATAGAGGCGCCGCTGCGCGTCGACGCGCGACTCGACGAAACCAGCCTCGCGCAGCACCCGCAGGTGCTTGGAGACCGAAGGCTGCGGCATGCGCAGGTGCTCTTCGATGTCGCCGACGGACTGCTCCGCTGCGGCGAGCAGGCTGAGGATCGCGCGGCGGTTCGGCTCGGCGATGATCGAGAATGTGGATTCCATGGACCTTATATACTTCACTGGGCATATACGCGTCAAGGCACATGTGAAGTCCCTGCGGATTCGCGGGGGCGAGGTTATGTGAGATCGGAAGCGTGATCGCGCCCGCAATTTCTGCGCGCGCCTGGCAAAGCGTGCGCGCAGTGCAATGAGCGCGCGGCCCGTTCGGGTACGCTGGCCCCAAGGAGGATCGAGACCATGGCCGGACGGGAATTGAGCGGCAAAGACCTTCTCGAGCAGTTGTACCGTGGCCTGGACACGGTGCCGACTGTCGAGGCGGAACTGGACGCTCACGAATTGCTGGGCATCGCGCCGACGCCGTCTGCGGACCCGCCGTCCGCACGAATAGCGTCCGCGAAAAGACCTGCTTCGCGTGCGAAGCGGGTGAGCGCGCCGCTCATGATCGTGTGTGGAATTGCGGTCGCCGGCGTCGTGGCTGCAGCTGTGCTCCGTCAATCCGAGCCGGAGATCACTCCTGTCGCGATGGTCGTTTCGCTCCCGCCGCCGGAGCCGCTGCCGATCGAGATCGGCAGACTCGCGCCTGCCGAACCGGAAGTCGTGCTGAGGAATCCGTTCGATCCGAGCGAGAAATTCACGTTCCCGCCCGGCACCAGCAAGGCCGAGGCTCGCGCGCAAATGGCTGACATGCTGCTCGCGCGCGCCGTCGAGCGCAAAGCGCACGTGCCGAAGAATCGCAAGCTGGCATCGGATCAGAAGAAGGCCGCATCGGGCCGCGGCTCGTAGCCGTCACTTCGCCGGAAACCTCGGCGTCTCCGGCTTCGCTTCTCCGACGTGCACCAGCCACAGCCGCGATTCGCAGGCTGAGCAACACAGAGTCGCGTGCGGCGGATCCAGCCCGGAGCGATCGGGCGAATACACTTCGTTGTATCGAACGCTTTCCGGCACGGTGAATTGCCGCGCCAGTGCATCCATATCGATGCAGCAGTTCACCGCTGCTGAACCCTGCCCGCTGGGCTGGACGCGCAGACCTGCTCGACGCATCGCTGACTCGATCGGCGCGAGATGCTCGCAACAAGCGATGGCGTAAGGATCGCTTTCGTACGCAGCGACGCGTGCGTTGTGCTCGGCCACTATGTCGCGTTGCTCATTGCGGATTCGAGCGCTGCGCCTTTGCCAGAGCACACGCAGGCCGATGACCACCGTTGCGACGAACACGAGCGCAGCGGGTAGAACACCTCCGCGCAGCTCGACTGGGATCGGCTGATCGTGCAGCCAGAATCCCAACGCCAGCATGACCCAGAACCCCGAGAATATTCCGGCCGCGGCGATGAGCACTCCGCGGTGCTGAGCGGAGATCACGGGTCGAGCTTGCACCGGCGAAGGCTTAGCGACAGGCGGGCTCGGTGCCGGCTGCGCGCCAGCAGCGTATTCGTGATCGCGACTGCGCGAGCGTCCAAGGAACTTGCCGAAGAGCACGCCCAATCCGAGCGGCACCGCCAGGGCGAGGAGAGCCATCAGCGACAGCCCGCCGATCCATCCAAGCGTGTCGCTCTGGACCACGCTCGCCAGGACAATCAGAACCGCCGGCACGCCGAGCAGGATCCCGGCGGCTTTGAAGAAGCGCTTGCGGGTCGCGGGCGTTCGCTCCTCGAGCCACCAGCCGAGCACGACGCCGGTGACCACCACGGCGATGAGCGCGAGCGTGTCGTTCATGCTAGTGGAATTCGACCTTGCCCTTCGGGCAGCTCAGTGTCAGGCGCAGCGAAGTCGAAGGGGCTTCCGCAACGTCGACTCGCAAATCCAATGCAGTGCGCAGTTGTTCGAGACTCTGCAGATGCGGGCCCGCGACCCGCCACTGTTGCAGCCGGCAACCCGTCGGCGATGTAGTCGAAGGATGTGCGCTCTGCGGCGACCAGACGATGAAGAACGGTGCTTCGTCGAACGCATTCTCGAGATCAAAGGTCTGCCACGACAGCTCCTTCCCCGCTGGCGTCGTGCGCGAGCCCGGGATCGGTTCGCCGATCGCCAGACCCGCCGACGTCAGCTCACTACGCAGCTGAGCGCTGTCCTTGGACGACACGGCCCAGCCGATCGGCGTCAGCGCTTTGAGCTTCGTCAAATCCTCGTATTCCTTGGGCGGCGTGACGTTCGGCTGCAGCGCCAGGATCTCCAGGTAAGTTCCGTCGCCCAGCGAAACCAGCGCGTTGTGCGTGCCGCGCGGATGCTTGCCGCCGTAGACCGGCCGCACGCCGGTCAGCTTCTCGAACTGCTTCACCCCGCGATCCAGATCCTCGATACCGAGCAGGATGTGGTCGACCTGTGCCACAGGCGTCGCTGCGACGGCCGGCAGTGCGGCGAACAGGGCGATTGCAAAAGCAAGGGCGAGTCTCATCGCGCTACACTCCACGGGCCGAGACGCGACAATAGTAGAACCAGTCAATGGCCCCGCGCACTCTCTGCCTGATCGGAATCTTCACGCTGCTGGCCGCGTGCATGCATCCGCGTGTGCTCGAGGCGCCGGCGGAAGTGCAGCTCACGCCGTTGAAGTCCATTTCGACCGTCAAGGCGTGCCTGCTGCTGACGCTTTCGGGCGTGGACGGAATCTCTGTGCAGAACGCAGTCGACTGTTATCGGATGGAGTACACCGTTGGCTCGGGCAGCGACGCGGTTCGGTTGAGCGGCCTCCTGGCATTGCCTCGCGGCGCAACTCCGCGACGCCTGGTGAGCTTCCAGCACGGCACGAGCACGACACGGACCGCAGTCCCCTCGCGGCTCGATGGTACAGGCATCGCAGCCGCGATCGTGTTTGCCGGCAACGGCTACGCGCTCATCGCGCCCGACTATCCCGGGCTCGGCGAATCGCAGGGACGACATCCGTACTACATCGCCGACGCGATCGGACCCGCAGTCGCGGGCATGATCGAAGCGAGTCAGCGAGTGCCGGGCGTACCGGACGGTCCCGTGTTTCTCTCCGGATTCTCCGAAGGCGGTTGGGCGAGCCTCGCCGCGCTGCGCATCCTCGAGAGCGAAGGCAAGCGCGTGCTTGGGTCTGCGCAAGTCGCGGGTGCCTACGATCTGCGACGCGTGTCGCTTCCCACCGCGTTGAAGGGCGGCGCGCCTTCGCACTCGCTGTATCTCGCGTACGCGGCGTGGGGACAGGCTGCCTACTACAACCATCCGCTCGACAGCGTGCTTACGCCCGAGTATGCGGTCACGGTCGAGCGCCTGTTCGCCGGTGCCAGGCCGCAGGAGATTCTGCAGACGCTGCCGCAGGATCCGCGCCGGATGTTCAACCAGGCATTCCTCGATGCGTTCGATCGCGACGAAGCTCACTGGTATCTCGAGTCGTTCGCTGCGAACAGTCTCGTCGACGTGACTCCGCGCGCACCGGTCCGGCTTTACTACGGATCGAAGGATCAGGACGTCGTTCCGGAAGAGGCCGTGGCCGCAGCTCGTGCAATGAGTGCGCGTCGAGCAGACGTGAGCTCGATCGACGTAGGTCCAGTCGAACACGAGCCGTCGATGCTCGCTGCGGCGCCGCTCATTCTCGCGTGGCTCGCCGAGCTCGACGCCGCAGCAAGATAGGGACGCCGATGAACGAAACGTTCCGGATATCGGAAGCCAGTTTGCGACAGCACCGCAGAGGGGCCCTTCTGGCCATTCTCATAGTGCTCGTCGTGCTGATCGTGCAATTCAACCGGGCACAGCGGGACACAGGGACGTTCGTGTTCGTGGCTGGCATTGCTCTGTCGATCGCGACGTTCGTCGGAGTTCGACGGTACCGGGACATCCGCAGAACTCGCAGCTCACATATGCTCACGCTGCTCGACGACGCGATGGTGTTTCGCGACGGCGAGGTCGAGTCGCGGGTCCCATACAGCGCCATTACCCGCTTGAAGATTCCCCGGAACGTGCACGACACGAGCCAGGTCGACGTGACCCTCCACGACGGCGAGACCATGCGCCTGCACGGCTACGAGCGGCTGTCGCGCATCGTCGAGGTGCTGCAGCAGAAGGTCTCGCCCGATCTCGTCAGAACGCGCGGCTGGGGCTAGAGTGCGGGCATGAGAACCGCAGCCTTGCTGGCCCTTCTTGCCCTGTCTGCCGTCGCGATGTCCGCGGAGGTCGGAACGGAGTCGCAAAAGACGATCGGCGGCTTCAGCGGCCTGCTGATCATCACGCCGGACAAGGACTGGGAAGCGAAGTGGAATACGTCGCCCGAAGCCATTCCGTACTCGGCGAGCGGCTCGACCGTGAAGAAGGGCGGCCAGCTGTTCGTGCTCACGATGTTCGCCAATCCGCAACTGGACACAGCCGGCGCCGCGAGCGTTTCGATGGACATCGACGTGCTCAAGCCGGACGGCTCTTCGTCAACGCACGCCGAAAACGCAGTCTGCAGTCAGGACAAAGTTCAGGTGCGGTTCGGCATGTACCTGTGCCGCCAGGTGGTCGAGTTCGTCGGCGAGGTGACGGATCCGGTCGGCACCTGGACCGTGCGCATCACGCTCAAGGATGAGGTGAGCAAGATCAGCCTCCCGCTGTCCGCGACGTTCAAGCTGGTCTCGGACGGCGAGATCGTCTAGTCCGACGACTTCGAGCACGGATGCGAGAGTCGACGCTCGACCTCTGAAGCGCACGGCGCCGTGTAACGGCTGCCGAACTTTTTCAGCGCCCGCTCCCGAGGGGAAGTGACAACGTGCTCGGCGTCTTGCCTTTGAGGGTTTCGTACGGGATGACGTCGGCTTCGCACCCGAACTCGCCGTCGCTACGGACAGGCTCACCGCCCCGCAACTGCTCCAGACGTCCGTGTGCATATCCGGTCAGACGCACGCCGACGACTTCCGCAAGAAAGATCGTTTTGTAGTCGGAGTCCGAGCCCACCCTGTAGCGTTGGGCACATCCCCACGCGGACGGCGCCATTGCGAGAGCGATGACGATCGTCGACAGTCTGACCCACTCGCGCATACGCAACCTCCCGAGCCTTGTTCTATGATCCCTGAATCGGAGGCAGGCCAATGCAACTCACCCGACTGCTCAGCACCGCAGCGATCGTGACTCTACTCGCCACCGCGGGCTGCATGCACGCGGCCCCGCAGCCAGGGCATGGCAACCCGGAGGCGCAGCCGACGACCGTCGACGTTCAAGGCGCGAACGAGTGGAAACGCTCGCCGCACATGCACGCGTACTACGAGGAAACCGTCGCGACCTTCAAGAACGGCACGGACATCGATGTCGACGCCTATGAAGCCCGGTCGTTCGCGATCTTTCGCGAGTTCGCGCGGGCGAACGGCATGAGCGAAGCCGGCATGATCGATCACCTCAAGCTCATTCCGCGCCAGATGGTCGGCATCGTCAAAGAAAATCCCGCCGTCCTGAACAGTTACGACGCCTTCTGGGCCGCGCTGGCCGGACCGGACTGAACCCATGAGCTCCGTCAAACTGCAGCGTCTCGTCCCGATGCTGCCGGTGCGCAGCATGCCGGCGAGCGTCGAGTTTTATCGCAAGCTGCTCGGCTTCGAGGTGGAGACGCGCAACGACGAGTGGGGCTGGGCGCGGCTGCGCCTCGGCGATTGCAGGCTGATGGTCGATCAGTCGCTCAACGTCCAGCCCGACGCGCCGCGCCAGACGATCCTCTACCTGTATCCCGAGGATGTCGCCGAGTACCACGCACAGGTGCGGCGCAACGGCCTGCCGGCGCCCGAGCTGCGCATCACGTTCTACGGCATGCGAGAATTCCGCATCCGCGATCCGGACGGCAACGAGCTCTGGATCGGACAAGTCACCTGAGAAGCCCGGGGGCTCCATGAATCATCGTTCGCAGCTTGCAGCTGCATCCATCGCCGTCACCCTCTCGATCGGCGCGGTCGCGCAGGCCGACGGCATCCGGCCCGACCAGGCCGCGTTCCGCGAAATCTACAAGGAGCTGGTCGAGACCAACACTTCGCTCTCGGCCGGCAGTTGCACCGAGGCCGCGGAGAAGATGGCCGCGCGCCTGCGCAAGGCCGGCTATCCCGACAGCGACCTGCACCTGTTCGCGACGGCCGATCATCCGAAAGAAGGAGGGCTCGTTGCGATCCTGCCCGGCACGGACGCGAAGGCAAAGGCGATCCTGCTGCTCGCACACATCGATGTGGTCGAAGCGAAGCGCGAGGACTGGGAGCGCGATCCGTTCAAGCTCGTCGAAGAGAACGGCTACTTCTACGCGCGCGGCTCGCTCGACGACAAGTCGATGGCCGCCACCTGGGTGGACACGCTGATCCGTCTGCGCGAAGAGCGCACCAAGCCGCGCCGCACCGTCAAGATGGCGCTGACCTGCGGCGAAGAAACGAGCGGCGCTTTCAACGGCGCCGAGTACCTGGTGAAAGAGAAGCGCGAGCTGATCGACGCCGCGTTCGCGCTCAACGAAGGCGCGTGGGGCATGCTGGATGAGTCGGGCAAGCGCGTCATGATGGGCGTGCAGGCCGGCGAGAAGACCTCGCAGAACTTCCGCCTGGAAGTGACCAACCCGGGCGGTCACAGCTCGCGTCCGGTGAAGAACAATGCGATCTATCACCTGGCGGGCGCGCTCACGCGCATCGAGCATTACGAGTTCCCCGTCAAGCTCAACGATACGACGCGCATGTACTTCACGCGGATGGCCAAGATCGTCGGCGGCGAGATGGGCGCTGCGATGACGAAGATGGTCGCGGATCCGACGGACACGGCCGCCATCGCCAAGGTGACCGACGATCCGACCTTCAACGGCATGCTGCACACAACGTGTGTGGCAACCATGCTCGACGCCGGTCATGCAACCAACGCGTTGCCGCAGCGAGCGCGTGCGAACGTGAACTGCCGCATCTATCCGGACGAATCGGCCGACAGCGTCATGCAAGTGCTGCAGAAAGTCGTCGCCGATCCGGAAGTCAAAGTATCGACGCTCGAAACGCGCGGACCGCCGTCGGTCGTGCCGCCGCTGACGCGCGAGATCATGGGCCCGATCGAGAAAGTGTCGGCGCGCTTCTATCCGAACGTGCCGGTCATTCCGCTGCTGCAGCCGGGCGCGACAGATGGTCAGTTCCTGAGCACGTCCGGCATTCCAACGTACGGCGTCAACGGCCTGTTCATGGATCCCGACCTCGGCTTCATCCACGGACTCAACGAGCGCGTGCGCGTGCAGTCGCTGTACGACGGGCGCGATTTCCTATATGAGCTCGTGAAGATCTACGCCGCGCAAACGAAATAGCAGGCAAGCGATGCGGTGCTTCGTACATCGGGACGCTGAAGCCGTAGGCACCTGCCGAGGCTGCAGCAAAGGCGTGTGCGCCGAGTGCGTCGTGGACCTGGGTCATTCGATCTCGTGCCGGGGCGCCTGCGAGACGAAGGCCCGGATGCTGCACTCGCAGTCCATGCAAAGCGGCGTGCTGCTGCGGGCGCAGAAGAGAAACAGGTTCTTCGCCCCGGCGCTGTTCCTGGTGATGGGCATCGCGATCGTGCTTTTCGCGGGCGGCGGCGAGTCGGCGTTGAACTACGGCACCGTCATGGGCGGCGGCTTCATCGTCTTCGGCCTCGTGCTGGCTGTCGTTCAACAGCGCTACGCGCGGGAGCTCGATCGCACCGATCAACCGCCGCGTCAAAACTAGAACCAGTAGTCGACCACGCATTTCCCGTCGCGCGGCAGATCCTCGAACGTATCGAAGCCGTCGAAGTGATCGATCGGAATCTTCGCCACCGCGTCCGGCTCCGCGAGCCGCAAGTTGACCGCGATGCGACGGCGTCCCTGCTCGTCGTCCCTCTGTCCGCGCCAGAACGCGACGCAGCCGCACGTCGGACAGAAGTTGAAGCTGAGCGAGTTGCCGCGAATGAATGGCGTCGCGGGGCCTGTGACTTTGATGCCATGGCCTTCATAGTCATACGCCCATAGCGTGCCGTAGCGGCGACAGGCCGTGCAGTTGCACGCCGTCGCGCCGTCGGGCACGCCCTCGAAAGTCCATCGAACCGCGCCGCAGAGACACGCACCCTGGATCATCGAAGCTCTCCGTTCGAGTTGCAGCCGTCAGGCTGCTGATGGTATCTGCAAATCATGGATGCCACGATGAGGGTGCAGTATGCATTCGGCGCACTCGTGCTTGCACAGGCGCTGCACTCGACTGAGGAAGTCATCGGACGCTTGTGGGAAACGTTCCCGCCCGCTCGTTTCGTTTCCAGCCTGGTCTCGAACGATCTCGCCAGCGCATTCCTGTTTCTCAACGTGTGTATCTTCGTCTTCGGCGCGTTGTGTTACTTCGGTCCGGTGCGCCGACACTGGGCGATCGCAACGCCGATCCTGTGGCTGTGGATTGTCGTCGAGATGATCAACGGCATCGGGCATCCGCTCTGGTGCGTTCTGCAGCGAGGATATGTGGCCGGTGTAATTACGGCTCCGATCCTGCTGGTGCTTGCGCTCTATCTGGCGCGGAATCTCAGGCAGTCGGCCGCCATGCGATGACACCCGCAGTTCGCGCGCGCACTGCCGGCGTGGCCAGACACGTCGCAACTGCCTCGTAGCCCGGAGCACCCGGATATGGAGCGACACGAGTCGGCGGGCTGTGATTGGCGGGGCACAGCAGGATCGCTTCGTGCGGCCCGACCCTTTCCAGATTCAGGATCGAGGACGAGCGCGTCATCAGGAACAGCGGCCGCGCGCCGCTTTCGGCGCGGCGTCGCAAACATGCGATCAGCGCTTCCTGCGTGGGCTCTTCGAGTCCCTCTTCCACCATGTCGACGACGATGGCGGAGGGTCCGTCCGCCTCGATCCCTGCAAGCAGCGCAATCAGCGGCTCCACTCCTGCCTGCATTCGCTCGAGGCCCAGGAACGATGCCCCCGGCAGCGCTTCGGCCAGACGCTGTGCGAAGCGCGTCTTGCCGCTGCCGAGCGGGCCGACGATGTAGTTGATCGGCCGGATGTCGACGAGTTCGAACAGCTCACCGGCCCATGGCCACGGCAGTTCGAACGATACGCGCAGATCGGTGCGCGGCGTGGCGTCGACCCGAAACTTGCGCACCTCGCCGATTGTTCTTGCGAGCTTCCCGATCTCACTGGCGAGGGCTCGTTCGTGCGCTGCCAGCGCAACGTCCACGCTCGACGGATCGCCTTCCAGGACACGTGCGATCTGCGCAAGGCTCAGCCCGAGCACGCGAAAAGCGACGATGCGCGCGGCCCGCTCCATCGCATCGGGTCCATACACGCGATATCCCGCGCTCGTGCGTGTCGGCGCGAGCAGGCCACGCCGCTCGTACAACCGTAGCGCCTTGATCGAGATGCCCAGACGCCGCGCCGCTTCCGAAGATCTCACGTGCCACCTCTGGAATGTGCCGACGGCCGGGTTTATCGAGCCGGCCCCTGGGGCCGGGTCAAGCGTGCATGCAGCACGACGACGCCGAGAATGATCGCGACGCCCAGGTAGAAGGGCCATGTCAGCTCGCGCTGCTCGTTGAGCAATACGATCGCGAGCACGATTGCGTAGACAGGTTCGAGATTCAGCGCGAGCGCCGTAGCGAACGCGCTCAGGTGGCGCATCGCGATAAGTCCGAGCGTGAATGGCAGCAGCGTGCAGCCGTATGCGAGGGCCACGAGGAATAGGCCGTCACGCTGCGACGGCAGCACGAACAACACATCACCACCAGGCAATAGCGGCCCGATCAGCGTGAGGAACACCGCACCTGCACCGAGCTCGATCCCAGTCACAGTCGTCGCTTCTGCGCGACTGATGTAGCGCTTGTTGAGCGCGCCGAAGAGGCAAAGGATCAGCACCGACAGCACGCCGACCGCGATCCCGAGACGCATCGCCACGGGCGTTCCACCGATCACCAGCAACACGCCCGGAATCACCGCGAGACCGAACAGCAGCTCGCGCGGATCGAACTTGCGCCGCACGATGAGCGGTTCGATGAACGCCATCAGCACCGACATCAGCGCCATGCACGTCGCGCCGACTGACGCATTCGAGAGCTTGATCGAGCCGTAGAACGTCAGCCAGTGCAGCGCGACCAGCACGCCGATGCCCGCATAGATCGCGATCTGCCGGCCCGACAACCCGCGCACACCGCGCCAGAACATGGGCACCGCGACCAGCGCCACGGCGACGAGCGACATGCGCCACCACACCAGCGGCAGTGCGGGCAACGAGATCAGCCGGCCGAAGATGGCCGTGAAGCCCCAGAGGACGACGCAGAAATGCAGCTGCAGCCACGCGCGCGTGCGCGCCGCCTGCGCCGCCGGATCGGTCAATAGGCTTTCGCCCACACGACGCGCTGCGGGCTCGGCTGGCCAGTGAACGGACAGATGCCCGGCTCGCTCTTCTCGAGCGGGATGCAGCGAACCGTCACGCCGAGCTCGTTCTTGATGCGCTCTTCCAGCTTCACGTCGCCGCTGAAATGCGTGAGCGCGAAACCGCCGTGGATCGGCGTCGGCGCGTTCTCCGGCACCTTTGGCGCCGTGAACCAGGCGTAGAACTCTTCCTTGGTGTCGATCTGGCGCGTGTACTGCTTGCGGTACTCTTGCGCACGCGCGTACAGACTGTCATGGATTGATTGCAGTGTTGCTGCCACCGATGCGACGAACTCCGCACGCGGAACGCTCTGCTTGTCCTTCGGCGTGCGATCGCGACGGGCGACGAACAGCGCATCCTTGTCCATGTCGCGCGGACCGATCTCGATCCGCACCGGCACGCCCTTCTTGATCCAGTGCCACACTTTGTCGCCGCCGCGCTCGTCGCGATCGTCGACGATGACGCTGACCGCCCGGTCCGCGAATCGCTGCGCACGCAGCTCGCGCGCCACGTTGTTGCAATACTCCAGCACGCGCGGCTTGTCTTCTTCGTTGCGCCAGATCGGCAGGATCGCGACCTGCACCGGCGCGACCTTCGGCGGCGCGACGAAGCCGTCGTCATCCGAATGCGTCATCAGCATCGCGCCGATCAGACGCGTCGAGCTGCCCCAGCTGGTCGTCCAGGCGAACTGCTGCTCGCCGTTCTGATCGAGGAACTTGATCTCGCTCGCCTTCGCGAAGTTCTGCCCCAGGAAGTGGCTGGTGCCGGCCTGCAGCGCCTTGCGATCCTGCATCATCGCCTCGATGCAGAACGTCTGGACCGCGCCGGGGAAGCGTTCGCCAGCGGTCTTCTCGCCTTTGATCACAGGCACGGCGAGCCAGTCTTCGACGAACGTTGCGTAGACGTCGAGCATGCGCATCGTTTCGAGCACGGCTTCACCTGAGGTCGCGTGCGCAGTATGACCTTCCTGCCACAGGAACTCGGTGGTGCGCAGGAACATGCGCGTGCGCATCTCCCAGCGGACGATGTTGCACCACTGGTTGATGAGCAGCGGCAGGTCGCGATAGCTCTGCACCCAGCGCGCGAAGGCGTCGCCGATGATCGTCTCGGACGTCGGACGAATGATCAGCGGCTCTTCGAGCTCGCCCGCCGGACGCAGCTTGCCGTCCGGACCCGCCTCGAGGCGATGGTGCGTGACGACAGCGCACTCCTTGGCGAAGCCTTCGACGTGCGCGGCCTCCTTCTGCATGAAGGACAGCGGGATGAACAGCGGGAAGTAGGCGTTCTGATGGCCCGTGGCCTTGAACATGTCGTCCAGCGCCCGCTGCATGTTTTCCCACAGCGCGAAGCCCCACGGCTTGATGACCATGCAGCCGCGCACCGGCGAGTTCTCGGCCATGTCGGCGCCACGCACGACCTGCTGGTACCACTCGGCGTAGTTCTCTTCGCGGGTCGGGGAAATGGCGGTTTTGGGCTTGGCGGGCGCGTTCATCGAAATCGGGTCCGGGCAAATTGCGGCGGACGGCGATTAGAGCACGGGGACGCGGACAGGCGCTATTCCCGCCTCCACCGACGAGACGGCGCAGGATTTCCGCGGGCGATGCAGCCTTCTCGACGGACGCCTGCAGCTGCCTGAAATCGCCACGGCTCTGCCACCCGGCCCAGCTGCCAAACTCCTTGAGCACCGCAGCCTCGCAGCTTGCTCGCGCTAAGAACCCTGAACTCAGCGCCCAGATGCCGTTCTCATTGATGGCGAGGCAAGGAAACTTCAGATTCTCGTGGTGCACGTCACTCTTCGCAGCCGCATCTAACGCGCTTTTCTGAGCTTGTAGTATTGGATTTCATCTCCCTCGTTCCAGCCGAATAGTTGAGTGGCTTCGCCGCTGCCGTGGACCAGAGCCTGCGCAGCGAATCCGGTCGGATAACCGGACATCGGACGAAAAGCGAGCGTGACGCGCCACTGCCCGCTCATCTCCTGCAGGTTCCATGTGCCTGCGCCCGACACCGGAGGATCGGTACGGTTGCGTCGATCGAAGAAATAGCGCCGAGGCAAGTTTTCGGCCGTGAACGTACCATCGGCCTTGACGCTCAGGCGCCCGCCATCCGGATTGACCCACACGCCGGTGACGTCGTCGCCAGTCGGCGCGGTACAGCCACTCAGCTGCAAGACCAAAGTGAGCGTGGCAATCGCGGCGAGGGATTTCGCCGTCCTGAGCATTGTCGCGACTCCTCTTCTGCTCATGGCCGACAAGTATTTACACGAGGTGCGCAGCCCAGGCCAGAGACGCCGTAGCCCCTCCCCCTGGCCTGAGCCCGCACCCGGTTCGAATCAGATCAGCTTGGTCTGCAGCCAGGCCTTGGCGAATCGCAGATCGCGAATGACCACTTCGGGCGCGAGGCGGAGCGCCGCGGCGGTCTGCTTGGTGCTGAGGCCGGCGAAGTAATGCAGGTCGATCATCGCGGCCGACATCGGGTCGAAGCGGTCGAGCCAGCCGAGCCACTCGACCAGGTCCTGCACTTTGATCTCGCTCTCGCCGACGCGGTCGTTGCGATTCGCCAGTCCGATGGCGATCTTGCGAGCGATCGGCGCCGAGAACAGCAGGAAGCGGGTCTCGTCCTCTGCGGTGCAGTCCGTGCCGAACAGCTTGCGACAGACGCGTTTGAGTGCAGCTCCCGCCGGCAGCGAGCCCGCGGTTGCCAGGTAAAGCAGCTCCTGTGTGATCCGCGGTCGCAATCTGAGCCAGGCCGAATAGTCCGTGGGCAGCGCGACTGGCAGGACTGCAGCCCCGCGAGTGCCTCGATCCGTGTCTGCGTCCGTGTCCATGACTGACATATGCTGGCGACCAGTGGCTTGCAGACAGCGTATCCTAAATTGGGATATTCGCAAAGCGGGATTACAGATACGGGCCCGGACACGGAGCCCGCCACCTTGAAGTCCTTGCGCTCGGCTGAACATGTGCGCCTGACCCAGTACCTGGTCAATGCTCGCGAACGAGCAGGCATGACCCAGCAACAACTGGCAGACAAACTGGGTAAACACCAGAGTTTCGTCGCGAAGTACGAAGGCGGCGAACGCCGCATCGACGTGATCGAGTTCCTGCACATCGCCCGCGCGCTGGGATTCGACGCGTCGCGGGCGATCAGGTTTATCGAGAAGCGATAGCCTGCTTCGCTATGGCGAGCGCGAGCCTGTACGGCTCGGGCTCGTTGCGATTGGTCAGCACCACCACCGTCAGGTGGCGCTTCGGATACCGCACGATCACGTTGCGGAAGCCGACCGTTTCGCCGGAGTGCCACAGCGTCTCGCCGGTGACGCGCCAGCCGTAGCCGTATTCGATGTCGGGATCGTCGGTGTGGGTCGCCGGTGTGAACGCAGCTTGCAGAGCTTTCTGTGGCAACAGGCGACCGTCGTACAGCGCGGCGTCCCACTTCGCCAGATCGTCGATCGAAGAATAGATACCGCCGTCGCCGAGCACTGCGCTGGTCTGGCTCTGATCGGTGCGCGTCCAGCGTCCCTGCTCTTCGGTGTAGCCGAATGCGCGATTCGCGACTGTCGAGATGCCGTCCTCGTGCGCCACGGTGTTGCTCATGCCGAGCGGCTGAAAAATGCGCTCGCGCAGGAAGGTCGCGAAGGTCCGCCCGGACGCGCGCTCCACGATCAGCGCCAGCAGCGAATAACCGCTGTTGCTGTAGCGGTAGTCGCTGCCGGGATGGAAGAACAGGCGATCCTGCGTTTCCAGCAGCTTCAGCACATCTGCATCGTGCAGCTGCGCTTTGAAGCTATCCGGAATGACGTCCTCGTAGTCGATGAGCCCCGAGGTGTGCGTCAGCAGGTGGCGGATCGTGATCGGCTCCGCCGCCTTGGGCAGCGTCGGCAACCACTTGCGGACGTGATCGGTGAGCTTGAGCTTGCCGTCCTCGGCGAGCAGCAGGATCGAAGCCGCGGTGAACTGCTTCGTCACGGACGCCAGCCGATAGTTCGTCGTCGCGGTCGCGGGCGTATGCGTTTCGAGATCGGAGAGCCCGTACCCCGCACG
This sequence comes from Steroidobacteraceae bacterium, assembly GCA_035277305.1. Classification (GTDB taxonomy): domain Bacteria; phylum Pseudomonadota; class Gammaproteobacteria; order Steroidobacterales; family Steroidobacteraceae; genus Steroidobacter. The sequence goes on along the minus strand of DATEKT010000027.1, from coordinate 1,594 downwards.
CACGATCGGTTGCCCATCGTGCAGCACGAGCACGGAAGCGCCCGGTACCTCGCCGGTGTAGTCGCGCATCAGCGCATCGACCTGCGGCTTCATCGTGCAATCGCCCACGCGTGTGAACGCCAGATCTTCGTAGTCATAGCTGAAATCTGCTTCCGGATCGACTTTGCTGAGCCGCAGCCCCATGGGTAAGACCGGGGAAGACGAGAAGTCCAGCCAGGCTTCGGCGTCGATGCTGTCCTCGCGCCAATCGACGAGCAATCGCTCGCCCGCCTGCATGACCTCGCCGTCGAGCTGCGGAGATTTTGCCGCGACGAAGCCGACGCCGTCCTCGCGCGGACAGATTGTGACTTCGCCGAACCAGGGATCGCGATAGACGCCGAGCTTGTCCGCGAGCGCGGCCCCGGCCGGACGCGATCGTGCGGGCGCCGGCGGTGCTGGCCCCTGCGTTTCCTGCTGCCGATCCTTCGCCAGCTCCGCAGCGTAGTCAGACACTCGCCGGCGCTCGCCCGGGGCCGTGAACAGCTTCACCAGCACTTCGTTCAACACGATGCGTGCCTCGGAGCCTTCGCCATTGATCATGAACACGAAGCCGCTCTTCATTTCCGGTAGCAGCGTGACCGCTGAATACATGCCTGCGAGCGTGCCCGTATGCGCGACGCGCAACGCGTCGTCGACATCGGAGACGCGCCAGCCGTAGCCGTAGGCATTGAAGTGGCTGCCATCCCAGCGACGCTGCCGCGCAGACAGCGGCATGGGCATGTGCGGCGTCCACACGGCCTGACGCTGCGCCGGCGTTAGCCATTGCGAATCCGGATCCAGCCACATCTGCATCCAGGTGAGCATGTCTTCCAGACTGCAACGGATTCCGCCGGCCGGACCGGACGTGCTGACCGGAATTTTCTCGGGATCCTTGCGGATGACGACATTGCGATCGCCGTCGCGCATGTGAGGCTGCGCGACGTTGCCGACGCCATCGCGATCGAACGCGCCCGCCTGGCAGCGGGTCATCTTCAATTGATCGAACAGCTCGCGCTTCACGAGCTCTTCGTACGACGTTCCCGCCGCAGCCGCAGCGACTTCGCCCGCGACGACGTACATCAGATTGTCGTAGTCGTAGTGCGAACGAAAGCTGTGCTCGGGCTGCAGATGCGCGAGGCCCGCGATGATGTCCGCGCGCGTGAACAGATTCGGATCCGGCCACAGCATGAGATCGCCGGCGCCTTCGCGCAGACCACTGTTGTGCAGGAGCAGATCGCGCACCTGGAACTCGCGCGTCACCCATGGATCGCGCATGCGGAACTGCGGCAAGTATTTGGTGACCGGATCGTCCCACCGCAGCTTGCCCGCATCGACCAGGCGCGCGAGCACCCCCGTCGTCATCGCCTTGCTGTTCGATGCGATCTTGAACAGCGTGCGACTGTCGATCTTCTCGCCGGAGCCGGCGCTCGTCTCGCCGGCCGTGCGCGTGTAGATGACCTTGCCGTCGCGCACGACGCCGAGCGCGAGGCCCGGCAGCTGGTACCGTGCGTAGACGTCGTCGAACGCAGCGTCGATGGATTTCTCCATCGACGACTGCGTGGACGGCGCGCCCCTA
>DATEKT010000026.1:0-4623 GCA_035277305.1 Steroidobacteraceae bacterium | reverse complement strand
AATCGGCATAGGGGGTAGCCATCAGGCTACGCCCCTGCCACACCACCCGGCATGCGGGACCGCACCGGGCGGTTCGGGAAGTTGAGGTCAGGAGAGACGGGGTAAGCCGAGCCGGTCAAACCATGCAATAGGCAGCACACTATTGAGCAGTTTGCTGCCACTGTTGCGCCACCAGCGACGGCTGTTCGCCGCCACCTGTCGCGCAACATCATGCGTCGCGCCGAGTGCGCGCAGCTCGCGATACATGGTCGGACCGCGTTTCCAGTGCTTCAGCTGGATCGCGCGCAGGCGGTGACGTACCCATTTGTCCAGTTCGCGCATCACGCCCGGCGTCTGCGCCAGACGGAAGTAGCCTTTCCAGCCCAGCAGGTAGGGGCGCAGCTTCTCAACCACCTGCGTCAGACTACGTCCGCCCCGGCGCGTCAGTTCCCGCACGCGCTGCCTGAACGTGGCCAATGGTTTGACTGCCACCTTGCGCTTGACCGCGCCACCCGCAGCTACCCACAGGCTGTAGCCCAGGAACTTGCGACCGAACACGCTTGCCACCGCGCTTTTGGCTTCGTTGACCTTCAGACGTAACCGCCCGTACTGCCGCCGCAACAGTGCCATCACCCGTTCGCCCGCACGGCGTGAGCGAACGTACACGTTCGCATCGTCGGCGTAGCGCACAAAGCAATGCCCCCGTCGCTCCAGTTCCTTGTCCACTTCATCGAGCAGCACGTTCGCCAGTAACGGTGAGAGCGGACCGCCCTGGGGCGCCCCCTCGTGCCGCTCCTGCACCACGCCATCGCTCATCACGCCCGCATTCAGGTACGCCCGGATCAGCCGGATCACTCCCGGGTCTCCGATACGCTTGTACAGCCGGTCGATGAGAATGTCGTGATTGACCCGGTCAAAGAACTTTTCCAGGTCGACGTCCACCACGATCCGCCGTCCCGACTGCACGCACGACTGCGCGGCTAGCACCGCGTCGTGCGCACGCCGCCCGGGACGGAAGCCATAGCTGTGCTCGCTGAAGGTGGGGTCCAGTACCGGTTGCAGCACCTGCAGCAACGCCTGCTGGATCAGCCGGTCCGTCACCGTCGGGATGCCCAGCTCGCGCTCGCCACCTTCCGGTTTCGGGATCGTCACCCGCCGCACCGGCATCGGCCGGTACGTCCCCCGCAGCAACTGCTCACGTATTGCCGGCCAGGCTGCCACCAGATGGCGCGCAGTCTGGTCAATGTCCAGTCCGTCGACACCCGGTGCACCCTTGTTCGCCCGCACCCGCCTGAGCGCCTGCCGCAGGTTCTCTCTCGTCAGCGCTGCTTCCAGCAGCGCTGACCCTGTGTCTCTCGTCTCATGCCGCGAGCCACAGGCTTCGTCGCTCACGGCTTCACGCGCAGCTTCACCGCGCGCTGCCACCGCTCGCCCCGCTCGCGCGGGCATCTGACGCCTTGCCTGTTGCGTCGGCATGTCGTTAAACACTCCTTCCCGTTCGGTCCTTCGCCACCAGCTCCAGCCTCGCCGGCCTGTCCTGTGGCTACTATGACCTCTGCTGAGACCTCGCTCCGGTTCGACACCGTCGCCCTTTCAGGCATGAGGCGAGGCGTCCCCAGGTAAGAACGCACTCCTTCATCGCACAGCCGCCGCATTTACGCCGCTTCGCCTTGGTCACGAGAGCTTTGCGGTTTCATGCCCGCTCGCCCTGCTCGGCAGCGCCTTCTATGCAGTTCTTGTTCATCGGCTCGCGATTTACGCTCCACGCTTCCTTCCCACACTCGGTCGCCCTCATGCAGTTGCGCTTCACTTCATTCGCTGTGACCAGCTTATGGCGGGACTTGCACCCGCAGGAGTGCGCCCATGCTGGGCGCACATGAAAAACGGCCCGGAGGGGCCGCAGGCGTGATCAATCGATCAGCAGTTTCAGGTCGTGGACCCACGGCTCGACGCCCTGTCCGTCGCGCGCGAAAAGACGCAGCTTGCCGTCCTTGTCGAAGACGTAGCTCGCGGCGGTGTGATCCATCGTGTAATCGTCGGGGGTCTTGCCGGCCGACTTCGCATAGTAGACGCGGAAGTCCTTCGCCACCTGCGCGAGCTGCGCATCGTTGGCCGGCCGCAAGCCGATATACGACGAGTTGAACGCCGCCACATACTGACCGAGAAGCGCGGGTGTATCGCGCGCCGGGTCGACGGTGACCATCAGCACCTGCACGTCTTTGGATTTGTCGCCGAGTTGCTGCATCGCCTGCGAGAGTTCGGCGAGCGTGGTCGGGCACACGTCCGGACAGTGCGTATAGCCGAAGAACAGGACGACCGCCTTGCCCTTGAAGTCCGCGAGCGTGCGCGTCTTGCCGTGCGTGTCGGGCAGGGAGAAATCGCTGCCGAACTGCTTGTTGCCGGTGATGTCGAGATTCTTGAAGTCGGGCGCCTTCTCGCACGCGGAAAGCAGCGCCGCGAAAATCAGCAGCGCGAACAAGCGACGAAGCATGGCCGTCATGCGCCGATCACCGTGCGCACGTAGTGATCCACCAGCAGCGCACCGAACAGCAGCGACAGATACACGATCGAGTAGCGGAAGGTCTTGCGCGCGAGGGCATCGGAATAATCGCGATACATCTTCCACGCATAGCCGATGAAGCCCGCGCCGAGCGCGATCGCGCTCGCGAGATACACCACGCCGCTCATGCCGGAGATGTACGGCATCAGCGTGACCGCGAACAGGACGAGCGTGTACAGGAAGATGTTCAGCAGCGTGTACTTCTCGCCGTGCGTGATGGGCAGCATCGGCAGGCCGGCGTTCTCGTAGTCCTTGCGCCGATACAGCGCGAGCGCCCAGAAATGCGGCGGCGTCCACACGAAGATGATCAGCACGAGAATCCATGCGTCGCCGGGCACCGTGCCCGTGACGGCGGCCCAGCCGAGCGCGGGCGGCATGGCGCCCGACGCGCCGCCGATCACGATGTTCTGCGGCGTATAGGGCTTGAGCAGCAGCGTATAGACGACCGCATAGCCGACGAAGGTGGCGATGGTGAGCCACATCGTGAGCGGATTGGTGAACGTGTAGAGCGTCCACATGCCGATGCCGCCGAGCACCGCCGAGAACGTCAGGATCTGCGCCGGCGTGATCTGCCCGCGCGCGGACGGCCGCCACGCGGTGCGGCGCATCTTCGCATCGACTTTCTGTTCGACGAGGCAGTTGATGGCGAACGCGGCGCCGGCCAGCAGCCAGATGCCGACGACACCGCCGATGAGCTTGTCCCACGGCACCATGCCGGGCGTGGACAGGAACATGCCGATGACGGCGCAGAACACGGCGAGCTGCGTGACGCGCGGCTTGGTCAGCGCCAGATATTGCGATGCGCGGCTGCCGAGGGGGGAATTGAGTGTCGTGCTATCCATGGTGTGGAGTCACGCTGAAACGACGTCGCGCGCGGGAACCGCGGCGCGGCCGGGACGGCTGGAAGAGATTCGAAAGTTTAGCATAACGAGCAGCAGCAACAGGATCGCGGCCCCGCCGTTGTGCGCCACGGCGACGGGCAGCGGCCACTGCAGCACGATGTTCGACATGCCGGTGAGAAACTGGATCACGATCATCAACAATACGCCGTTTGCGGGCTTGCGCAGCGATTCGAATCGTCGCAGGCGCGTCGCGAGCCACAGCAGATACAGCACCACGACCACCGCGAACGTGCGATGCGTCCAGTGGATCGCGACGAGCGCGTCCTGCGAGATCACGTCGCCGTCGCCGGTCATGCCGAGCGCACGCCAGAGGTGAAAGCCGTGCTCGAAGTTCATCGGCGGAATCCATTGGCCGTTGCACAGCGGGAAGTCCGTGCACGCGAGCACCGCGTAATTCGTGCTGACCCAGCCGCCCAGCGCGATCTGCACGACCAGCAGCAGCAATCCGAATGCCGCGGCGGGCATCCAGCGCGCGGCGGCGGTGTCGAGCGAGGGAATCGGCGTCATGCGCGCCGCGAGCCAGCCGAGCACGCCGAGCAGCGCGAGCCCGAGCAGCAGGTGCGTCGTGACGATCACCGGCTGCAGCTTGAGCGTGACGGTCCACGCGCCGAACGCGCCCTGCAGCAGAATCAGCGCCAGAATGCCCGTCGGCCACCACGGCGAGACGTGCAGCGGACGCTTCTTGATGCGCGCCGTCCACGCGATGATCGTCTGCGCGATGATCAGCACGCCGATCGCCATCGCGAAATAGCGGTGCAGCATCTCGATCCATGCCTTCACCAGGCTGACGGGGCCGGTGGGCATCGCGTGATACGCGGCCGCGATCTGCGCGTGCGCGATGAACGGCGACGACGTGCCATAGCAGCCCGGCCAGTCCGGACAGCCGAGGCCGGAATCGGTCAGGCGCGTGAAGCCGCCGAACATGATGAGATCGAGCGTGAGGAAGGTCGTCAGCCAGACGAGCTTCCTGAACTTGTTGTCATCGGCCTTGACCCACACGTACGAGAGCGGCAACAGCGCAATGCACAAGCCGATCAGACCGAGTTGCAATAAAAACATGCTGTTCTACCTTCAACCTGCGTTTTAGCCGATGCGTTCAGCCGATTCTCGACCACTTCAGCAGCTTGGCCAGATCAGCGTTGATCTTCTTCGGATCGGGGTTCTTCGGGAAACGCATCATCA
>DATEKT010000025.1:0-26959 GCA_035277305.1 Steroidobacteraceae bacterium | reverse complement strand
CCGCCAGCAAAGCGCGCTTGCGTCGACGTTTGCCTGTGCCCGCGCGCTGCGGCCTGAAGGCAACGTGCGCGATGACCATCAACACCGCCGAGATTCCGAGCCACAGGACGCGATTCGTCAGGAGCAGTCCGCTCAGCAACGGCAACTGCGTGTTGCGCTCGTTGACCGACCAGTACCGCATCGCGCGGTCCGTCGCTTGAACAGCAAAGGGGTCGATGAGCGACATGATCTTGTCGTACTGGATGTCATCTGTCAGTGCGGCAGCGATGAACCACAGCACCACGAAGCCGAGCGCGCCGAGCACGACGCCGAGCAGCCGGCGCGTCGTGACCGCGAGCAGGCTCATCAGCGCACCGAGGAAAATCATGTTCGGCACGATCACGACCGCGAACACCCACAGGTACGGATGCAGCGAGAAAGGGCCGAGCTGTTGCGGGTCGAGCCCCGGCATGAGCGTGCCGAGCATGATGGCCAGCGCCATCGCCACGTACACGACCAGGCTGGCGATCAGTCCGGCGCTCATGCGCCCCCACAGGTAGCCGGCCTTCCCCATCGGCTTCGAGAAGAACAGCTCGTCGGCGCCGAGCTCGGCGTCGCGCAACAGCGGCTGACCGAGCGTCGCGATGCCGACGAACGTGCCGATGACTGAGAACAGCGATAGCCACGTGAGAATCACTGCCGGCGCGTTGCGGTGCGTGTTGCCTATGCCGCCGCCGATCGACACGAAATCGGTCGCCATCGCGAGGAAGCCGACCACTGCGAACACCAGCGCGGCGATCCAGACCAGCGGATAGCGCAGCTGGTAACGCAGCTCGAAGCGGAAGAATTCGCCGAACATCAGGCGGCCACCGCGGCCGGGCTGCGATTGGCGCGAAGGCGCTGGAAGTAGACGTCTTCCAGTCCCGGATCGACCGTAGCGAAGCCTTCGCCGGGCGGCGTCTCGCTGTAGACATGAATCAGCGGCTGGCCATCGATCATGCGCGAAGAGAGCACGTTGTAACGCTGCTGATATTCGGCCAGCGCTGCCGCGCTCACGCGCTTGCTCCACACGCGCTCGCGCAAGGTGCCGATCGCAGCGCGCGGCTCGCCGGTCATCAGCACCTGCCCTTGCGAGATGATCGCCATGCGCGAGCACAGGCCGGCGACGTCTTCGACGATGTGCGTCGAGAGGATCACGACGACCTGCTCGCCGATGCCGGCCAGCAGGTTCAGGAAGCGATTGCGCTCTTCGGGATCGAGGCCCGCCGTCGGCTCATCGACGATCACCAGCCGCGGACTGCCGAGCAGCGCCTGCGCGATACCGAAGCGCTGGCGCATGCCGCCGGAGAACGTGCCGAGCTTGCGCTTGCGCACGTCCCAGAGGTTGACCTGGCGCAACAGCCCTTCGACGGTGTCGGCGCGCTCTTTGCGCTGCACGTAACCCTTCAGCACCGCGAAGTGATTGAGCATGTCGAGCGCGCTGACCTTCGGATACACGCCGAAGTCCTGCGGCAGGTAGCCGAGCGTGCGGCGGATGCGGTCCTTGTCGGCCGCGACATCGATGCCGTCGAAGGTGATGCTGCCGCTGTCGGGTTCCTGCAGCGTCGCGATCGTGCGCATCAGCGAGGATTTGCCGGCGCCGTTCGGGCCGAGCAGGCCGAACATGCCGCGCGGCACTTCCAGCGAAACGTCGCGCAACGCCTGGACGTCGCCGTAGCTCTTCGAGAGATTGCGGATGGAAAGCATGCCGGGGTCGCCCGTGAGTTGTTTTCGAGTCCCCAAAATACACGGCCCGCCGCGCAAAGTTGCACGGCGGGCCGTCAGGTCCGCAAGTCTCGGAGGAAGGCTACGCCAGCGGGTTGGCCGGGCGGCCGTTGCCGGGGCCGCGCTGGGCGAGGTCGTGCTCCATCCAGCGCGATTCGACCTTGCGGCCTTCGGCGAAGTAGTAGATGAGATATGCGAGGCCGATGCCGAGCGGGATCAGGCCCGCGAATACCGGGATCTCCTCACCACCGTTCGTGAGCGCGCCGACTACGAAGGCGAGGCCGATGAAGGCCCATATGAGACCGGGCAGCAGCGCGCTGCGCCGACGCTTCGGTGTGCTGCGCCCATCGATCAGCTCGATCGGCAGCGGCGGAATATCCATACCGCGCTCGATCGCTGCCATGCGCTCCGCATGATGCAGCTCCATCAGCCTGCGCCGCTTGTGGTAGTTCAATGTGAACCAGACGATCAGCACGACGCCGGGAATGCCGAACGTGAACACGATCGCGACGACTGGGATAATTTCTTCCGACATGGGGGCCTCTCGCTTGCGTTGACCGTAACAGGATTGTCGGTTCAGACGCAGCCCCCCGCTCGCAAGGTTGCACCGACATTACAATCGGCCAATTGCGGCCCGCAGCCGGCCGATGGTGGACCGTGCATGGATCACGCTTGCTAGAGTCGCCCCGCCCTGCCGACCGCAACCTTTCAGCCCCCTCCACCGTCCCAACCTCCAATGACGTCATCGCCCGCTTCCCAGGCAGACGCTCAGATCCAGGAGCGTTTGGCTGCCAAGCAATACCGCGAGGCGTTCGGGCTGTTGTTACCCCATTACCGGGACCGGGTTTTTCGGCTTACATTCAGTATGTTACGAGACAGGGCATTGGCCGAGGACACGACGCAGGACATCTTCCTGCGGGTTTGGCGCGCCCTGCCCGGGTTCGCCGGGCAGTCCCAGCTGTCGACCTGGATCTATGCGATCTCCAAGAACGCCTGCCTGTCCGAGCTGCGCAAGCGCCGGCCGCAGTTCTCGCTGGATGCCGATGAGGAAGAGCAATCGGCAGAGGTGCGGGCCTTGGCGACCGAAGACGCAGACGACTCCGCAACCGTGAGCGTCGGTCAGCTGCTCGACCAGCTGCCGGAACGCTATCGCCAGGCCGTCGTTCTGTTCTATATGGAAGACAAATCCTATGAGCAGACCGCGGCCAGCCTCGGCCTGCCGCTGGGCACGGTCAAAGCCTTGCTCCACCGCGCGCGCAAGCGCCTAATCGAGCTGACCAAAGAAGCCGCATGACAATCCCAACCCCTCAACCTGCCGACGCCAGCGAGCACCTGCTCGCGTGGAACGATCGGCTGCAGGATTGGCTGGACGGCGATCTGAGCGCGCCGGAAGCAGCTGCGCTGGAAGCTCACATGGCGGATTGCGCGATGTGCCGCGCCCGCGCCGCTGAGCTGCGCGAGCTCGATTTCAACCTGGCGAGCGCGGCCCCGCACCTCGCGCTCGACGCTGCATTCGACGCAAAGCTGTTCGCGCAGATCGATGCGATCGATGAGACCCAGCGCGCCGAAGCGCGGCGCCGGGTCGAGCAGGAACTGCAGCAGAATCTACAGGCGCTGGCACGTGGCTGGCGGCGCGCGCTGCTCTTCATCGTTCCGGGCGCGGTCGCTGGATTGGCGCTCGCGTTCGGTCTCGCGTCGTGGCTGAGCGATGCGAGCGTGATGCAGCAGCTGGTCTCCGAGAGCGCCAGGCTCGGCTCGGGTAATTCCGGGCAGGTGCACCTGATCGTCACGACGGTGCTGGGCGCCGGCGTCGGGGCCATGATCGCGCGCTGGCTCGCTACAGTCGTCGAGTAGCCCGCGCAGGTCGGGCTTCAGCCCGACTCCATGTACAATGCGCGCCCCATGCACGCCCGGTCGCCTGCCGCCGCCGCGGAACCTCGCAGCGACAACTCCCGCAAGCTCGTCATCGCCGCGCTCGGCGTAGTCTTCGGCGACATCGGCACCAGCCCGCTGTACGCGTTCCGCGAGTGTCTGAACCCCGAGCACGGCATCGCCGTCACCCAGGCGAACATCATCGGCCTGTTATCGCTGATTCTCTGGTCGCTGGTGCTGATCATCGCGGTCAAGTACGTCACGATCGTGCTGCGCGCCGACAACCGCGGCGAAGGTGGCGTGCTCGCGCTCAGCACGTTGCTGTCGAGCGCCAGTAGCAACTGGCGTATCTGGGCACCGGTCAGCGCAGTCGGCGTGTTTGGCGCCGCGCTGTTCTTCGGCGATGGCTTCATCACGCCGGCAATCTCGGTGCTCAGTGCGATGGAAGGTCTCGCCGTCGCGACGCCGCGCCTGCAACACTTCGTGCTTCCCGGGGCGATGGTCATCCTCACGGTCCTGTTCATGGTGCAGCGACGCGGCACCGGCGCGATGGGACGCTTGTTCGGCCCTGTCACGCTCATCTGGTTCATCACGCTCGGACTGCTGGGCGTGCGCTGGATCATCACCAAGCCCGACGTCGTGCTCGCGATCAATCCGTTGCTGGCGGCGGAGTTCTTCATCCACAACGGCACCGCCGGCTTCGTCGTGCTGGCCTCGGTGTTCCTCGCCGTGACCGGCGGCGAAGCGCTGTATGCGGACATGGGCCATTTCGGCCGCGCGCCGATCAAGCGCGGCTGGTTCATGGTCGTGCTGCCGGCGCTGGTGCTGAACTATTTCGGCCAGGGCGCGCTGCTGCTGGAGGATCCGAGCGCGATCGCCAACCCGTTCTACAAGATGGCGCCCGGCTGGCTGCTGCCGGTCATCATCGTGCTCGCGACCGCGGCGACCGTGATCGCTTCGCAAGCGGTGATCTCCGGCGTGTTCTCGATCACGCGCCAGGCGCTGAACCTCGGCTACCTGCCGCGGCTGCGCGTGCAGCATTCTTCGGAAGAAGAGATCGGCCAGGTCTATGTGCCGACGCTGAACTGGATGCTGTTCGCCGGCACGATGACGCTGATCATCGTGTTCCAGTCCTCCAGCGCGCTGGCCGGCGCGTACGGCATCGCCATCTCGAGCACGATGCTGATCGACAGCATTCTCGTGATCATGCTGTTGCGCGTACGACAGGAACGGCACCGCCGCCTCAAGATGGCCGCGCTCGGCCTGATCGTCATCGTGGAGACCGCGTTCTTCCTGTCGAACTCGCTGAAGTTCGACGACGGCGGCTGGCTGCCGATCGCGGTCGCGGTCCTCGCCTACGTGCTGATGACGACGTGGCAGGAAGGGCGGCGCACGCTCAACTGGCTGGTTGCGAAAGAGCAGATGCCCGTGCGCGACTTTCTCGCGCTGATCGAGCGCGATCCGCCGCATCGCGTCGCCGGCACCGCGGTATATCTCGCGAGCGAAGCCGGCGGCATGCCGCGCGCGCTGCTCAACAATCTGCGCTTCAACCGCGTCCTGCACGAGCGCAACATTCTGCTGACGTTCGTGCGGCCGGAAGTGCCCTTCGTCGGTGCGGACAACCGCGTGGAAATCCAGAACCTCGGTGAAGGCCTGTGCCGTGTCATCGCACGCTATGGCTTCATGGAGAGCCCGAACGTAGTCGCCGCCCTGCGCTCCGCTGAAGAAGCGGGGGTTCCTTACGAGCCCGAGCAAACCGTGTACGTGGTAGGACGCGAGAACCCCGTGTTCGCCGTCGGCTCGGGCATGCCGCTGTGGCGCAAGCGCCTGTTCGCGTTCATGGGCCGCAACAGTCAGCTCGCCGCGATCCACTTCGGCGTGCCGAGTCATCGGCTGCTGGAAGTGAGCAGTCAGGTACGGTTGTAGTACTGCCGCAGCCGCTCGACGTCTTTTTGCATCTCATCGCGGCGCTCGCGCTGTGCATGCAGCAGCGAGCTCAAACGGCTGTCGAGCTTGCGCGCGCCGCTCGCGATGTAGCCGAGCGCAGCGAGCATCGCGATCGTCACGACGGAGAGCGTGATCACCACCACTGTCTTGTTTTCCCTCGCGCGCCCTTCCGCGCTGTGACAGCAGCGTAGCGAAGGCGGATGCAGGTCGCTGACCCTCACACGGCCAGTGCGATCTGCATCACATTTCAGCTCGTCACTGATGCACCCGGATGACGCCGTAGCCCGCCGCACGGCCGGTCTCGAGGCCGCCCGCGATGATCTTGCCGTCGGACTGCAGCCCGACGTTCTCTGCGCGATCTTCGAGGCCGGCGAAATCGACCACCAGCTTGCCGTTCACCGCGAAGGAAGTGTCGAGGTCGCCGTTGCGGTCGTAGCGCACGACGGCGAAGTTCGGGTTGATGAGATTGCCTTCGCCCGCGACCACGATCTTGCCGTCGGCCTGCACCACGACCGCGTGTGCGACGTCAGTCAGCCCGGTGATCGACGTCGAGGTCATACCGCTGTCTCCGAACGAATCGTCGAACGTGCCGTCCGCGTTGAGTCGCATCACCGCAAAGTGCGTGAAGTCGTTCTGCACGTTCAGCACGGGCACCGTGCCGACGAGCACCAGGCGGCCGTCGTTCTGCAAAGCCAGGCCTCTTCCGACGTACGCGCCGGCCAGGACGAGCTTGCCGCCGCCCGCGAAGGTCGCGTCGAGATGACCGTCCGCGTCGTAGCGCGCGACGCTGGTGCGGCGCGCCGGATCGCTGCCGAACGGATCGCCGCTCACGACAAGCGCACCGTTCGGCTGCACCACGATATTGCGCGCGAGGTCCGTCCGCGAGCTCATGTCATGGACGACGCTGCCGAGCGTGCCGAAGGTGGTATCGAGCAAGCCGTTCGCCTGGAAGCGCGCGAGCAGGAAGTCGCCGAAGTCGTTCGGGTTGTTCGCGACCGGCGAGTCGCCCGCTATGACGATGCGTCCATCCGGCAGAACTGCGACATCGAACGCGCGACCCACCATCGAGCCGAACACCTTGCCGCCTGTGCCGAAGGTCGTATCGAGCGTGCCATCCGCGTTGTAGCGCACGAGCGCCACTGCCAGGTCGCCCGATGCCATGGCCGCTTCGCCGGCGACGACGATCTTGCCGTCGGGCTGAATCGCGACGGCGCGGGCGCGCTCCTGCGCGAAGCCGCCGGCGAGGTCAGTGGTGACTTTGCCGTCGACGCCGAAGTCGGTGTCGACCGTGCCGTCGGCGTTGAAGCGCGCGAGCACGAAGTCGATGAACTTGCCGCCGACCATGACGATCTTGCCGTCCGGGGCAATCGCCATGCCGGTCTCGTCGCCGAAGCCGGCGAGCGCGGTCTTGCCTTGCGAGCCGAACGTTTCGTCCAGGCCGCTCGGCGGCGGCGGCGGCTCCGGCCGGTCGTCATCGAGGATCGTCAGCGTCGCGCTCGCCTGCGTCCCGAGCGTCGCGCAACCGCGCGGATCGCTCAAGGTCAACGTCAGCGACTTGTCCGGCTCGGCGACGTCGTCGAGCGTCAGCGGCACTTCGAGCACGCGCGGCGTGTCGTCACCGGGACCGAAGTAGACGGACTTGCTGACCGTCTCGTAGTCCTCGCCCGCGTGCGCTGTGTCATCGTGCGTTCGTACTCTCGCGCTCACTGCGCCGAGCGTGCCGCCGGTGCGAGTGATCTCGACTTGCGTGAAGGCCTGCGCAATCTCCGGCGCGAGGAAGGTCGCCGCGGCGAATTGCAGCGTGCCCGCAGCAGCTTCATCGCCCGAGCTGCACTCGGGCGCCTCAGGCTCATCGGGCACCGGATCCGCGAACGGCCCGGCGACCGGATCGAGGCCGAAGGTTTCGATCTCCGCGCCCTCGATGCTGATCGGGTCGCGGAAGAACGCCGCGACGTATGACTCGCGCTGCCGGTGATTGTTGGTCTCGGCCACGACCTCGGCCCACAGGATGAACGGCACGCCTACGTCCAGCTGCGAGATGTCGATGTCGATAGTGACGGGCTCCTTGAGCTGGTAGATCGCATGCTGTTGCGAGCCGAAGCCGCCCGCGTCGCGGTCGATCTCGAACACGTCGCCCCACAACTGCTGACGCCCGTCCACGACGACGCGGTTCCGCCCCGCCCACTTTCCCTGGTATCCGGACAGTTGCACGCGACTGGCGCCGGAGAAGAACGGCGTGATGAAGGGTCGATACACCTTGACGTCGAAGTTCACGATTCCTGTGATCGTCAAGCCGCACTCCAGGCTGGTCGGGCACTCCGGGTAGAGGATCTCCTGCCCGTTGGCGTCGATGGCCTCGATGTACACCTTGGTGACGTGCAGCTTGAGTCGCGCATCCGTTCGGTTCTTCTTGAAGCCTTGCTTTTGCGTGAGCGAGACGCGATTGCCGATGGTGCTCGCGGGCGTCTTGACGTCTCCCTTCGGTCCCTGCGCGAACACCCAATAGGTGCCGCCGGTTTCGCTGGAAAACACCGCGCCCGTCGCTGTGGTGTCGCCGTTGAAGTTGAAAGGCAGCGGGCCGTAGTCATGCTCGTCCTCGACGACACCACCGAGCTTGGTATTGTCGTTGGCGTGGTCCCTGTCCTCGGCGGCGACAACTTTGTCGCTCTCAGCCAGGATCTTCTCGAAGACCCACGCGCGATCAGCCTGTTCACGCGTGAGCGCCGGCGGCGTACCGCCAGCGACCATGTGTGAGAAGCCCGTGACGTCGGCGGTCACGCTGGTTGCGCCCGTACTCGTCACGGGTATCGATTGCCACGACGTCTGCGTCGCATCGGTCTTGTAGAACTGCACCTGCGTGCCAGCGGGCACGAGCGCGGGATCGAAAGGCAGCGTCACCGTGGCCGGCGCAGCGAAAGTCGTGCCGTGCGGCGTGAACGCGAACATCGGCCCGAACTTCTCCACGCCGGCCGGCAGCGCCGGCGCACCGGCTTCCGTCTGCTCGATCGCAATGGCAGTGCTCTGTGAGAGCGCGCCGGCCGGTATGACGACCTGAGCGCTACCGCTGCTGACGGTGCCGCCGGCAGCGCCTATGCCGTTTGGCGGCTGCGTTTGCGGGGGAGAGGGCGATTGACCGCCCCCGCCGCCACAGGCGGCCAGGGCGAAGAACAGACACGCGAATGCGATTCTCATGGGTCACTCCGCAGGGGGGCCAGTGACCCCCTCTACGCAGTGAGCCCGCGAATCCGGACATGAACCGAAGGACTACTCGGCTTCCCAGCGCGGCCCCGGGGCGGTGAACGCCGTGGCGAGACCCACGAAGGCGGGCAACTCGGAGCGAATGACGTACGTGGGCACGCGCGACAGGTAGTCGGCGAACCGGCCCTTGTCTTCGAAACGATCGCGGAAGTGCGAGCTGGTGAAGAAGCTGCCGAGTCCGGGCACGATGCCGCCGCCGATGTAGCACCCGCCGACTGCGCCGAGCGTCAGCACGAGATTGCCCGCGAGCGTGCCCAGCAATGCGCAAAACATGTTGAGCGCTTCGAGGCACAGACGGCACGACCCTTCGCGCGCGCGCCGCGTGATTTCCGGCGGCGTCAGCACTTTCGGCACCACGCCTTCGAGTGCGCACACGGCATCGTAGAGGTTCACCAGCCCCGGGCCGCAAATGACGCGTTCCGCCGAGACGTGTGTGAAACGCTGGTGCAGCTGCTTCAACACTGCGATCTCGCGCTCGTTCATCACTGACAGAGTGGAGTGGCCACCCTCGCCTTGCAGCGGGATCCAGTGATCGCCCGCGGGAATCAGTCCCGAGACGCCGAGGCCCGTGCCGGGGCCGAGCAGCGCGAGCGGTGCGCCGGGCACCGGCTGACCGCCGCCGATCTGTTGCAGCTCCTCGGGTGGCAGATGGCGGATCGCCATCGCGAGCGCGGTGAAGTCGTTGACCATGATGAGCCGGCGCCAGCCAAGCGACTGGCGCGTGCGCGCCGCGGAGAACTGCCAGACGTGATTCGTCATGCGCACGATGTCGCCCGTGATCGGGCCTGCGATCGCGAGTGCGGCCTCGAGCGGACGCTCGGGACCTCGCGCCGCACCGACCGACCCGAGGTAGAACTCGATCGCACTCACTATGTCGGGATAGTCGGCGCACGCGAGCACCTTCTCGTCGTGCCGCTTGCCGTCGCGGAGCAAAGCGAAGCGCGCGTTGGTGCCGCCGATGTCGGCAATGAGTCGTGGGGGTGTGGGTTGCTCGCTCATTGCTGCGGACTCATGGCGACCAGTAAACGTCGACCGGCACTTCCTTCTGCTGCAACACTGCTCGCACGGGCATCTCGGCCGCGGTCCCCGGCGTGCGGGCACGCTGGTAGACCTCCCATTTCTTGTCGCCTTCGATGTGCAGGACGATGCGCCGCGCGTCGAGCAGAGCCGGGAGATTCAGGCTGACGCGCGCGTGCGGCGCGACCAGCGCGTTGACGGCGATGCACGCCGGCGGCGCGCCAGGATCGAGGCCGCGCGCCAGCGCGAGCGAGCCGGGGAACAGCGAAGCTGTATGCCCGTCTTCGCCCATTCCGAGCACGACCACGTCGAATGGATGCGGCACACGGGTCAACGCGCGACTGGCCCAGTCGGCTCCCGCCTCGGGCGTCGGCGCCGGATTTTTCAGCCCGACGAAGTGAGCGGCGGCGGCCGGTCCGACCAGCAGCGTCTCGCGCACAAGGCGCTCGTTGCTCGCCTCCGCGGTCGTTTCGACCCAGCGCTCGTCCGCGAGCGTCACCCAGACCCGCGTCCAGTCGAGCTTCTCGGCGCGCAAGCATGTGAACAACAGCGTCGGCGTGCGGCCGCCGGAAACCACGAGGCTGCCCGCGCCGCGCGCCGGGATCGCTTCTTCCAGGTCCACCTTGATCTCGCCCGCGAGCGCCGCGGCCAGCGCCTGGCGATCGGGGAAGCGGTGCTCGTGGACCCAGCGGGACGGCATTACAACTCGTTTCTCCAGGCAAACCCGTCGCGACCGATCAGGGAGCTGGCGGCAGCCGGCCCCCAGCTGCCCGCAGTATAGATTTTCGGGCGCTCGTCGTACTGCTGCCAGGCCGCGCGGATCGGGTCGATCCACGACCAGGCCGCATCCAGCTCGTCGCGTCGCATGAACAGGGTGAGCGTGCCGTTGATCACGTCCGTGAGCAATCGCTCGTACGCGTCCAGCTGCCGCGCCTTGAACGCGTCGGCGAAGTCCAGGCTGAGGTCGACGGGCTTGAGCACCATGCCCTGGCCCGGACTCTTGGCGAGCACCGTCAGGGTGATGCTTTCCTCGGGCTGCAGCTGGATGACCAGGCGGTTGAGGGCGTGCGGCGTATCCGGGCGCTCGTAGTGCGACAACGGCACGTCCTCGAAAGTGACCACGATCTCGGCCTGCTTTTCCTGCAGCCGCTTGCCGGTGCGCAGATAGAAAGGCACACCGGCCCAGCGCCACGAGTCGATTTCCGCGCGCAACGCCACGAACGTTTCGGTGTTGCTGTCCTTCGGCACATCCTTTTCTTCGAGATAGCCGACGACTGGCTTGCCGCTCACGGCGCCGGCCTTGTACTGCCCACGCACGGTTTTCTGCAGGACGTCGCGACCGGTCAGTGGCCGCAACGCGCGCAGCACTTTCAGCTTCTCGTCGCGCATGGCATCCGCGGCGCCAGTCGCGGGCGGCTCCATTGCGATGATGCACAGGAGCTGCAGCATATGGTTCTGGATCATGTCGCGCAGCGCGCCGACCTGGTCATAGAACTGCGCGCGCCGCTCGACGCCGACGTCCTCGGCAACTGTGATCTGCACGTGCTGGACACGGCCGCGCCGCCACAGCGGCTCGAACAGTGTGTTGCCGAAACGCAGCGCGAGCAGGTTCTGCACCGTCTCCTTGCCGAGGTAATGATCGATGCGAAAGATGCAGTGCTCGGCGAACAGCCTGCCGATGCGCTCGTTGATCTCTGCGGACGAGGCGCCGTCGTAACCGAGCGGCTTCTCGAGCACGACCCGCGAGCCGTCGCAGACGAGCGAATGACGCGCCAGCCCTTCGGTGATCGGCGCGAACAGGTCGGGCCCGGTCGAGAGAAAGAATGCGCGCACGCGGCTCTCCTGCCCGCGCAACATCTCGGCCAGCCGTGCGAAGTCACCGTCGTTCTGTGCGTCGATGCGCACGTATTCGAGGCGCTCGGCGAACTGCGACCACTTCGCGGCGTCGAAGGCGCTCCCGACGTGCGTCTCGCAGCTGGCGCGCACGTGCTCGAGATACTCATCGCGCGACAGTTTGCTGCGCGCCGCGCCGACGATACGGGACTCCTTGTTGATCTGGCCGGCGCAACTGCGGCGATAGAGCGCCGGCAGGAGCTTGCGCATCGCCAGGTCGCCGGTGCCGCCGAACAGGATCAGGTCGAACGAGGGAAGTGACTGCATGCAGAACCTTCATGGAACGGGTGATTCCCGAGCGGTAGCTACGTTAACGAAGGACCCCGGCCCCGGCAAACCAAGTGGGTCGCACTGCTGCGATGCGTTTCAATACGCGGATCGCCATTCCGTTTTGCCGGCGCCGTTTTAGCCCGGACGATCCCACCGAAGCCCGCCAACTCTCTAGAATCCCCTGCTCTATGAATACAGCCGCCCCCTTGCACGAGCGCGTGCGCTCAGTGACCGAACGCATCCGCACTCGCAGTGCCGGCCCACGGACCGAATACCTGGATCGGGCTGCACAGGCGAGCAGCGCCCAGGCGACCCGCACGTCGCTCTCCTGCACGAATCTGGCGCACGGTTTCGCCGGCATGGACGCGGCCGACAAGCAGACTCTGCGCGGCGCGCGCTGGCCCAACCTCGCGATCGTCTCCTCCTACAACGACATGCTTTCGGCGCATCGGCCGCTCGAGCGCTATCCCGAGCTCATCAAGCTGGCCGCGCGCGAGGCCGGAGCGGTCGCGCAGTTCGCGGGCGGCGTGCCCGCCATGTGCGACGGAGTGACGCAGGGGCAGCCCGGCATGGAGCTGTCGCTGTTCAGCCGCGACGTCATCGCGATGGCAACCGCCGTCGCGCTCTCTCACAACATGTTCGACGCCGCGCTGTACCTCGGCATCTGCGACAAGATCGTGCCCGGCCTGCTGATGGGGGCGCTGGCGTTCGGCCACGTGCCCGGCATCTTCGTGCCCGGCGGACCGATGCCGTCCGGTATCCCGAACAAGGAGAAGGCGCGCACTCGCCAACTGTTCGCCGAAGGCAGAGTCGGACGCGACGCGTTGCTGGAATCGGAGGCGCAGAGCTATCACTCGCAGGGGACCTGCACGTTCTACGGCACTGCGAACAGCAACCAGGTGCTGATGGAGGTGATGGGCCTGCATTTGCCGGGCGCTGCGTTCGTGCCGCCGAACACATCGCTGCGCGATGCACTGACCAGCGCCGCTGCGCGGCGTGCCGCGACGATCACGGCACTCGGTAGCGAACATGTGCCGATCGGCAGGATTGTCGACGAACGCGCGATCGTGAACGCGATCGTGGCGCTGCTCGCGACAGGTGGCTCGACCAACCATACGTTGCACCTGGTCGCGATCGCACGCGCCGCCGGTATGCGCATCGACTGGGACGACTTCGCGGACCTGTCGGAGATCGTGCCGCTGCTGACGCGCATCTATCCCAACGGCAGCGCCGACGTGAATCACTTCCACGCGGCCGGCGGCAGCGGCTTCCTGATTCGCGAGCTGTTGAGCTCCGGGCTGCTGCACGCGGATACGACGACAGTGATGGGCAACGGCCTCGCTGCGTATACGCACGAGCCGTGGCTGTCGGAGAGCGGTCTCGCCTGGCGCGCAGCGCCGGAGGCGAGCGGCGACACCGATGTGCTGCGTCCGATGCACGATCCGTTCGGCGCCGACGGCGGCCTCAAGGTCCTGCGCGGCAATCTCGGCCGCGCGGTCATCAAGACCTCTGCGGTCCAGCCGCAGCATCGGGTCATCGAGGCGCCGGCCGCGGTGTTCGATGACCAGGAAGGTGTGATCGCGGCGTACAAGGCCGGCACGCTGACGCGCGATTGCATCGTGATCGTGCGCTTCCAGGGTCCGCGCGCCAACGGAATGCCGGAGCTGCACCAACTCACGCCGGCTCTCAGCTCACTGCAAAGCAAGGGTCACAAGGTTGCGCTGGTCACCGACGGGCGCATGTCCGGCGCATCGGGTGCAGTACCCGCGGCCATTCACATGACGCCCGAATGCCTCGCCGGCGGACCGCTCGGCAAAGTGCAGGATGGCGACATCGTGCGGCTCGACAGCTACGCGGGCACACTCGAAGTGCGCGTGCCGGAGGCGACGCTGCGGAGCCGGATCGCGCCGCGCCCGGATCTCGCGCACAACGCATACGGCGTCGGGCGCGAGTTGTTCGCGACGTTCCGGAGCGTGGCCAGCGACGCGGAAACCGGCGCGGTATCTTTGTTTGGAAACGAATGAAGAAGACTCTCGCAGAGATCGCCAGGATCGCCAAGGAAGAAGAGGATCATGGCCCGGAAATTTTCTAATTTCCCCTTCCGACCTTGGCGACCTTGACGATCTTGGCGAGAGATTTCTGGACTCCCTGGAATGGTGACAACTGCATGAACATCCGCTCGCTGCTGGCCCTTGCGCCGGTGATTCCGGTTCTGGTGATCGAGAAGGTCGCCGACGCGGTGCCGCTCGGCCGTGCATTGAGCGAAGGTGGATTGCGCGTGCTGGAAATCACGCTGCGCACGCCCGCCTGTCTGCCGGCGATCGAAGCGATGCGCAAGGCGCTGCCGGACGCGATCGTCGGCGTCGGCACGCTGACGCGGCCGCGCGATTTCGTCGATGCGAGCAACGCCGGCGCGCAGTTCGGCGTGAGCCCCGGCCTGACCGCGGAGCTCGCCGCCGCAGCCGCAGAGGTTTCGTTTCCGCTGCTGCCCGGCGTCATGACACCGACGGAGCTGCTCGCGGGCATGGGCTGGGGTTACGACACGTTCAAGCTGTTTCCGGCGCAGCAGGCCGGCGGCGTGAACATGCTGAAGGCGTTCGCGGGTCCGTTCCCGCAGGTGATGTTCTGCCCGACCGGCGGTATCACGCGCGCGACGGCGCCCGACTACCTGGCGTTGAAGAACGTCGCGTGCGTCGGCGGCTCATGGGTGGCGCCGCCCGAGCGCGTCGGCGCGGGCGACTGGAAAGGGATCGAGGAGTTGGCGCGCGAGGCAGCCTCGCTGCGCCGCTAACCGGACTGACGCACCGGCTCGGGCAGCAGCTCGAGCTGCACCGTAGCGTCTTTCAGCATTTCATCCGCCTGGGAGGCCGGATCGCCGAGCAGTCCGAGCTGCTTCGGCTGCTCGACGGGCGTTTCGAGCAGCGCGAGTGCCGCGAGCGGTTGCGTAACCGACGCGGGCTCGGCAGGCGCCGGCGAAAGCTCGACCTTCGGCGGCTCGACCTTCGGCGGCTGGACTTTCGACTCCGCAGGCTTCGCGGGTTGCGGCGGCGGTGCCGCCGCGTTGGCGCCGGGCTTGGTCGCGAGCGCATCCATCGACAGCAATTCTTCGCTCTCGTCCGCCACGCCGCGCGCGCGTTCGGTGAACGCCGACTTCGTGCTGCTCGGTTTCGCCATCTCGGCTTCGAAGACCTGCAACACGTCGCCGCTGGACTGCTTGGCCGCGATCTGTTGCGACAGGTCCTCTTCGCGCTTGTTGCGTGCCTGTTCCTGCTCCAGTCGCCACTTCGGCAGCTCTTCAGCTGCCCGCTCCGTGACCTTGGTCTCGAGCGAATCCGGATCGGCGAGCTCGGCCATCGTGACCAGCGGCTTTTTCTTTTCGGCCGTCGCGCCGACCTTCGCCGGCACCGGCACGCTGGCATCGATCTCCGGCGTCGGCATCTCCTGGCTCACCAGCGACTGCCGGCCGATCAGGTCGTAGTACAGCTGCAGATAGCGCTGCAGCGACTTCACGTAAACGTAGTTGGTCAGCGCATGCTTGCGTGCGCCCTGCGCCATCATGGCGCGTTTTTCCGGCGTGAGCGCCATTACGCGCTGGATGCCTTTGACGAATGCCGGCGCGCTGCCCGCTTCGATCGCAACGCCGAAGTGTCCGATGACTTCGCCCTGCGCTCCGAGGCCAGTCGCGACGCACGGCACGCCGCACAGCATCGCGGCCACGAGCGTCATGCGCGCACCGTCGTTCTGCGCGCTCGAGCACACGACGTCGCAAGCGTTGAACAGCGAGGCCAGATCCGACCATTCGCCGAGCAGTTGCACGCGCGAGCCTAGATTGCCACCGCCGACCAGCGCCATCAGCGGCCCGTTGCCCTTCTGGATGCCATGCCCGGCGAGCACCACTGAAACGTGCGGATTCATCTTGATGAGCTCGCCGACGGCCTTGAGGAACGTCGGGTGGTCGAACTCGGGCTGGAACGGCGCCGCCATGCCGATGACGAACGCCTCGGGGGGGAGATGCAGCTGCTCGCGGATCTTGAGGCGCGCGGCGGGATCCGGCTTGAAGCGCGTGGCATCGATGCCGGGCGGAATCGTCAGATGCTCGTCGTCGGGGAAACCGGCGCGACGGTGCTGGGCGGCGCCAGCCTCCGACGCATACACGATGCGGTCCGCGGTCGGCGCAGCTTTCGCGGCGTACTTGACCTTGCGGCGATCGATCATGCCCGAGCCGCGCGGCAGCGGCGTCGTGCCCGAGACGCTCCATACCACTTTGATCTTGCGATCGCAGCGCTTGCGCAGCTGGTTGGCAACGATCTGCGCGGTGTAGCCCCACGCCTGGATGACGTCGGGCTTGAAAGCTTTCGCGGTCTTGAGCAGCTCGCCGAAACCGCCGAACGAGAAGCGCTGGCGCGACAACGCAACGTCGTGAACGGGGACGCCGCTCTGGCGCAGCACCGCCGCCGGAACGGCGCCCGGCGCCAAGCAGACCACCTGCGTTTTGACACGCTGCTTCGGCATGCGGGTCAGGACCGGCATGAGCAAAGACTGCTGCAGGCCCGCCGCGACGGCGGCGGAGCTCACTACGTGCAGGATGCGAATTTGTCGAAGATTTGCTTCGGACACGGTCGATGTGCGCGCGAAGAATTTAACTGGCGCAAATGCTAGCAGTCCTGCGAATGAGGACATCCCGGCACAAGCAGGAATTGTTAAACCGCCCACAGTTCCCGGGTGACAAGATTTGGCACTGCGAGACGCGGATCACACCGCCGCTGCACTTTCGGCGACTGCCCAGAGATAAGTGGCCGCATAGGCCCGGTACGGCCGCCAGCCGTCCGCCAGCGCCAGCAGCTGCGCCGGGGAGTCGACCCGCGCGGCGCGGATCAGACCCAGATCGGTTTCCGGGAACGCATCCGGCTCGCGGCCGAGGCGAATCGCGAGGTAGGCACGCGTCCACGGCCCGAATCCCGGCAGCTGCTTGAGCGCGGCCTCGACGTCCGTCCACGACAGCGCGAAATCGACCTGGCCGTCGCGCGCCGCGCGCGCGAACGTGCGAATCGTTTCGACGCGCTTGCCGGGCATGCCGAACGCGGTGAGGTCCGCGTCTGCTACGCACTCCGGCGTTACGGTGCCGCAGCGCTCGACGAGACGGCGCATGAGAGTGCCCGCTGCCGCCACCGTGACCTGCTGGCCGAGGATCGTCCGCACGCACAACTCGAACGGCGACCACGCACCGAGCGGCCGCATCCCCGGAACGTTCGCAATCCGCCGCTTCAGCACGGGCGAGCGCCGCAAATGCTTCTGGATCTTTTCCGCGTCGTGCCCGATGTCGAGCAGGCGCGCGACGTTGGCGAGCACTTGCTCGTTCTTGACGCGTCCGTTCGCGTCGACGCGCAGCTGGGCAGTCTTCGCGTCATAGCCAACCGAAATCGTGCGCGCACCGACTTGACGCACGTAGCAGTCGTTCTCGATGCGCTCGAACTGCGGGATCAGCCGGTGCGCGAAATAGTCGAGCAGGTGACGCCAGGGAAACGGCGGGCAGACCGCCAGGTGACCGACGAGCATGAAGGCAGCTACCTGACAGTGGGCGACGGCTGCGCGCTATGGCTGGTGACGCCGCCGATCAGCACCATGCGCATCGCTTCCTGCACCGAAAGATCGGTTTCGGTGAGCTCCGCGACCGGCAGGTACAGGGTGTAGCCGCCGATCTGGTAGCTCATCGGGAAGTAGACGGCCACGATGCCGGAGGCGTGCTCGCCGAACAGCCGCGGGCTGACGTGCTCTTCGGTGACGAAGCCGACGAGCTGCGCGCTGCCGAACTTCCACAGCACGACGCGCTTCAGGTCGCGCCCCTTGCCGCCGGCCGGCAGGAACTGAGTGATGTCCTTGAAGGCGCCGAAGATCGTCTTGACGATCGGGATGCGCGCGAGGAACGACTCGCCGATGCGCAGCAGGTAGCGAACGACATACGCGTTGACCAGCACGCCGACGAGCAGCACGAGCAGGAAGCCGACCACCAGGCCGAGACCGGGCCAGTAGCGATCCGCGGGCAGCAGCGCGCGCAATGGGCCGCTGAGAATCGACTCGGCCGTGCTGCCGAGCCAGAAGACCAGATAGACCGTCAGGGTCACCGGCAGCACCGCGACCAGGCCCTTCAGAAACGTATTCCACAACCGACGCATTGCGGCTCCGCTCGCGCCCACCATCGGGGCGCGCGCAGTATAAACTCATGGCCGCTACGCCCCTGGTCGAAACGTCTTTGTAATGATCAACCGTCTCATCGCGCTGACGGCGCTGCTCGCGCTCGGCATCCCGGATCCTGCTCAAGGCGCGCAGCTGCCGCCCGCTGTTTCGCGCGCGATGGCGCGAGTCGGCATACCGGCGCAGCACGTCAGCATCTACGTGCGCGACGCGGGCACCAATGAAGTCGTCGTCGATCTCGGCAGCGACGTGCCCTTCAGCCCGGCATCGACGATCAAGACCCTGACGACGTTCGCCGCGCTCGACACACTCGGGCCCGCGTACACGTGGAAGACGCGCGCTTATGCCGCCGGCCGGATCGAGCACGGCGTGCTCTACGGCGACCTGTACCTGGTCGGTGGCGGCGACCCGTACATGACCGACGAGCGCTGGTGGAGCTTCGTGCAGGGCCTGCGCGAGCGCGGGCTGGCGAAGATCACCGGCGACGTCGTCATCGACAACAACTATTTCGCGCCGATCACCGACAGCCGCGCCGACTTCGACGCGCAGCCGTTCCGCAGCTACAACGTGCTGCCGGACGCACTGATGGTGAACTTTCAGAGCTCGCGCTTCACCGTGAATCCGTACGGCCAGCGCTCGCGCCCGCAGATCGTGGTGAGCCCGCTGCCGGCGAACCTCGTGCTCAAGAACGAAGTGCGGCTCGGCGCCGGCCGCTGCAATGCCGCCGACGGCGGCCTCGTTTTCGACATGCCCGATCGCACCGACCCGAACTCGCTGGTCGTACGCGGCTCGTTTCCGGTCTCGTGCGGCGTGTACTCGGTGTCGCGCGCGATCATGACCGCGCCGGACTATGCATACGGCACGTTCCGCACGATGTGGACGCAGGCTGGCGGCGTCATCGACGGCGCCGCCCGGATGGCGCCGGTGCCGGCGGACGCAAAGCTCGTGTTCGAGTTCGACTCCCTGCCGCTCGCGGAGATCATCCGGCTGGTGAACAAGTTCTCCAACAACCTGATGGCGCGGCATCTGATGCTGACGCTGGGCGTCGACGCATTCGGTCCGCCTGCGACCGCCGAGCGCGGTCGTAGCGCGATGCGCGCGTGGCTCGCGAAGCGCGGCATTCACGCCAACGGCTTCGTCCTCGAGAATGGCTCCGGTCTGTCACGCACCGAGCGGGTCACCGCGCGCGGCATGGGCGAAATGCTCGACATCGCGTGGCACAGTCCGTTCATGCCGGAATTCGCTGCATCGCTGCCGCTCTCCGCTACCGACGGCACGCTGCGTAACCGCTTCAACTCGCCGGGAATGCACGGTCGCATCCGACTCAAGACCGGACGCATCGACGATGTCAGCGCGCTGGCGGGTTTCGTCAACGCTGCATCGGGACGCACGTACGTCCTGGTGATCATGATCAATCATCCGGGCGCGCACACCGGCAGCGGTGAAGCGATTCAGGCGGAGCTGATCCGCTGGGTGTTCGGTCAGTAAGCCGCGCGCTTCGTCCGACGGAATATTCCTACGTCCCAAACGTTGTTTTACGGGAGCAACGCGGAACCGCTCGCGGCACCGCATCGTTTTCCTGTCACGAGCTCGCGGGTGGCGAGTTGTGTTGTAGACGCGACACGCGGGCTCCACACCGAAGGTACGCAGGAGATATGGAATGCGAATGAATCGAGCAGTTGTGTTGGCAATGATGGCTGCGGGCGCCGGCGTCGGTTCCCTGGTCTGCGGCAGCGCGCTCGCGCAAGGTGCCGCCGACAATGAACGCGGTTTCTACCTCGGCGGCGGCGTGGGCCAGTTCAATCTGAAGCTCGACGACGTGGATCAGACGGACGAGGCGATCGAGCGACTCGATGACAACGACACCGCGTGGAAGGCGTTCGTTGGCTATCGCCTGAATCCGTACGTCTCGTTCGAAGCGGCGTATGTCGACTTCGGCCGGCCGAGCGATCGCTTCGAGACGTCCGGTTCCAGCGGCGATTTCAGCGCGGACATCAGCGGTTTCGAGCCGTCGATCATCGGCACGATCCCGCTGGGTCCGGTCGAGCTGTTCGGCAAGATCGGCTACCTGTTCTATGACGTCGACGCATCCGTGGACCTGGACAACGGGCCGGGCTTCGACTCGAGCTCGAGCGAGCAGGACCTCACGTACGGCGGCGGCATCGGCATGGTGTTCTTCGAGCACCTCAACGCGCGGCTGGAATACCAGCGCATCGACTCCAGCGTGGTCGATGACGCCGACGCGTTCTGGTTCTCGGGCGCGTGGCGCTTCTGATCTAGCTAGACAGCAATCCTGACCGGCAGGCGCCGGGCACCCCAGGTGCCCGGCGCTCCGTTGAAAACACCGGGCAGTTGCCCCGCGCATTGCAGGCACCGGCCCTGCTCATCCAGCCGCCACTCTCCCAGCTCATACCAATCGCGCTCGATCACACGGCTGCCGCAGCTCGCGCAGTACGTGCTCGAACCTGCGCTGTCGTGAACGTTGCCGGTGTAGACGTAATGAAGGCCGTTCTTCAGGGCGATCTCGCGTGCGCGGGTGAGTGTGGCTGCCGGCGTGTGTGACTTGTCCATCATCTTCCAGTCCGGATGGAACGCAGTGAAGTGCACCGGCACGTCCGGGCCGAGTCTGTCGGCGATCCAGCGCGTCATCTGCTCGAGCTCGTCGTTCGAGTCGTTCTCGTCCGGGATCAGCAAGGTCGTGATCTCGAACCACACGCGGGTTTCGTGGCGCAGGTATTCCAGTGTTTCGAGCACGGGAGCGAGCTCGCCGCCGCAGATCTTCCGATAGAAGCGCTCGGTGAAGCCTTTGAGATCGACATTGGCCGCGTCCATGTGACGATAGAACTCCGCGCGCGGCTGCTCGCACATGTAGCCTGCAGTTACGGCGACGCTGCGAACTCCTGCTTCGCGACACGCGTCGGCGACATCAATCGCGTACTCCATGAACACGACAGGATCGTTGTAGGTGTACGCGACGCTCGCACAACCAAGACGCCTGGCAGTCGACGCGAGCATTTCCGGAGTGGCGCGATCCGCGAGCGTGTCCATCTCGCGTGATTTGCTCATGTCCCAGTTCTGGCAGAATTTGCAGGCCAGATTGCACCCGGCAGTACCGAACGACAGCACCGAGCTGCCCGGCAAGAAATGATTGAGTGGCTTCTTCTCGATCGGGTCGACGCAGAATCCGCTCGAGCGTCCGTAGGTGTACAGCTGCACCTCGCCGTGTTCAACGCCGCGCACGAAGCACAGTCCTCGTTGCCCGTCGTGCATCTTGCACGCACGCGGACACACATCGCATTGCACGCGTCCGTCATCGATCTTGTGCCAGTACTTCGTCGGGTGATACATACACGCATCATGCTCTCCGACCGAGGAAACTCAAGCGTTCGCCCGCCCGCGGTCGCGGGGCTGTTTTATCCGGACGATGAGCACGAGCTGCGCGACGCGGTGTCGGCGTACCTCGCACAACACCCGACCGAGACCACCGGCGCGCCACCGAAGGCGCTGATCGTTCCGCACGCGGGCTACATTTATTCCGGCGGCACCGCGGCAGCCGCATACGCGAAAGTCGCGCGATTGCGGCAGGTCATTCGCCGCATCGTGCTGATCGGTCCGAGTCATCGCGTCTACCTGCGCGGCATGGCGGCACCGGCCGCAAGCTCGTTCGCAACGCCGCTCGGCGCAGTCGGAATCGATCGCGAGCTGAAGTTCGCGCTGCTGCAGCGAGCTGACGTCGTCGAGTCCGATGCGCCGCACGCGCAGGAGCATTGCCTCGAAGTGCAGCTGCCGTTCCTGCAAATGCTGTTCGACGATTTCACCTTGCTGCCTCTCGTGCTCGGAGCGATCGCACCGGAGCAAGTCGCGGCCGCGCTCGCGGCGGTGTGGGGAGACGCGTCGACGCTCGTGCTCGTGAGCTCGGATCTGAGTCACTATCACACGTACGAGCAAGCACGGCAGATCGACGCGGCCACGACTGAGTCGATCCTGCGTCGCGAGCCGACGCTCGTGGGCGAGCAGGCGTGCGGCGCCGTGGGCATCAACGGGTTGTTGTATCTCGCTGGCCAGCGAAATTTCGCGGTCTCCGAGATTGCACGCTGCAACTCCGGCGACACCGCCGGCGATCGATCGAGGGTCGTCGGTTACGGAGCATTCGCGATTCATGAGCCTGGCCACGCCTGAGCGACGCGAGCTGCTGCGGCTCGCGCGCAGGTCCATCGACGTGTCCGTAGCGGCCGGCGCGGCCGCGGGCCCTGCGCCCTTCCCTGTGCTGTCGCTGCAGCCCGAGCTCACGGTGCGCCGCTCGTCGTTCGTAACCCTGCGAAATGGCGAAGACCTTCGCGGCTGCTGCGGCACGCTGGAAGCGCCCCGACCGCTCGCCGAAGACGTTTGGCGCAATGCGTGGGCCGCAGCGTTCAACGATCCGCGATTCCCACCGCTCACTGCAGCGGAATGGCCGCACCTGAGCTTGCACCTTTCATTGCTGACGCCGCCCGAGCGGCTCGACGTCACCACTGAATCTCAATTGCTCGCGCTGCTGCGACCGTCGGTCGACGGCCTCATCCTCGAATCCGAAACGGGCCGCGCGACATTCCTGCCGGCGGTGTGGGAACAGCTGCCGGATCCGGCGCAGTTCGTGCGCCAGCTCAAGATGAAAGCGGGCTGGCCGGCCGGTTACTGGTCCGACCGCATGCGCGTATCGCGCTACACCACCGAGAGCTTCGACGAGTAGTCGTGCGGCCTAACGACCGATGAGCGTCAGCAGCGCGCGTACCGGCACTTCGATCCACGCCGGGCGCCGCTCCACTTCGCGCCGCAACTCGCGCAGCGCACAGTCGATCTCGAACAACGTGATCAACGTTCTGAACGTCGCATCGTCTGCGGGAACGCACTGCGATTCCATGACGGCGCGACGATAGCCCTGCAGGAAGAACTCCGTGCTCTGCCGCAGCCACTCGTCGAGCGCCGGCACCAGCGGCTCGCGCAGATCGGGCCGGCCCATGCCGACACGCTCCAGCGCAGTGGCGCGCGCATAGTCGAACGAGCGCAGCACGGCGGCGACGTCGCGCAATGGCGAATCCTTGGCGCGCCGTTCTTCGATCGTCAGCGACGCGTTGCCCTCGAAGCCAGTGATCAACAGGTCGTCTTCCACGAGCAGGATCTTGCCCAGGTGCAGATTGCCGTGATGACGCATCTTCAGCCCTGCCACGGATCCGCTGCACAACTCGCGGATGCGTGTCAGTAGTGTCTCGGCGTGTGCGAGCAGGTCCTGCGCCGTAGCTGCGCTGCGGTCGCTGAGCGTTGGCATGCGCTCACGGATCAGACGCAGCGCGGTGTCGGCTTCGAAGTGAATCGAGCTGTACCAGCGCGACTGGTCGGCAGTATTGAGCGGCTCGGTCGCGAACGCCGGATCGCCGTCGCCGGCTCGCGCGAGCACGCAGTGCAGCTGCCCGACGCGGCGTCCGAGCGTATGCATCTGGGCAGTGAACAGCGCGTGCGGCGAGTCGGCAGCGGCAGCGTTCTGTGCGGCGAAGATCGTCGGCGCAAAGCGTTCCAGATGATTGAGCGCGTAAGTCCAGACGTCGCCCTGGTGACGGACTGCCGCGAAGACCGCGGCGAGCACTGTGCTTTCGTCGGCGACGTGCGCAACGCTGCCCGCCAGCGGCGCTATGGACCTGTAACCGGCGTGCGTCAGAAAGCGCGTCATCTCGACGTCCGGGTTCGGACCCGCTTCGGCGCGGCGATACGCCTTCAGGAACACGGACTCGTCGAGAATCACGCTGGTGTTGGTCGGATCCGCACCAACGTGCGAGGTCGAATGGCCGCGCACGGCCGCGAGCGCGGGCACTTCGCCCGTCGAACGGAACTGCAACTCGCCGCCGGCGAAAGGCACGTTCGCATTCGTCGCCATGCAATGCACGAGACCGATGCAGAACGCCGGGTCGGCGAAGGCGTCGATCAGCACGCCGGCGCGGGCGTGCTCGCGTACCTTTGCAAGAGTCCACTCTGCCGTGCGCAGCGCGCCGGTGTCCTGGGCGTCTTCCCATGCAAGCGCGAGCGGCAGGAAATAGCGCTTGCGCGTGTCGCCGAACTCCGAGTCGACGAACGAAAGCAGGAACGTGCGGTGCTCGTTGCGCCAGAGCGATCCTGGACCGAGACGCGTCGCGGTCAATCCCCCGCTGTCGCGCGCGAGCCAGCTGCGGGGCCGCAGGAACTCGGGCAGCACTTCCTGTTCGAGTTGCTGACGGGCGCGGCGGGCGACGCTGCTCGGAGTTGCGCCGGCGACGTTGTCCGCGAGGAACGTTGCCAGCTCCTGCGAGAGCACCAGCACCGGCAGCTCGGTCGCCGGCAACCGCTCGACGTGCCATGCCGGCGGCGGCGCCGAATCGCTCAGCAGCATCCAGAAAAATCCATGCGCCGCGAGCGTCAGGAAATACGGCAGGTCGCCGATCGGCGGAAACGCATTGCGGCCCATCAGCTCGACGGGCACGCGGCCCTTGTACTTCGACAGGTCGAGCTCGACCGCCTGCGCGGTCTGCGACAGGTTGGCGACGCACAGCACGATCTCGGCGCCGAACGTGCGGACGTACGCGATGATCTTGCGGTTCTGCGGCCGCACGAACTCGAGCGAGCCGCGGCCGAAGCACTGATGCTGGCGGCGCACGGCGAGGATGCGGCGCGTCCAGTTGAGCAGCGAGCCGGGATCGCGGCTCTGCGCCTCGACGTTCACCGCCTGATAGCCGTAGATCGGATCCATGATGATCGGCAGGTACAGCCGCTGCGGATCGGCGCGCGAGAAACCGGCGTTGCGATCGATGCTCCACTGCATCGGGGTGCGCACGCCGTTGCGGTCGCCGACGTAGATGTTGTCGCCCATGCCGATCTCGTCGCCGTAGTAGATGATCGGCGAGCCGGGCATCGACAGCAGCAGGCTGTTCATCAGCTTGATGCGGTCGACGTCGTTGCTGAGGAGCGGCGCGAGCCGGCGGCGGATACCGACGTTGACGCGCATGCGCGGCTCCTGCGCATACATCTTGTACATGTAGTCGCGCTCGCGGTCGGTGACCATCTCCAGCGTCAGCTCATCGTGGTTGCGCAGGAAGATCGCCCACTGGCAGTTGTCGGGGATGTCCGGCGTCTGCCGCATGATCTCCGCGACGGGGTAGCGATCCTCGAGCGCGACCGACATGAAGATGCGCGGCATCAGCGGGAAGTGATAGGCCATGTGGCACTCGTCGCCCTCGCCGAAATACTCGCGCACGTCCTCCGGCCACTGGTTCGCCTCGGCGAGGAACATGCGCCCCGTGTACTCGGCGTCCATCGCCGCGCGCATGCGCTTGAGCACCGCGTGCGTCTCCGGCAGGTTTTCGTTGTTCGTGCCTTCGCGCACGCACAGGTACGGAATCGCGTCGAGCCGCATGCCGTCCACGCCCATGTCCATCCAGAAGCGCATCACCTGGATCACGGCCTCGACGACCTGCGGGTTGTTGTGATTCAGATCCGGCTGGTGCGAGAAGAAGCGATGCCAGAAGTACTGGCCGGCGACCGGATCCCAGGTCCAGTTCGAGCTCTCGGTATCGGTGAAGATGATGCGCGTGCCGGCGAACTTCTTGTCGTCGTCGCTCCACACGTAGAACTCGCGCTCCGGCGAGCCGGGCGGCGCGCGCCGGGCGCGCTGGAACCACGGATGCTGCTCCGATGTGTGGTTGATGACGAGCTCGGTGATGACCTTCAGCCCGCGGCGGTGCGCCTCGGCCACGAACTCGCGGAAGTCGTCCAGCGTGCCGTAGTCGGGATGGACGTTGCTGTAATCGGCGATGTCGTAGCCGTCGTCGCGCAGCGGCGACGGATAGAACGGCAGCAGCCAGAGCGTGTTGACGCCGAGCTCCTGGATATAGTCGAGGCGCTGCGCCAGGCCGGCGAAGTCGCCGATGCCGTCGCCGTTGGCGTCGTGGAACGCCTTGACGTGCATCTGATAGATGATGGCGTCCTTGTACCAGAGCGGGTCATCGATCATGGGGGTCAAGGCCGGGCCGCTGATTGGCTGTTGTAACGCCCACGATAGGCCGGAAGGTTCCCGCACAGCAGGCGCGAGTGTTCGCATTGACAGCCGGCGCGGGGCACTCTTACTTTGCGGATTGCGACCGCCCACCCCGTCCGGGAGCTGCCATGGCCGATGGCGACATGCCGCGCGCACGTTTTCATTCGATGTGCGAGGGCACGAAGGAAGACTGGGACTGCATCAGCCAGGCGATGCAGCCGTTCATCGTCGAGCTGCCCGACCGCGTGCTTGCGCACCTGCGGATGCTGCAGGGAGACTGCGGCGGCTTCGCCGTGGACCGGCTCGAGCACTGCCTGCAAACGGCGACGCGCGCTCATCGCGACGGCCGCGACGAGGAGTACGTCGTGTGCGCGCTGCTGCACGACATCGGCGACATCCTCGGCCCGCGCAATCACGCCGACGTCAGCGCCGCGCTGCTGAAGCCGTTCGTCTCCGCGCAGAACCACTGGATGGTCGAGAAGCACGCGATCTTCCAGGGCTACTATTTCTTTCATCACCTCGGCCTCGACCGCAACATGCGCGAGGAATTCCGCGATCACCCGTGGTACGCGGTCACCGAGGAGTTCTGCCGGCTGTACGACGGCCCCGCATTCGATCCGCGTTTCGTCAGCATGCGGCTGGAGGAATTCGAGCCGATGGTGCGGCGGGTGTTCGCCACGGTGAAGAATTCCATCTACTTGCCGAAGGCGGCGCCAGCGCCGTTCTGAG
>DATEKT010000024.1:0-16595 GCA_035277305.1 Steroidobacteraceae bacterium | reverse complement strand
CGCGAATGGCGGTGAGCGCACTGTCCTCGCCCTTGAGTACGACGCTCGGGAACGTCGAGACCTCGGCGGTCTGCAAACCCGCCGTTGCAGCCAGATCGAAATATTGCCGATCGATCGGCGAGCGCGACTGCAAGCGCAGGTCCGCCGCGAGCACCTCGCCAGCCTGCTGATCCACCGCGAGACTGACGCGACTCGTGAAGAAGCCGACGGCGGTGAGCGCGGAAACGGCGACCAGCAACGCGAGCATCAGCACCCGCAGCTCGCCCGACTTGCCATCGCGCAAGAGCGCCAGCAGGGCGAGTCGCAGCGCCTTCATCACGCTACCAGCCTCCCCGCTTCGATCTTGATGATCCGCCCGCAACGCTTCGCGATCGCTTCATCGTGCGTCACGACCACCAGCGTCGTCTGTGCGGCGCGATTCAGCTCGAACAGCAGCTCGATGATGCGATCGCCGGTCACCGAGTCGAGATTGCCGGTCGGCTCGTCCGCGAACAGCACGGCGGGCCGGGTCACGAACGCCCTTGCAATGGCAACACGCTGTTGCTCGCCGCCGGAGAGCTGTCGCGGATAGTGCTCGCGGCGCGGAGTGAGATTGACCTGCGCGAGGACTTCAGCCGCGGCGCCCCGCGCGTTGGGCAGGCCGGCCAGCTCCAGCGGCAGCATCACGTTCTCGATCGCCGTCAGCGACGGAACGAGGTGAAAGCTCTGAAAGACGAAGCCGACATGCCGCGCGCGCACGGCGGCACGGCCGTCCTCGTCGAGCGCGGTCAGCTCGGCGCCGTTGAGCCAGACGCGCCCGGCACTCGGCTCGTCGAGCCCGGCGAGCAGCGCCAGCAAGGTGGATTTACCGGCGCCGGAGGCGCCGACGATGGCGACGGTTTCTCCGGCGGCGATCTGCAGGTCGACTTCTGCCAGAATGGTCAGCGTTCCTTCCGGGCTGCTAACCTTTTTCGTGACGCTTTCTGCTTTGAGGACCGGTTGCACAGTGTTCGTACTGAGAGTCGTCGTACTGGTCTGGGTTGGACTTACGTGGCCGCTTGCGGTTCGCGCGGCCGCCGTGGAGCGGGGACCGGTCGTCCTGGTCGTCGGCGACAGCCTCAGCGCCGGCTACGGCGTGGCGGTCGACTCGACCTGGGTGGCGCTGCTGCAGAAGCGTCTCGCCGCTCAAGGTTACGGTTACCGGGTAGTGAATGCCAGCATCAGCGGCGACACGACCGGCGGCGCGCGTGCGCGCCTGCCGCGCGCGCTGGAGCTGCATAAGCCGGCCATCGTGATCCTGGAGCTGGGCGGCAACGACGGCCTGCGCGGCCTGCCGTTACGGCAGGTCCGCGACAACTTCCAGTTCCTGATCGATCGCTCGAAGGCCGCCGGCGCCCAGGTGGTGCTGATCGGCATGCGCATGCCGCCCAACTACGGCGCCGCCTATGCGGACGCGTTTCATGCACTATATGGCGAGCTGGCGGGCCAGTACGGCACGCCGCTGGTCGGATTCTTTCTCGACGGGGTCGCGCTGGACGACAAGCTGATGCAGGCCGACGGCATCCACCCGACGGCCGCAGCCCAGCCGCGATTGCTCGACAATCTGTGGCCGGCTCTGCAGCAAGTACTCAAAAAATGAACAAGGTCTGGCTGAAGAACTATCCGACCGGCGTGCCGGCGGAGATCAATCCGAACGAATACGGCTCGCTGACCGAGCTGCTGGAAAGCAGTTGCGGGCGCTTCGCGGAGCTCGACGCGTACACCAGCCTCGGGCGCACGATGACGTATGCCGAGTTCGATCGCGACGCGCGCGATTTCGCGGCGTGGCTGCAGCAGAGCGCGAAGCTGCAACGCGGCGACCGGATCGCGATCATGCTGCCCAACGTTCTGCAGTACCCGATCGCGTTGTTCGGCGCGTTGCGCGCCGGGTTGACGGTCGTCAACACCAATCCGCTCTATACCGCGCGCGAGCTCGAGCATCAGCTCAGCGATTCCGGCGCGAAGGCGATCCTGATCCTGGAGAACTTCGCGCACACGCTCGAGGCGGTGATCGCGCGCACGCACGTGAAGCACGTCATCGTCACCGGCGTCGGCGACCGGCTCGGCTGGCCGAAGTCGCTGGTCGTGAACCTGGTCGTGCGTCACGTGCGCAAGCAGGTGCCGCACTGGGAGCTGCCGGGTGCGCTGCGTTTCAACGACGTGCTCGAGCAGGGCGCGTTCCTGCCGTTCGAGCCGGTCGCGACCAATCACGAGGACATCGCGTTCCTGCAGTACACGGGCGGTACGACGGGTGTCGCGAAGGGCGCGATGCTCACTCATCGCAACATGATCGCGAACGTGCTGCAGGCGGGTTCGTGGCTCGGTGTCGGCGCGGCGCTGGGGCGCGACACGGTGATCACGCCGCTGCCGCTGTATCACATCTTCGCGCTCACCGGTAACTGGCTGGTCTTCGTGAAGCTCGGCGCGCGCAACGTGCTGATCGCGAATCCGCGCGACTTTCCTGCGTTCGTGAACGAGCTGCGCTCCGTGCGCTTCAGCTTCATCAGCGGCGTGAACACGCTGTTCAATGCACTGCTGCACACGCCCGGATTCGCCGAGCTCGACTTCAGCGCGCTGCGTATCACGCTCGGCGGCGGCATGGCCGTGCAGCGAAGCGTTGCCGAGCATTGGCAGCGGGTCACGGGCAATGTGCTCACTCAAGCGTGGGGCCTCACGGAAACTTCGCCCGCGGCGTGCGTGAACCCCTTCGATCTCAACGAGTTCAACGGCTCGATCGGCCTGCCGATCCCTTCGACCGAGATCACGATCCGCAACGACGACGGCAAGGAGCTCGGCCTCGGCGAGGTCGGCGAGATCTGCGTGCGCGGGCCGCAGGTGATGCTTGGCTACTGGAACCGGCCGGACGAAACCGCGAAGGTCATGGTCGGCGACTGGCTGCGCACCGGCGACATCGGGCGCATGGACGAGGGCGGCTTCGTCTTCATCGAAGATCGCAAGAAAGACATGATCCTGGTGTCGGGTTTCAACGTGTACCCGAACGAGATCGAGAGCGTCGTCGCCGCGCATCCCGGCGTGCTGGAAGTCGCCGCGGTCGCGCAGGACGACGAGCGGTCCGGCGAAGCGGTCGCGCTGTTCGTGGTGCGCAAGGATCCGAACCTGACCGAGCAGCAGCTGATCGACTACTGCCGCCGCGAGCTGACCGGCTACAAAGTGCCGAAGCATGTGTATTTCAGAACTGAGCTGCCGAAGACGAACGTCGGCAAGATCCTGCGCAGGGAGCTGCGGGATAGTTTGAAGAGTCAGGCTAACGCCTGACCCTTCTAGTCTTTGTGATACGGCGGGCTGAGCTCGTGGACCGCGGCGATCATCGCGCCGGCGTGCTCGGGATTGATGGCCGGATGAATGCCGTGGCCGAGATTGAAGACGTGCCCGTGACCGCGCCCGTAGCTCGCCAGCACGCGCGCGACTTCCGCGCGAATCGTTTGCGGCGGAGCGTATAAGCAGTTCGGATCGAGATTTCCCTGCAGCGCGACGCGGTCCTGCACGGCGCGGCGCGCGTCCGCGAGATCGGTCGTCCAGTCGACACCCAACGCGTCGCAGCCGCTGCGCGCCATGGTGTCGAGCCACGCACCGCCGCCCTTCGTGAACAGAATGACCGGCACGCGACGGCCGTCCTGCTCGCGGCGCAGATCGGCGACGATGCGCTCCATCGGTTGCAGCGACACTTCGCGATACTGCTGCGGAGTCAGCACACCGCCCCACGTGTCGAACAACATGACCGCCTGCGCGCCGGCGGCGATCTGCGCGTTCAGGTACTGCGTCGTCGAATCTACGAGCAGGTTCAGCAGCGAATGTAACGTGCCGGGCTCCTCGTACATCATCGCTTTGATGCGCGAGAACTCACGCGAGCTGCCGCCTTCGACGATGTAGGTCGCGACCGTCCACGGGCTGCCTGCGAAGCCGATCAGCGGTACGCGTCCGGCGAGCTCGTGACGGATCAGACGCACGGCATCCATCACGTAGCGCAACTCCGTGTTCGGATCCGGCACGCCGAGACGCGCAACATCGGCGCGCGAGCGCACGGGCCGCTCGATGCGCGGCCCCTCGCCGGTCTCGAATTGCAGCCCGAGCCCGAGCGCATGCGGAATCGTGAGGATGTCGGAGAACAGGATCGCGGCGTCGAGCGGATAGCGCGCGAGCGGCTGCAGCGTCACCTCGCACGCGAGCTCCGGAGTCATGCAGAGCTTGAGAAAACTTCCGGCGCGCTCGCGCGTCGCGCGATATTCCGGCAGGTAGCGCCCGGCCTGACGCATCATCCAGACAGGCGTGCGCTCCACCGGCTGGCGAAGGAGCGCGCGCAAGAGCAGGTCGTTTTGCAGATTCATCGCGTTGGGACAGGATCAAGATAAAGAATTTTAGACAGGATTAACGGGATTAACAGGATTGAAGACGAAGAGAGCAACCCTTGCCGATTCTTCCCTCAATCCCGTTAATCCCGTTAATCCTGTCCATTTTCTTTTCCTCCTCTTCAGCTTCTCTTCGCCGGATCGAACAACCGCTCGTGCTCCACGATCGCGTAGCGGTCGGTCATGCCCGCAATATAGTCGGCGACGGCGCGAGCGCGGCCGTTCTCGCCCGACTCGGATTCCATATCCTTCGCCGACTGGTGATGCTCGTCCGGCAACAGCTCGGGACGCGCGAAGAACGAATCGAACATCGAGCGGATCACGGTGTGCGCCTTGTTCGTCATGCGCAGCACGCGATAGTGACGATAGACGTGATCGCGCAGGTAATGCTTGAGCTCGAGATGCTCGGCGGCGACGGTCTCGCTGAACTGCACCAGCGCAGCGGGATGGGCGCGTACGTCGTCGACGTCGGCGGGTTCCGCAGCTTCGATCGCGGACTGTGAGGTCTGCACCAGATCCGTCACCACGTGGTTGATCATGCGCCGCACGACCTCGTGGATGAGGCGGCGATCCTGCAGCTGCGGATAGATCGCGAGCACGGCGTCGTGCTGACGCCGGAACAGCGGCACGTCGCGCAGACCTTCCAGCGAGATCAACCCGGCGCGCAGGCCATCGTCGAGATCGTGATTGTTGTACGCGATCTCATCGGCGAGGTTCGCGATCTGCGCTTCGAGCGAAGGCTGCCGGCGCTGGATGAAGCGCTCGCCGAGCTCGCCCAGCTGGCGCGCGTTGTTCACCGAGCAGTGCTTGAGGATGCCCTCGCGCGTTTCGAACGTCAGGTTCAGGCCCGGGAACGCGGCGTAGCGCTCTTCCAGCTCGTCGACGACGCGCAGCGACTGCAGGTTGTGCTCGAAGCCGCCATACGGCCGCATGCACGCGTTGAGCGCGTCCTGCCCGGCGTGTCCGAACGGCGTGTGCCCGAGGTCGTGTGCGAGACAGATCGCTTCGGCGAGCGTTTCGTTCAACTGCAGCGCCCGCGCGATGGTGCGTGCGATCTGCGCGACCTCGATCGAGTGCGTCAGGCGCGTGCGGTACAGATCGCCCTCGTGGTTGACGAACACCTGCGTCTTGTAGACCAGCCGGCGGAACGCCGTGGAATGAATGATGCGATCGCGATCGCGCTGGAACTCGCCGCGTAGCACCGGCGCCGGTTCCTGGTGCGCGCGGCCGCGCGAGGCGGCCTCGGTGGCGGCGTAACGGGCGAGCGATGCGGGTTCGGCAGTCATGCGCTGCAGGCGAGTATCAGCCGAAATGCGCTTGCAGAGTAGCCTCGAGGGCCTGCTCGGCGTAGTCGTCGGGGATCCCCGCGCGCCCCAGCCCGCGCATCAGGACCAGGCGAATGCGCCCGCCAAGCACCTTCTTGTCCATGCCCATGAGCTCACGGCCACGCTGCGTGCCGATGCGCGGCGGGGTTACAGGGAGTCCGAGTTTCGCGATCAGCCGCACCGCGCGGTCGCGCTCGGCGGGCTCCAGCCAGCCCACCCGCTCCGACATTTCCGCCGCCATGACCATTCCGGCAGCCACTGCTTCGCCGTGCAGCCAGGTGCCATAACCCGTGGCTGTCTCGATCGCGTGCCCGAACGTGTGACCGAGGTTGAGGATCGCGCGCAGCCCATGCTCGCGCTCGTCGTGCGAGACGACATCGGCCTTGATCTCGCACGAGCGGCGCACGGCGTGAATCACTGCGGCATCATCGCGCGCCAGCAGAGACTCGGCGTTCGCCTCGATCCACTGCAGGAACGCTGCGTCGCGAATGAAGCCGTACTTGACGACTTCCGCCAGCCCGGCGCGGTACTCACGCGGGGAAAGAGTCTCCAGCGTGCTGGTGTCCGCGATCACGCAACGCGGCTGGTGAAAGGCGCCGATCATGTTCTTGCCGTGCGGATGATTGACGCCGGTCTTGCCGCCGACCGACGAATCGACCTGCGCGAGCAGCGTCGTGGGCACCTGCACGTAGTCGATGCCGCGCTGATAGCAGGCCGCGGCGAAGCCGACCATGTCGCCGATGACACCGCCGCCGAGCGCCACCGCAGCCGCGTCGCGATTCATGCGCTCCGCAATCAGTGCGTCGACGATGCGGGCAAAGCTGTCGAGCGTCTTGTGCTGTTCGCCGTCGGGCAGGATCAACGTGGCCACGCGCCGGCCCTGCAGCGCGTTCTGCATTTTCGCGAGGTAGAGCGGCGCGATCGTCTCGTTGGTCACGACCAGGAGATTGCGCGCGGCGATGTGCTTGCCGAGCAACTGCGCATCTTCGAGCAACCGCGGACCGATCAATATCGGATAGCTGCGCTCGCCTAGCGCGATGTCGATGCGTTCGTGCGGCGTGGCGCTCATGAAGCTGCGAGGCTCTGCAGCCGCTCGAGAATTTCGTCGGCGACGACGCGCACGTGACGGCCGTCGGTCGCGACGGTCACGGCCGCGATGGATTCGTACAGCGGCGCACGGACCTCCATCAGCTCGCGCAGCCGCGTTTCGGGATCGGCCGTGTACAGCAAGGGGCGCTGCCGTCCATGCCGCGTCCGCTCCATCTGCTGGCGAATGCCGGTCCGCAGATAGACGACGCTGCCGCGGGCCGCGAGTCGCTCGCGGTTCTCCGGCATCAGCACGGCGCCGCCGCCGGTCGCGATGACGACGTCCTGGAGCTGCGTGAGAGAGTCGATCACTTCGCGCTCGCGCTCCCGGAAGCCGGTCTCGCCCTCCTTCTCGAAGATGTAGGGAATATCGACCCCGGTGCGCCGCTCGATCTCGACGTCGCTGTCGTAGAAGGTCAGGTCCAGCAGGCGCGCCAGCTGCTTGCCGACGGCCGTCTTGCCCGAGCCCATCGGGCCGATCAGAAACACGTTGTTACAGGAGACCTGCGAGCTCATGGCGGCAGGGCACTATAAACGAAAGCGGCCGCCCGAAGGCGGCCGCGGATTCGTCACCGGTCCGAGCCGGCGATCAATACATGCTCGAGCCCTCGCGCAGGATGCGCGGGGTGACGAAGATCAGCAGCTCGTCCTTGTTGTCGGTCTTCGTGGTCGTCTTGAACAGGCGGCCGAGGACCGGCACGTCGCCGAGCCAGGGCACCTTGGTCTCCGCATCGCGGCGCTCCGTCTCGAGGATGCCGCCGAGCACGACGGTCTGGCCGTCGTTCACCAGCACCTGCGTGACGATGTTGCGCGTGTCGATGCTCGGCACGAAGCCGCCGGTTGCGCTCGCGACCAGCTGACCGACGCTGTCCTTCGCGACCGTGAGATCGAGAATGACGCGGTTGTCCGGCGTGATCTGCGGCGTGACCTTGAGCGACAGCACTGCCTTCTTGAACTGCGTCGTGGTGGCGCCGCTGGAAGAAGACTGCTGGTACGGGATTTCGACGCCCTGCTCGATCGTCGCCTCGCGCTGGTTCGCCGTGATCAGGCGCGGCGAGGAGATGATCTCGCCGCGGCCTTCGGCCTGCGCCGCCGACAATTCCAGGTCGACGATGTAGTCCGAATCGAGCAGCGTGAGCGCCAGGCGGCCGGCCGGGTTCGCGACCGGCAGGTTCACCATGTAGCGGTCGATCGGGTCACCCTGCGCGAAAGCGGGCGGCGTGTTGACGCCGTCCGGCGCGCGGGACAACGCAACGTCGTCGTCCGCTGTGACGAAGTTGTTCGCGCCGACGATACCGCCGCCGTCGCGGCCGCCGTGATCGAACGCGGCGGTCGCGCCGAAGCGCACGCCCAGCTCGCGCTGGAAGTCGTCGTTGACGATCACGATGCGGGCTTCGATCAGCACCTGGCGCACCGGAATGTCGAGCGTGGAGACCAGCCGGCGGATGTCGCCGAGGCGCTCCGCGGTGTCCTGCAGCAGCAGGGTGTTGGTGCGCTCGTCGATCGCGACGCTGCCGCGATCGGACAGCAGCGAGTTGTTCTGGCCGGACTTGATCAGCGCCGCCAGGTCCTGCGCCTTGGCGTAGTTGATCTGCAGATACTCGGTGCGCAACGGCGCGAGCTGCTGCACCTGCTGGCGCGCGGTCAGGAGCTCCTTCTCGCGCGAGGCGATTTCCTGCGCCGGCGCCACGAACATGACGTTGCCTTCGCGACGCATGTCGAGGCCCTTGGTGCGCATCACGATGTCCAGCGCCTGATCCCACGGCACGTTCTGCAAGCGCAGCGTGACGTTGCCGCCGACCGTGTCGCTGATGACCATGTTCTGGCCGCTGGTATCAGCCAGCAGCTGCAGGACTGCGCGCGTCTCGATGTCCTGGAAGTTCAGGGTCAGGCGCTCGCCCGTGTATTCCTTCTGGTCCTGCAGTTCCGGCGGCAGCTTCACGACCGGCTTGATCTCGATCGTGTAGATGTTGTCGGACTGGTAAGCGAGCTGCTCGTAGTCGCCGTTGGCCGCGATCACCAGGCGCGCGCTGTCGCCGGCGCGCATTGCGTCGACGGAGCTGACAGGAGTCGCGAAGTCAGTGACGTCCAGGCGCTGCATCAGGTTCTCGGGCAGCGCGGTCTTGGCGAAGTTGACGACGATGCGGCCGCCTTCCTGGCGCAGGTCGGCGGGCACCTTGGCGTCGGTCAGCTCGACCACGACGCGACCAGAACCGTCGCTGCCGCGGCGGAAGTCGATGTTGCTGACGCTGCGCGAGCCGGTGATCGGCGCGGCGGCGCGCGTGTTGGAGGTGGCTGCCGCAGCGGCGGTGGAAACCGACGTGCCGCTGCTGGAAGCGCGTCCGCCGGCGCCGCCGACGGCCACGACGATCGTGTTGCCCGAAACGCGAGTCTCGTACGGCACCAGGTTGTCGACGTTCAGCACGACGCGCGTGCGGCCGTTCGCCTCGGCGACGTTCACCGTGTCGACCACGCCCTGCTTCACGTCCACGCGGCGCGACTGCATCGCGACGGTCGTGTCGGGCAGGTCGAGCGCGATGCGCGCCGGATTGTCGACCGTGAAGGTCAGCGGCGTCGGCGCGTTGTCGCTGAGCTTCAGCGTCAGCTCGACCTTGTTGCCGGCGCCGGTGGTGAACGTGATGCCTTCCAGGCGATTGGCGCTTTGGGCCAGTGCCTGCAGCGTCACGCCTGCAAAGAGCAGTACGCCGATACCGATCCGGCGCAACGACGAGATTGAAGACGACATTTGCGGGTTTCTCCCTGGGATCATTCTGTCAACGCCAGCGCGGCTGGACGCTCGATGTATCCGCCGAGACCGTCGGGGACGATCTCGATGATTGATATCTTGGTGGCGGCGATGCCGACGATCTTGCCGTCGTTCTGGCCGACGAAGTTGCCGGGCAGCACGCGATGGACCAGACCGTCCTTGCCCTGCACCAGGCCGTAGTTGCGGCCCTGCAGGTTGAGGGTGCCGACCATGCGCATCGTGTCGAGCGGGAACTGTTCGAGGAACTCGCGCGGACGCTTCACGTCGGGACGCACGCCGGCAGCGAGATCGCTGCGCGCAGGCGGTGTCGGCACGAAGGGCGAGCGCAGGCTGCCCGCGTTGTACGCGAACGGCTCGTACGGCTTGATCTCCGGCAGCGCCTCGATGGGCTCGCCGGGACGGCTCTTGATGTCCTCGACCTGCTTGTGCAGCTCGTCCATGCCGCTCGAGCAGCCGCTCAGCGACAGCACCGCGAGCAGGGCAGAAATCGGAAGGGTTCTGGTCATAGGTGACGCTGCTTCGGTTCTGTCGGTGGTGTCAGGTGGCCGGGCGCTTGCGGCCGGCCGGCGCCTTCTTCTGCGGCTGATTGGCGGCCTGCTCTTCGTCGTCCAGGTAGCGATACGTCTTCGCGGTCAGATCGAGCTGCAGCTGATCGGAGCCGGCGTTCTTGCTGGCCTGCGTGATCTCGACGTCGTGCAGCGTCACGATGCGCGGCAGCGCCGCGATGCCGCTCACGAACGCACCGATCGAATGGAAGCTGCCGGTGAGGCGCATCTTGATCGGCAGCTCGGCGTAGAAGTCCTTCACGACCTGCGCGTTCGGCTGGAACAGCTTCTGGTCGAGGCCCGCAGCCGTGCCCTGCTGCGAGATGTCGGTCAGCAGGTTGGGCACTTCGGTCTTGTTCGGGAGCTTGCGCAGCATCGCGCCGAACGACTGCTCCATTTCCGCGAGCTGCGCCTTGTAGGCGTCGAGGTTCGCGGCTTTCTTCGCTTTCTGCTCGAGCGTCGCCAGCAGCTGCTGTTGCTGCTGCTCCGCCTTTTCCAGCTCGGGCTTCTTCGAATTCCACACCAGGAAGTACGCCCCCGCGACCACGGCGATCACGAAGACCAGGCCGATGGCGCCGAGCCGGAACGGCAACGGCCAGCGGCCAGGATCGTTGGGGTCGAGCTCGCGGACTTGGTCGAGAACGCTCATCGGCGTGCTCCTTTAGGTCCTTTCGGCGTCTGCGCGACCTGCTGATCGGGTTGCGAGGCCAACTGCGGATTCTCCTGCGCGGCGTTGAGCGTGAACTCGGAGCTGCCGTCGCTCGAGCCCTTGGTCTCGAGGATGTCCAGCGCCGGATCCTTCAGCCACTCGGACGCGTCGATGTTGCGCATGTACGAGGCGACGCGCGTGCTCGACTGCGCGAGACCCTTGAGCGTCAGCTTGCGGTCGCTCTGCTTGAGCGTCGTCAGGTTGACGCCGTCGGGAATCGTGCGCACCAGCTGGTCGAACATGTGC
Organism: Steroidobacteraceae bacterium; assembly: GCA_035277305.1. GTDB lineage: Bacteria > Pseudomonadota > Gammaproteobacteria > Steroidobacterales > Steroidobacteraceae > Steroidobacter. Next base: position 5,532 of record DATEKT010000024.1, on the reverse strand, counting down.
ACGATCTCGGGCCGCGACAGCTCCAGCTTCTCGATCACGTCGATGCGCGCGCGCAGGCGCCGCTTCTCGTCTTCGAGCGCCAGGATCTCGGTGATCTGCTTGTCGAGCTTGGCGATCTCGTCGTTGAGATACTGGTTCTTCTCGTTCTGGTTATCGATCGCCGCATTCATCTGCAGGTTCACGAGGAACGTGATGACGGCGGCCGCGATGAACGCGCCGAGGATGCCAACGCCGAATTCCTGGCGCTTGCGCTTGCGCTCCGCCTCGCGCCACGGGATGAGGTTAATTCTCGGCATATCAGTCGAAACTCCGTAGTGCCAGGCCGCAGGCCGTCAGCAGCGCGGTGGCGTCTTTCTTGACTGCCTGCGCCTTGGCCTTCTGGCTTACTTTCATCTGACCGAGCGGATCGCCGCGCTGCGACTCGATGCCGACGCGGCTCTGAATCATTTCCGCGGCGCCCGGAATGTTGGCGCAGCCGCCGCAGATCAGGATCTGCTCGGGCTGCTCGCGGCCGGCGCCGGAGGCGAGGAAGAACTGCAGCGAACGACTGACCTGCTGACACATGTCATCGATGAACGGTCCGAGCACTTCGGTCTCGTAGTTGCCCGGCAGGCCGCCTTCTTTCTTGGCGCGCCCGGCTTCCTCCATGCTCAGCCCGTAGGTGCGCATCACTTCTTCGGTGAGCTGCTGGCCACCGAACGCGAAGTCGCGCGTGTAGATGACTTTCAGATCGCGCAGTACGCTGAAGGTGGTGCTGCTGGCGCCGAAGTCGACGACAGCGATGACGCGGCTGAGGCCGCCGTCCGGCATCTGGTGAGTGAGCAGGCGGCACGCGTTCTCCAGCGCGAACGCCTCGACGTCGACGATCTTCGCGGTGAGTCCGGCGGCCGCGCATGCGGCGATGCGCTGTTCGACGTTCTCGGAGCGCGTCGCGACGAGCAACACGTCGAGCATGTCCGGGTCCTTCTCCGACGGGCCGATCACTTCGAAGTCGAAGCTCACTTCTTCCATCGGGAACGGGATGTACTGGTCGGCCTGCATCTCGACCTGGCCCTCGAGCTCGTTCTCGCTCAGGGTGCGCGGCATCTGGATCACCTTGGTGATCGCTGCGTCGCCGCTGATCGCGACGGCCGCATCTTTCGCGCGCGCGCCAGAACGCTTCACTGCACGCTTGATCGCTTCGCCGACCGCGCTGGCGTCGACGATTGCTTTTTCGTTGATCGAATTCGGCGGGGTCGCTTCGGCCGCGTACGATTCGACGCGGTACTGGCCGCCGCTCATCGAGAGCTCGATCAGCTTCACCGACGAGGTGGTGATGTCGAGTCCCAGGAGAGGCCGGGATTTTGCGGTGAGGAGCACGCTGTTTCCCTTTTCAGATCAGATAGTTAAGGCGCCAACAGAGACCGGACACGAAACTCGGGCGGCAACTATATACAGCCGGGCGTTAAGTTGAATGTGAGCAGCCTCACGAATCCCCATCGCGGCATTCCCGGATCCGGATCGCTCTTTTTCCTACGTCGGCGCCCATGCTAGCCGCGCCGCGTGGCTGCGGACTTCGCAGAGACTGGCCAATCAAGCCCTTAAGACGGATCTGCAGCGTCCGGGCGCGCTGGACAATTCGCCAGGCAGAACGATAATCGACGCCGGACCCTTAACCCCCACTGCGCGAATGCCGGTATTTGCTCGGGCTCGTACCCGGTGGCCGCTTCGCCTCTTATCATCCTCACGCGCTCGACACCGCACGTGGACTCGCAAACGCCGGTTACTATGCATACGGCCCTGTCGGGAAGCAAGGGTAAAGCAAGGACTTAGGATTTCTTGTTGTGATGCGACGTTACCTCTCGTCTCCACCCCGCGTCCTGCTCGCGCTCGGTGTCTGCATGGTCGGCGCGCTCGTGCTCGGCATGCTCGGCTGCTATCAGTATCTACATCCTTCGTTGCCGGATGTCTCGACCATCAAGGACATTCGGTTGCGCGTGCCGCTGCGCGTGTACAGCCGCGACGGCAAGCTGATTGCGCAGTTCGGCGAGGAGCGGCGCATTCCGCTCGGGTTCGACGCGATTCCGAATCAGATGATCAACGCCGTGCTCGCCGCCGAGGACGACAACTTCTTCCAGCACGGCGGCGTCGACTATCCCGGCCTGATCCGCGCGACGGCGCGTCACCTGCTCTCGGGTGAAAAATCCGAAGGCGGCAGCACGATCACCATGCAGCTCGCGCGCGGCCTGTTCCTGAGTCCGGAGAAGAGCTATCGCCGCAAGCTGATCGAGATCTTCACGACGTTCCGCATCGAGCAGGAGCTGACGAAGCAGGAAATTCTCGCGCTGTATCTCAACAAGATGTTCCTGGGACAGCGCGCCTACGGCGTCGGCGCCGCAGCCGAGGTGTACTTCGGCAAGACGGTCGATCAGCTGACGCTGCCGGAGATCGCACTGATCGCCGGCACATTCCGCCTGCCCTCGCGCGACAACCCGGTCGCGAACGCGGACTTCGCGCGGCAACGGCGCGCCTACGTGCTGCGACGCATGCACGAGAAAGAATTCATCACGCAGGACGAGTACGACATCGCGCTGAACGCAGCGGTCGAGTCGCGCTTGCATGGACCCGCTGTCGAAGTCGAAGCGCCGTACGTCGCCGAGATGGCGCGCGTCGAGTTGTTCAACCGGCTCGGCGCCGAGGCGTACACCGCGGGCTACGAAGCGGTTACGACGCTCGATAGTCGGCTGCAGAGCGCGGCCGTGCGTGCGTTGCGCGCGGGACTGATCGAGTACGACCAGCGTCACGGCTATCGCGGGCCTGCGGGACGCGTGACGCTCCCAGCCGGCGCGCGCGAGAAGGAGTACCAGCAGGCGCTCGAGGAATATTCGGCGCGCGGCGGACTCGTACCGGCGCTGGTGCTTTCAGTCGACGAGAAGAGCGCAGTTGCTTTCACGCGCGCGAACGGTCGCATCAGTCTGCCGTGGACTGCGATCAGCTGGGCGCGTGCGCCACTGCCGGACGGCAGCATTGGGCCGCAGCTGCAACGCGCAGCCGACGTGCTTGCACCGAACGATGTCATCTACGTCGCGCAGGAAGTTTCGGGCAACTGGCACATGGCGCAGGTGCCTGACGTGCAGGGCGCATTGGTCGCCGTCGATCCGCAGGACGGCGCGATCGCCGCGCTCACCGGCGGCTTCGACTACTTCGCAAGCAACTACAACCGCGCGGTGCAGGCGAAACGTCAGCCGGGCTCCGCGTTCAAGCCGTTCCTGTATTCGGCCGCGCTCGAGCAGGGCTTCACGCCGGCGACGATGGTCAATGACGCGCCGCTGGTGATCGAGGATCCGACGCTCGAAGGCAGCTGGCGGCCGCAGAACGTGACGCGCGAGTTCCGCGGGCCGATGCGGCTGCGCGAAGCGCTGGTGCGCTCGCGCAATCTCGTCTCGATCCGCGTGATGAACACGCTCGGCCCGGCGTACGCGACGCAGTACATCGAGCGCTTCGGATTTCCGAAGGAGAGCCTGCCGCGCAACCTGTCGCTGGCGCTCGGCACGGCTTCGGTATCGCCGCTGGAGATGGCGAGCGCCTATGCGATTTTCGCCAACGGCGGTTTTCGCGTGGAGCCGTACTACCTCGATCGTATCGTCAGCCCCGAGGGCAAGACTCTGTACGAGGCGCAACCGCGCTTCGCATGCCAGGACTGCGCGCAGCCTCCGAGTCCGATCGCGAGCGGTGCAACGGAGGGCGGCGTGAGCGAAGCGCCGATCCGCGCGCCGAGCAACGACGAGATGCGCTGGGGCGCGGAGACCTATCTGCAGAACGACCGGCTGGCGCCGCCCGCGATCTCGCCGCAGAACGACTTCCTGATGACGGACATGATGAGCGACGTCATCCGGCGCGGCACGGCGACGCGCGCACTAGTACTGAAGCGCGGCGACCTCGCCGGCAAGACCGGCACGACCAACGATCGTCGCGACACGTGGTTCTGCGGTTTCAACGCCGGCCTGGTCGCGACCGCGTGGGTCGGCTTCGACCAGGAGCGCTCGCTCGGGCCCGGCGAAGAAGGTGGCCGCACCGCGCTGCCGATGTGGGTATATTTCATGGCGGAGGCTCTGAAAGGCGTGCCGGAGCAACGCCGGACGGCGCCGCCGGGACTGGTGTCGATGCGCATTTCCGCGGACACCGGGCTTGCAGCACGACCGGGCGACGCCAATGCCATCTTCGAGACCTTCATGGCCGGGCACCTGCCCGCCGAGCCGCAGCTCGACGGCACGCTGAGCGATCAGCAGGAAGGCGCGGAGGAGAAGAAGGACGATGACTCGCTGTTCTGAAGCGACCGATCGATGACCGATTGATGAGCAAGCGAAGCAATCCCCGCGCAGAGCAATTGAGAGCAGCGTTGGCGCAGGAAGCCGCCCGCATCATGTCCGAGCAGGGAATCGACGACTACGGCCTCGCGAAACGCAAGGCGGCGGAGCGCTTCGGCGCGACCGACATCGCGGTGCTGCCGAAGAACACGGAGATCGAGGCGGCGCTCGCCGCGCATCACCGCCTGTTCGAAGCACACACACACTCTTCGACGCTCAGCTCGCTGCGTCGCACGGCGTTGCAGGCGATGCGCCTGCTGCAGCGGTTCGACCCGCGGCTGGTCGGGCCCGTGCTCAGCGGCACTGCATCCGCGCACTCGGAAGTGAATCTGCATCTGTTCGCGGAAGGCGCGGAGCCCGTCGCGTTGCACTTGATGGAGCGCGGCATTCCGCACCGCATGGGCGAGCGACGCCTGCGCTACGAGCCGAACCGCCTGGTTGCGTATCCGGTCGTGCATTTCGTCGCGGGCGACAAGGAGATCGATGCGGTGGTGTTTCCGATCGATGGCATTCGCCAATCGCCCGCGAGCCCGGTGGACGGGCGGCCGATGAAGCGCGCGGATACTGCCGAGATCGAGGCGATGCTGGAGCGCGACTAGCGCTTGTTCATTTCGATGTAGTCGCGCTTGCCCGGACCGGTGTACAGCTGGCGCGGCCGACCGATCTTCATCGCCGGATCGGAAATCATTTCCTGCCAGTGCGCGACCCAGCCCACGGTGCGCGCGATGGCGAACATCACGGTGAACATCGACTGCGGAATGCCGATCGCGCTGTAGATGATGCCGGAATAGAAATCCACGTTCGGGTACAGCTTGCGCTCGACGAAGTACTCGTCCTTGAGCGCGATCTCCTCCAGTTTCAGCGCCAGCTCGAACAGCGGGTTGTCCGACTTGCCGAGCTTCGCCAGCACCTTGTGGCACATCGCGCGGATGATGGTCGCGCGCGGATCGAAGTTCTTGTAGACGCGGTGGCCGAAGCCCATCAGCCGGAAGTTGTCGTTCTTGTCCTTCGCTTTCGCCAGGTACTTCGGCACGTTCTCGACGGTGCCGATCTGCTCGAGCATCGCCAGCACGGCTTCGTTCGCGCCGCCGTGCGCGGGTCCCCACAGTGCCGAGATGCCCGAGGAGATCGCAGCGTACGGATTCGCACCGGTGCTGCCGGCAAGGCGCACAGTCGACGTGCTCGC
>DATEKT010000023.1:0-3457 GCA_035277305.1 Steroidobacteraceae bacterium | reverse complement strand
CTATCTGAAAGGAAGCTTCGACCTGATCGCCGCACGGCTCGCCGCGCGCACCGATCACTTCATGCCGCCCGCGCTGCTCAAGAGCCAGTTCGACACGCTGGAGGAGCCGGCCGCCGACGAACGCGCCATCACGGCGGAGATCGATGCCGCGCCGGAGGAGATTGCCGAAGGGGTGGTGCGGCGGCTCGACGCTGCGTAGTGAGGCCGTAGCCCGGATGGAGCGCAAGCGAAATCCGGGACAGCGCGCCGTGTTCACCCCGGATGTCGCTTCGCTCATCCGGGCTACGCAATCGGCCAAATCAAGCGCTCCAATTCCTCCAGCTTCGTGGCGCGAAAACCGGGGCAGGTCTCGCTTCTCTTACTCCACGATCTTCCAATACGAGTCCTTGCGGATCACCTTGCCGTCCCGAAAGGTGTAGAAGTCGCAACCGCGGACCTCTTTTCTGATCCCCTCGCGGGTGATGCCGGTGAGGGTCCACTTCGAGATGCCGGTATCGGCGGACGAATCCACGAAATGCTCGTCTTCGCCGTAGTGGACATCGGGCAGGCCTGCAAAGCGCGTTGCCAGCGCTTCCCGGACGTCCCGCTTGCCCTCGCAACGAGAACCCCACGGCTTGCTTCCTCTCGGCATCTCCAGAACACAATCGTCCGAAAAGAACGCCATGATGCGATCAAGGTCGTGCGCGTTGAAAGCCTGACACAGCTCCACCAGTGTCGATCGAATGTCCATCGCCCGTCTCCCTCCAGTCGGACAATTTGCTCGTGCATGTTCGATATCGGAAACAGGTCGCGGGCAGAAGGGCTCCCGATCATCCGATAAAAAGTCGAACCGCCGCAATGCGTGCAGATACGCGGCTTCTCCCGGTTCACGCTGCGATTCAAGGTTTCTTAGCCATAACCGCCATTCCCCCGGTTCGATGAGGCGACGTTAGGCTTGTCGGTTGCCTACTTGGCCCACCGCCACAGCCGACCGGGTGGCCGATGTCTTTCACAGTTTCGAAGGCTCTATCGAGGATGCGTCATCACCGCGTGAGTCTTCAGGATGCAGGTCTGCTCGCCGGCGCGATCATTGTCGCCGGCCTGGTCGCGTTCGAGTACGATTTCAGCGGAACGCTACCGCACGACAAGCGCATCGAGTTTCAGGAGGCGATCGCTCTCGGCGCTGTCACCATCCTTGGCATCATCTATTTCGGCTGGCGGCGAATGATCGAGCAGGAACGCGAGATCGCGCGGCGCATCGCGGCAGAACAACGTGCCCACGAGCTGGCACACACCGACGCGTTGACCGGCCTCGCCAACCGCCGCCAGTTCGAGAAGGCCCTGCGGGAAGCTGCCGCTTCTCCGCCCGGCGCGGAGGGCGTTCATGCGGTGCTGATGCTCGACCTCAACGGGTTCAAGAGCGTCAACGACGTTTACGGCCACACCGCCGGAGACGATGTTCTCGTCATCGTGGCGCAGCGGCTGTCCGCAGCGATGCGGGACAACGACCTGCTGGCCCGGCTGGGCGGAGACGAGTTCGCCGTGATCGCGCGGCATCTTGCCGGACCCGAGGGTGCGACCAGTGTCGCGCTCCGGATCATGAAGTGCTTCGAGGACCCGATCACGCTCGGGCCGAACCAGCACCGTATCGGAGCCGGAATCGGCATCGCCTTGATGCCGCGGGACGCATCGCTCGCCGAAGAGGCGCTGCGCAAGGCGGACATTGCCCTCTACAAGGCCAAGGCCGAGAAGCGATCGGCGGTGCGGTTTTTCGAGACAGAGATGGATCGCCACTCGCGCGAGCGCGCGTTCCTAGAGCGCGAGCTCGCGGCGGCGATCGGAACGTCTGCGCTGCGCCCCTGGTATCAGCCGATCGTCGATCTGCAAACCCAGGAGGTGATCGCCTTCGAGGCACTCGCCCGCTGGCATCATCCGAGCCTCGGGAGCATCGCGCCGGATCGCTTCATCCCGATCGCGGAGGCGTGCGGCCTGATGCGCGAGCTCAGCGACGACCTGCTGCGCTGCGCCTGCACCGATGCGCGCGCCTGGCCCGACAGCGTGATGCTCTCGTTCAATGTTTCTCCGTCGCAATTGAAGGAAAGAACTTTCGGCCTGCGCATCTTGCGCATCCTGGGCGAGACCGGGCTGACGCCGCAGCGGCTGGAGATCGAGATCACCGAGAGCGCCCTTGTGCGCGACCTCGAGGCGGCGAAGGAGGTGCTGGGTGCGCTGCGCGAGGCCGGCGTGCGCATTGCGCTGGACGACTTCGGAACCGGCTATTCGAGCCTCTATCACCTGCGCAGTTTCAAGTTCGACACGATCAAGATCGACAGGAGTTTTGTCGACGGCATGAACGCCGAAAGCGACAGTGCCGCGATCGTCCGCGCACTGACCGGCCTGGGTCACGGGCTCAGCCTGACGATCACCGCGGAGGGGATCGAGCGCGCTGAACAACGCAGCGCTCTGCTCAGCCAGGGATGCCAGCAGGGTCAGGGCTTCTTGTTCAGTCGCGCGGTCCCGAGCCACGAGACGCATGAACTGCTGTCGCGCGCTCGCGCGCGCCCCGAGCGCAGCGTCGCGTCGTTGTGACGAAGCGGCTCAGCGTCGTTGAAACCCCTAGCGCCGTTGACCCGGCGGGCGTCGCCCACCGTGCCAGCCGACCTTGCGACCGCGGCTCCAGCCATGCGGCCGTGCGGACTTGTGACGCTTGATCTGAATGGTGTCGCTCATCGCGGCGGCCGCATCGGTGAGGCCCGCTGGACCAGGTCCGAACGCGTTCGCCGCCGTCATCGGGATAAATGCGAGCGCGCCGGCGATCAGCGCGCCGAGAACGAGGAATTTGCGCATGGCCTTCTCCATCGCCCCGAGAGATTCAAGGCGCATGGAGAAGGAAAGTTCCATCAGAGCATGACCCGAAACCCGGGACGCGCTGTGTCCCGGATTCGCGGATGCCTGCCGCGGGCTACGCCGCCTGCCGCTTCCAGGCTTGCGAGAAGCGCCGCAGCCGCTCGTCGTCGATCTCGCCCTCGTCGCGGCGGGCGTCCGGCGTGACGCTCGGCGAGGCCGTCATCGTGGCCATCGGCGGCGTGCGCAAGGGCGCGCGCGTGTTCAGGTCGACGATGCGCACCTCCGTCCGCCGGCGCCGGAGCGCGGCGAGATAGAAGAAGAAACCGGCGAGAAGACAGATCCCCACGAATGCGACGAAGACGAACTGCATCGCGTTGACGCGCTCTGCCACGGGCGCCGACGACGCGGGCGCGACTGCGGCGCTGACGGCCGGTGCCGCCACAGGCGCCGGCGTCTGATCGACCGCGGGTTCCTGCGCCACAGGCGTGACGGGTTCCTGCGTGAGCGCAGCGCTGGCCGGTTGGTCGCTGCGCGGAGCGGCCTCGGCGGGCGGAAGGAGCGGCGCGCTCGGCGCGGCCTGCGAGACGATCGTGGACGTGGGCACTGCCACGGTCGCCGGGGGCGGGCTCGA
>DATEKT010000022.1:0-6038 GCA_035277305.1 Steroidobacteraceae bacterium | reverse complement strand
GAAATGCTCGGTGCCGCCTCGATCGCAGTGCCGGCCTTGATCGAGCGTGCGACCGCGCCGATGGCCTTGTGGTAAGCATCGAGATAGCGCTTGGCGTCGGCATCGGTGAGCGCAGCCTCGCCGAGCATGTCGAACGAGTAGCGGTACGGACGATTCTCGGCGGAGACCGAGCGCTCCAGCGCTTCCTCGATGGTGCGGCCCATGACGAACTGGTGGCCCATGATGCGCATCGCTTGCCGGAACGCGGCGCGCAGCACCGGCTCGCCGAGTCGCCCCGCGATGCGCGCGATCACGCCGCGCGGATCGTGCATGTCCGCGTCGCTCGGCCGCACGATGGAACCGGTCAGCATCAGCCCCCACGTCGACGCGTTCACGAACAGCGACTCGGCTTCGCCGAAGTGCGAGCCCCAGTCGCCGGCGGAAATCTTGTCCGCGATCAGCTTGTCCGCGGTGGCATCGTCGGGGATGCGCAGCAGCGCTTCCGCGAGGCACATCAGGATCACGCCTTCCTGCGAGGACAGGTCGTACTGGCGCAGGAACGCATCGAGCCCGGTGCGCTTCACGCGGGTCGTGCGCACACCCTCGACCAGCTGCGCGGCGCGCGCCGCGATCTTCTCCCGAGCAGCTGCCGGCAAACGCGCTGCGTCCGCCAGCTCCCGCACGATCTGTTCTTCATCGCCGAGGTAGTTGCGATTGATTGCGGCTGCAACGGAGCCGTCGGAGGCCGCTCGCGCGGCTGCGGGCTGATTCATGATTGTTGGCTACCGAAATTCTGGGGCGGCGGGCGCGGAAGCCTACACAGGTCAGGGCGCCGATTCTACGCCGCGGCACGGCACTCTTGATTTCCGGCGCGAAACCGCCATGGTTGGGGCCTTCCATGCCCGAACCGGAGGCCCGCTCGTGACCGAAGCCGCTGCCGCCCTGACTGTGACCGGCGCCACTTTCATGACCGACGTCGTCGAGGCGTCCGGCCAGACGCCGGTGCTCGTGGATTTCTGGGCGCCCTGGTGCGGCCCCTGCAAGCAGCTGATGCCGATCCTGGACCGCCTCGCCGCGCAGTACGCCGGGCGCGTCAAGCTGGCGAAGGTGAACACCGACGAACAGCAGGAGCTGGCGCAGCAGATCGGCGTGCGCAGCCTGCCCACCGTGGTGCTTTTCAAGGACCGCACGGTGGTCGACCACTTCATCGGCGTGGTCCCGGAAGGCCAGATTCGCGACATGCTCGACAAGCACCTGCCGAAGACAGTCGACAGTCCGGTGCAGCACGCGCAGCAGCTGAAGGCGGCGGGAGATTTCGCCGGCGCGCGCACGATCCTGCAAAACGAGCTGGCGCGCGATCGCGACAACATCGACCTGCAGACGGGCCTCGCCGAGTTGCAGGCGCTCGACGGCGATCTCGAGGGCGCGCACCAGGAGCTGGAGCGTCTGCAGGGCTCGAATCCTTCGCACGCCGCGGTGAAACGACTGGCCGCGCTGCTGGCGTTCAGCGACATCGTGGCCGCGTATCCGGATGTGCGCTCGTTGCGGGAGCGTGCCGCTGCGAACCCCGCAGATCTCGATCTCAAGCACGCGCTGGCGGTGCATCAACTGCTCGGCGGCGACGTCGAGCCCGCGCTGCTCGCGTGGCTGGAGATGGTGCGCGATCACCGTAGCTACAAGGAAGATCTGGGGCGGCGCAGTCTCGTGCTCGCTTTCGAGCTGATCGGCGAAGCCGACCCCATCGTCGGCCAGACGCGCCGCGCGATGTCGCGGATGCTTTTCTAAACCCTGCTCGCTGATTCTTCGAGCGCCGTGGCGGTGGGCGCGCCGAGGTAGGCGCGAATCACGCGGCGGACGAGATAGATCATGGGGATCAGCAGGAACGCCATCAGCAGCTTGTAGCCGTAGTTGACCGTGCCCACCGCGAGGAACAGCGGGATCGGCCAGTGCTGCGGGCCGATCACGAACGCGATGTAGAGCACGACGAAACTGTCGATGAGCTGCGAGACCGCGGTCGAGCCCGTCGCTCGCAGCCACACCCACTTCTCGCCGGTCAGCATGCGGATGCGGTGGAACACCGCGATGTCGATCAGCTGACCGATCAGGAACGCGATGATCGAGCCGGCGATCGTCCACATTCCCTGCCCGAAGATGCTGGCGAACGCAGCCTGCATGTCCGGCACGCCGTACTGCTGGTTCACCGCGACCCAGAACTTCGCGGGCACCAGTCCGATCGCCAGGTACGCGGCCAGAAATCCGTAACTGATCAGCACGACCGTCAGCCACGAGATGAAACGCACGCCGCGGCGCCCGAAATATTCGTTGATGACGTCCGTCATCAGGAAGACGAACGGCCACAGCAGCACGCCGCTGGTGAACGACAGCGAGCCGCTCTGCCCGAACAGGTTCCAGTCGAAGGAGTCCAGGCCCAGCGTCGGCTCGAGCGCGAAAATTTTCACGCCGACGAACTCGGCGATCATCGCGTTGCAGGCCAGGAACGCCGCGAGCACCACGAACAGGCGCGCGGCCCGGGAGTCGAGCGGCCCGGCGTGAATAGCGGCGGTGGGCCCGGGAGCGGCGGCGGTCATTTCTTTATCTTTGTTATTTGGGGGAAGTGACTGGCAGACTAGCACCTCCCATGATCCGCATCACCGCCCTCAACGTCTATCCCGTCAAAGGCTGCCGCGGCATCGCGCTGGACAGCGCGCGCGTCTTGGCCACCGGCTTCGAGCACGATCGCGAATGGCTGATCGTGCGGCCGGACGGTCGCTTCATGACTCAGCGCGAGGAGCCGCGGCTTGCGCTGCTCGAGACCGGATTCGCCGCTGAAGCGCTACGCCTGCGCACGCCAAGCGGCGACGAACTGCGCGTGCCGTTCGGCGCCCAGGGCACCGAAGTCGAAGTGACCTGCTGGAAGGACCGTTGCGCGGCCTTCGACGCGGGCGAAGAAGCTGCAGGCTTCCTGACGCGCTACCTGGGCGCGCCGTACCGCCTCGTGCGCTTCGACGCGCGGCGCAAGCGGGTCAGCAGCCCGCAATGGACGCCGGGCGTCGAGGCGCTGAATCAATTCTCCGACGGCTTCCCGTGGCTGCTGATTTCGGAAGCCTCACTGCAAGACCTCAACAGCCGCTTGTCCAAGCAGCTGCCGATGAACCGCTTCCGGCCCAACATCGTCGTGAGCGGCCTGCCGCCGTTCGGCGAGGATCGCCTGCACGACCTCGTTGCCGAAGGCGTGCGCCTGCGCCGGGCCAAGGGCTGCGCGCGCTGTATCGTGACCACGACTGACCAGGCGACCGGCACGCGCGACGGCGATGAGCCATTGCGCGCGCTGGCGAAGTTTCGCTTCGATCGCGAGCTGAAGGGAGTGATTTTCGGTCAGAACATGATTCTGATCGACGGGCTCGGCGCGCAGCTGCGCGTCGGGCAGGAACTGCGGGCAATCGACGTCTAGACGTCGCTTCTGCTCTGAACTTCGCGCGACAGGCGCCGCAGGCCTTCGCTTTCCCAGCCGAAGCGCTCGTCGGCATCGCCCTCTGCCACTGCTTCCTGCACAGCCTCGATGTGGGGCTTCACGCGCCGGATGACGACGCTTTCCCAATCCTCGCGCACCAGGGTCTGCTCGGGATCGAAATTCTCGTCGTCCTTGCCATCAGATTTCGGCGGCACGGGCCGCTGAATCTCGACGGTCGGTTCGGAGTCCGGATCGCGCTCGTCTGTTGTCATAACTTGGATCGCCTCTTCCCACTCGCGCGTCAAACCTACCTGTGCCCGCCCGCTTCGGGTGAGGACGTAGGTCACAAGCCGGCACCGGGAAGTCGCAAGCTGTGGAGTCCGACACGCTTCGGTGCTCAACGCCCTCGCGCGCAGTGAAGTTCCGCTGCGCAGCCGCGCTACAACTCGTCGTCGTTCGCGCAGCCGGGCAGCGGCATCTGGCCTTTCGGTTGTTGAGTGGCGCGCGCGGCAACGAGCTTCGGAATGAGCGTGCGGATCGCGTCGGTCGCTTCGCGACAGCGACGTGCGTCACGTCCTGCAGCGTCGCGCTGCGCGGCGAACGAGCGCGCATCGTCGCTCAGGATGTCTTCGAGCATCTCGAGTTGCTTGATCGTCATATCGATCAGGTCGGCGCCACTGAGATACATCGTCGTTTCCCAGGTTTCGTCAGCAGGGGTGGTGTTATATACAGCTAGCGGGCCGGATGGTCAAATGAGGTAGCACGACCACCGGCCATTCGTACCCTCCGCAACTACGCCGTGCTCTGCCTCTCTTCTCAGTAACCCGCGAGCTGCGCGTAGCGGTCGGCGTGATAGTAATAGTCACCGAAAGTCTCGCCCGCGGCGCGAGCGCGTTTCATGAAGAAGCCGATGTCGAACTCGTCGGTCATGCCGATGCCGCCGTGCATCTGCACCGCTTCGTTCGTCGCAATGCGCGCGACGTCCGTGGCTTTCGCCTTCGCGAGACACACGAGATTCGCGGCCGTCGGCTCCTGCGCCTCGAGGGCTTGCAACGTGCGCAGCACGACCGAGCGTACCAGCTCGATCTCGCAGAACAGGTGCGCCGCGCGATGCTGCAGCGACTGGAACGTGCCGATCTTCGTGCCGAATTGCTCGCGGTCGCGCAGATAGCCGAGCGTGCGCTCGAACGATTCTTCCGCGACACCCAGCAACTCTGCCGCGAGCACTGCGCGGCCCGCGTCCAGCACGGCATCGAGAACGACCGCGCCCTTGTCGAACGTGCCGATGATGTCAGTCTCGCTCACTGCTACGTCACGCAGATCAATCGACGCCGCGTTGTGGCTATCGACAGTCGGCGTGCGCGTGATGGTGACGCCGCTCGACTTTGCATCGATCACGAACAGCGTGACGCCGTCGCGGCTCTCGACGTCGCCGGACGTGCGCGCAGTGACGATCAGCCGATCCGCGACGTGACCGTCGAGCACGTGGATCTTGCGGCCGTTGAGCTTGAACTTGCCGCCGCTGCCCGTGGCACGCGTTGCAATGCTGTGCGGCGCGTGACGATTGTTCTCGTCCGACGCCAGCGCCACGATGAGGTCGCCGGCGGCGATTGCGGGAAGCACAGCTTCTTTCTGCGCGGCCGATCCGCCACGCAACAGCGCAGTGACAGCAAGCACTGCCGTCGACAGAAGCGGTGTCGCGCTCAGGTTGCGGCCGATCTCCTCCGCGATGAGACCGGCGCCGACGTAGCCAAACCCTGCCCCGCCATGCTCTTCCGGCACCAGCACGCCGGCCCAGCCCATCTGCGCCATTTCCTTCCACACGTCGCGGTCGAAGCCGACGCCGTCGTTCTGGTCGCGGAGCTTGCGCAGCTGTGCAACGGGCGCGCGCTCGGCGGCGAAGCGCTTCGTCGCGTCGCGAAACATCTGCTGGTCTTCGTTGAGGACGAGCGACATGGTGAATTCCCCTGATCGATTCTGTTATGCGCCCGGCAGCCGCAGCACGTTCTTGGCAATGATGTTCAGCTGCACTTCCGAAGTGCCGCCCTCGATCGAGTTCGCTTTGGTGCGCAACCAGATCGGCGCCAGGTCGACCTGCGTCTGGCCGTCGAACTTCAGCCCGTCGGTGCCGGCGATCGACATCGCCAGCTCCGCGCGGCGCTTGTTCAGCTCGGTGCCGTAGTACTTGAGCATCGAGGACACTGCGCCGGTCTCGTTGCCTGCCTTGGCCTCGTCCATCACGCGACCCATCGTCAGCGCGAACGCCTGCGCATCCATCTCGAAGCGCACGATGTCCGCGCGCAACGTGCCCTCTGCGAGCCGGCCGGACGCGAGGCCGATGCTCTTGACCGCGAGCTGGCTGAGCGGCGTCTGCCGCTGCGAGCCGATGCCGCCGATCATGTTGCGCTCGTGCGTGAGCAGGTACTTCGCGATGGTCCAGCCCTTGTTGAGCTCGCCCATCAGGTTCGTCTTCGGCACCTGCACGTTGTCGAAGAACGTCTGCGTGAACGGCGAGTAGCCGGAGATCAGGCGGATCGGCCGCGTCGAGATTCCCGGCGACTGCATGTCGAACAGCAGGAAGCTGATGCCTTCCTGTTTCTTCGCCGCG
>DATEKT010000021.1:0-3938 GCA_035277305.1 Steroidobacteraceae bacterium | reverse complement strand
AAACTCATGTCGATCGCCACCGAGCGCAGCTCGGCCGCCATCAGCCACCCGCACTGTCTCGCCAGCAGCTTGCCGGCGGCCTGATCGAGATCGTACTGGCGGCCGATGGTGCGCATAGGCGGCAGCACCGTGAATCCTTTGCGGAAGCGCTGCACGCGCCCGCCTTCGTGATCGACGGTAACGAGCAACGGAGGCATGCGCACCGCGCGGATGTCGGCGACCAGCCGCTCGAGCTGCTCGATGCTCTCGAAGTTGCGCGTGAACAGGATCACCGCGCCGACCAGCGGGTGCTGCATCAGCTCGCGATCTTCTTCGGTGAGCGACGTGCCCTGCACGTCGATCATGAGGGGACCCAGTGTCATGGCGCGCCTGCAGCTAGCCTCGGATGAATAGTGCCGCCGATTCCACGTGCGCAGTATGCGGGAACATGTCCATCACGCCCGCGGCGCGCAGCGTGAAGCCATGCTCGTGCACCAGAATGCCCGCGTCGCGCGCCAGCGTTCCGGGATGGCACGAGACGTAGAGCACGACCTTTGCTCCGCAGCGCGCCACGATCGGCAGAATTTCCTGAGCGCCCGCGCGCGGTGGATCGAGCAGCACCTTGTCGTACGCGCGCCGCGCCCACGCCGCGTCGCTCGCCGACGGTTGCGCGAGATCGCCGCATACGAAGTCGACGTTGGCGATGCCGTTGAGATCCGCATTCGCGCGGGCTCGCGCTACGAGGCCGGCGTCGCCCTCGACACCGACGACGTGCGCGCCGCTGCGTGCGAGCGGCAGCGAAAAATTTCCGAGTCCGCAAAACAGGTCGAGGACCTGCTCGCCCGGCCCCGGCGCGAGCAGCTCGATCGCACGGGCAACCATGCGGGCGTTGAGCTCGCCGTTGACCTGGATGAAGTCGTTCGGCTGGAAGCGCAGCGTCACGTCGAACTGCGGCAGGCGGTATTCGAGCGGCGTGACCTCGGTCAGCGGCGCGATCGTCTCGTAGCCGCCGGGCTGCAGATAAATTTGCACGGGATGCTCGCGCGCGAACTGCAGCAGCAGCTCGCGATCCTGCGGCGTCAGCTCTTCGAGAATGCGCACCACGAGCGCGACTGCGTTGTCGGCGATCGCCACTTCGATCTGCGGCACGCGATTGCGCACGCTGAGCGCCGTCAGCAGCAGGGACAACGGCTCGACCAGCGAATCGACGGGCGGCAGCAGCACTTCACATCGCTTCACATCCGCGATGAAATTCGTGTTGCGCTCGCGGAAACCGAGGACGGTTCGCTCCTTCTTCGGCACCCATCGTGCCGCCAGACGCGCGCGACGGCGGTAGTTCCAGACGCCGCCCTGCAGCGGCGGCAACATCTCCGCGGGCGTCACTTTGCCGATGCGCGTCAGCGCCTCGAACAGCTGGCGCTGTTTGAATTCGAGCTGCCGCGGCGGCGCCAGGTGCTGCAGCACGCAGCCGCCACAGACGCCGAAATGTGCGCAACGCGGCTCGACGCGATCGGCCGCCGGCTCGAGCACGCGCTCCAGGCGGCCTTCGTCGAAGTTGCGGCCGCGCTTGAGGCGCGACCACTCGACCCGCTCGCCCGGCAGCGCGTCGCCGATGAACACTGTTTTGCCCTCGACGCGCGCGACGCCGCGACCGTCGTGAGCCAGGTCGATGATCTCCGCCGTCTCGACGCGGCGATCGGACCGCGTGCGCGCTGGGGCGTTCAACCGGGTTGTTCCTGCCAGGCGGCGAGGAATTCCTCGAAGTGCGGCTTGCCGAGCTGCACCAGGCTCTCGCGCACGCGCGCCACCTCGGTGCGATACTCGTCGGGCATCAACCGGCCGCGCATCAGCTGGAAGCGCAGGAACACGAGATACGTGTTGACGACGTCGGTCTCGCAGTAGTTGCGGATCGAATCGATCTGTCCCGCCAGGTAAGCGTCCCACACTTTGTCGCCGCTCATGCCGAGCTTGCCGGGCAGTCCGAGCAGCGTCGCCGCGCCCTGCAGACTGACGCGCGCACGCGCCTGGTAGCTCGACAGGACGTCCATGAGATCGAGATGGCGGGAGTGATAGCGGCTCATGTAGTTGTTGAAGCGGAACGCCTGGTCGACGTCGCCGCCCTCCCAGTAGCGCGGCGCTGCAATGCCGTGGCGCAGTGCCCGGTAGTGCAGCACCGGCAAATCGAAGCCGCCGCCGTTCCAGGAGACCAGGTCCGGCGTGTACTTCTCGATGCCGTCGAAGAAACGCTGGATCAGCTCCTGCTCCGGCGCATCGGGCTCGCCGAGCGACCACACCTTGAACGAGTCGCGCATGCGCGCCGCGATCGAGATGGCGACCACTCGCTGCTGCTCGTACGAGAGGAACTCGCTGCCGGACTCCTCGCGGCGCTTCGCCTGCATGACGTAGCCGACCTGCTTGTCGCTCAGGTCGTGCAGCCCATAGGCGCGGCGCCCGAGCTCCACGTCGGGAATCGTCTCGATGTCGAACACGAATACGGCCATCACTTCCTCATCAACACCGCGACCGCGACTACCAGTCCGGCCTCGTCGGTCAGCGTCACGTGCCCTTCGCCGATGCCGAGCTCGTCGCAGACGCGGCGGCCGCGCTCGGACCAGACGATCTCGGGCTTGCCCCAGGCATTCGACACCACGCCCGTGTCGCGGATCCACATGCCATGCGCGAACCCCGTGCCCATCGCCTTGACGATCGCTTCCTTCGCCGCGAAGCGCATCGCCAGGAAGCGCAGCGGCCGCTTCTGCTCCTGGAACGCCGCCCGCTCGGCGGGCAGCAGCAGGCGCTCCACGAAGCGCTCGCCGAACTTTCCGTGCACCTGCTCGATGCGCGCCAGCTGCACGATGTCCGTGCCGATGCCGAAAATCATGCGCCGCTCGCGCCGCGCGCTGCCACCATCAATCGCTTCATCTCCGCCACCGCGCGCGCCATGCCGTCGACGAGGGAGCGCGCGACGATCGCGTGTCCGATGTTCAGCTCGACGATCTGCGGGATCGCGGCGATCGGCTGCACGTTGTGATAGTTCATGCCGTGGCCGGCGTGCACGATCAGCCCGAGACCGCTAGCGTGCCGGGCCGCGTCGCGGATGCGCGCCAGCTCGCGCGCCTGCTCCTCACCGCTCGCGTCGGCATAGGAGCCCGTGTGCAATTCGACTGCGGGCGCGCCGATGCGCACCGCCGCGTCGAGCTGGGCCGGATCCGGATCGACGAACAGCGAGACGCGAATGCCCGCGTCGGCGAGACGCCGGCACACCGGCCCGAGCGCTGCGACCTGCGACGCAGCGTCGAGCCCCCCTTCGGTGGTCACTTCCGCGCGGCGCTCCGGCACGAGACAGCAATCCGCCGGCAGCACCTCGCAGGCGATACGCACCATTTCGTCGGTCGCCGCCATCTCGAAATTCAGCCGCGTCTGCAGGACGTTCCGGGCCACGCGGATGTCGCGATCCTGGATGTGCCGGCGATCTTCGCGCAGGTGCATCGTGATGTTGTCGGCGCCCGACTGCTCGGCGATCAGCGCCGCGAACACCGGGTCCGGAAAGCTCGCGCGCCGTGCCTGGCGCAGCGTAGCGACGTGGTCGACATTGACTCCGAGATGCAGCATGAACGCGATGCTACCGTAGCTGGCCGCTTATTCCGACTTTCGACTTCCTCTTTTCTCCCTTGGCGATCTTGGCGAGAGATCTTCTTCCTCCTCCATGGAATATCGCTCGCCAAGATCGCCAAGATCGCCAAGGAAGAAAAGAAGATCAGGTATTCCGGGCGGGAAAATCCGGGCTCCAAACGAGTTTAGCGGCGTTTCTTCAGTGCTCGAGCGACGTCCCGTGTGCGCAGTTCCTTGCCTTCGAGGCAGCGATCGAGGGCCGAGCGCAGCAGTGGGCGAGCTTCGGCGCAGACGGCTGGATCGGTGAAATCCTCGCGAGCGACGGCGAGCAGCGTACTGCCGGAGAA
>DATEKT010000020.1:0-14792 GCA_035277305.1 Steroidobacteraceae bacterium | reverse complement strand
AGTCGTGCGCGCGTTCAACCTGCGTCCGCGCGACCTGGCACGGTGGGGCGATCTCGCCAAGATCGTCGCCGCGGCCGCGGCTGCTGCCGGCGCGGTGCTGTTCCTGCCGTTGTGGAGCGGCATGCTCGGAGCGCTCGGCGGCGCAGCCGCGTTCGGCCTGGCGTATGTGTTCCTGCTACGCCTCGCGCGAATTCCGGAGATCATCCTGGGCCTGAGCCGCGCGCAGCACTACTCGCGTGCTCTGCTCGCGCGCATGCAGACGTGACGCTATTTCCACGCCACCAGGCGAATGTCGAGCAGACCGCGCGCAATGGCGTTGCGACACAGGTGCGCGCGCATGCGAACCGGCAAGGCTCCGCACAGGGCCTCGACACTGCGCGTGAGCCAGCCCGGCACCGCGAAGTAGGTGCCGCGAATTCGTGCGTACTGCACTGTTCTGCGGAACCCGGCCTTGCGCATGATCTCGCGCAGCTCGGCGATCGTGTACTCCTTCAGGTGGAAGCCGTTCGCCGTGTCCGCGAAATAGCGCGAGATATCGTGCGGGCCCGTGAATCCGCTCGGCGTGATGCAGACATACGCGCCGCCCGGCGCGATCGCCTTGAAGATGTTCGCGAGCTGTTCGGCAGCATCCTGCGGATGGAGGTGCTCCATCAATTGATTGCTGTAGGCCACCGTGATGCTGCCGTCGGGCACGGGCACGCTGACGCCGTCGGAAAGAATCAGCTCGAAGTTGTCCGGCAGCGAAATGCCCCCGGTGACGCAAGCGGAAACGTCCAGCGCGTACACCTTGCGGACGCGTGGCGCGACGTGCAGCGACAGCGCGCAGTCGCCGGCGCCGATCTCGAGCAGGGATGTGCCAGCATCGAGGAATCGGTCGAGGAATCGCAGCTGCAGGGAGATGCGCGCGGCGCGCTGCTGCGGCGAAACCTTGTCGATGAGTTGCGAATGATGCGGTATGCGGCGAAACAGCTCGTCGTAGAGGCTGCTGTACAGCTTGCGCCGCTCGAGCTGCGAGGCATTGCGCAGGCGCGCCGCCAGCTCCTTCTCGACCTGGTACTGCTCCCAGAGCTGCGCGGCCGTCCGGTCTCGCGCCGCAGGCGCCCGCAGCCGGGGAATCATCACGTCGTTGTCAGTGCGGGCGTTCATCGTGCTCCCTGTAAGTCGCGGCAAACCGACGGGTTCCAAGGAATTTCGACTGCAAGCACCGTGCCGGGAACCGAGTCCCGGCATGGCGAGTTGTCGGGAGGCCGCTGACGCGGGTGGCGCGCGCATGACCATGAAAGACTCATTCTCAAGCCCAACTTCGTGCTGGACCGGCCCGCTGTTCATCGTCGGTATGCCGCGCTCGGGCACCAAGTTGCTGCGCGGACTGCTCGGGCAGCATCAGCGCATCCGCATTCCGTCGATCGAGACGGATTTCCTGCCGTTCCTGCTGCGCTGGGTCCGCGCGCATGGGCGGCCCGAACAGCCGCAGGCGTTCGCGTCCCTGTTTCAGGAATTGCGCCGCGCTCCCTATTTCATGTTGCGTCCCGGCGGAGCGGACGCCTTCGATGAGCAGGAGTGGCGCGAGCACTGCGACGGCCGTTACGACGCAGCCGGTCTGTTCGAAGGGTTCGTGCGCTACGAGACCGGCAGTGGCGTGCGGACGAACTACATCTGGGGCGACAAATCCCCCGCCTATATGCGCCACGTCGCCACGTTGCTGGAGAATTTCCCGCAGGCGCGCGTGGTGCACATCCTGCGCGACGTGCGTGACTACTGCATCTCCGTGAACAAGGCCTGGCGCAAGGACATGCGGCGCGCGGCTCATGGGTGGGCACGCGATGTCGAGCAGGTCCACCGTATCTGTCGCGCGCAGCCGGACCGCTGCATCGAGGTCACATATGAAGACCTGCTGCGTTCACCGGAAGCGGTGATGACGCGTCTGACGAAATTCCTCGATGTCGAGCCGGCGCAGACTTCGATGCTGTCGCTGGCGCGGCCCGTCGAAGCGCGCGGCGACGCTGCCGGACGCACGGAAATCATGCGCGACAACTTCAGCAAGTTCGCCGAGCGCCTCACGCCGCGCCAGGTGCGGGCGATCGAGGCGCTGGCTTTCGACACGATGCAGCTCGTCGGCTATCGACCGTTGCACGCGACGCGGCAGCAGCGGCTCAGCGGATTCGAGCAACGCATGTTGCGGCTCAAGGACGGAGCGTCGCTGCTCGCGCACGGCGCGCGCAAGCAGGGCCTGGCGAGCGCGTTGCGATTCCATCTCGGTCATGCGCGGCTTCTGGGGTAGGCGACGATGCGTTGGCTTCTGATCGGACTGATCCTGTTCCTCACGGCGAGCATCGTGTTCGGCTTCGATCCCGGCCCGGCGCCGGGCATCAAGATCAAGAATGCGTTCCTGTACCTGCTGGTGCTGGGGTTGGTGCTGCGGCTGACGCTCGATCGCAGCTACCGTCTGCAGCTGAATACCGTCCCGGTGCTCTTCTGCATCATGATCGCCTACGGCGTATTGAGTTATCTCGCGATCGTCCTGGTGATCCAGTATCCGCGCTACGACTGGCTGGCGTCGGGCCTGATGCTGAAGAACTCCCTGTTCGACCAGATGCTGTTCTTCCTGGTGTTCTTTTACGGCCTGCGCACGAACGAAGATGCCCTGACCCTGCTCAAGGTGCTGCTGGCGGCCTGGGCGGTGGCGCACATCATGGCGGTCCTGGACGCGACCGGCATCATGCACGTGGGCGACATCGAGCAACGCAGCGACGGGCGCGTGCAGGGAGCGGTCGGCGAATCCAACCAGTACGGCGCTTTCGTTGCGATGTCGCTGCCTGCGATCGTCGCGCTGGTGACGAACACGAAAGGCATCTGGCGCTTGTTCTGGATGGGCGCGTCCGTGATCACCGCTGCGACGCTGCTCATGACCGTGTCGCGCGGTGCGTTCGTGGCAACGATGGTCGCGACGCTCGGCGGCGTGTATCTGTTCCGCCGCTACATGCCGGCGCGCAAGCTCGCGATGTGGGCGGTCGGCGGATTCGTCGCCGCGGTGTTCGTGGCGGTGATCGTGACAGCGGTCGGCTTCGACGACCTGATCATTCATCGCCTCACGCAGGGCTCCGGGTCCGATCTCACCGCGACCTCGTCCGGGCGCACGGAAATCTGGGGCACGGTGCTCGGCGTGATGTTCCGCACGCCGCTGACGCTGCTGACCGGATTCGGCTGGGAGGCGTACAGCACCTTCCCGTTCCGCTGGAACACGCACAACCACTATCTCCTGCAGTTCTTCAACCTCGGGCTGATTGGTCTGACCTGCACCGTGCTGCTGTTCATCGTCGTCGTGCGGACTGCCAACAAGGCGGCGACCTATGCGCGTCCCGACGTCCGGGTGGTGCTCATTTCGTTCGGCTTCGCCACGATCGCGGTCGGCACGGCGGTGTTCTTCGTGAACCTGTTCGTGCCATGGATCTACTACTGGTCGTACGCCGGCATCTGCATGCGACTGGCCATGAATGCACTCGAGCCGCAGGCATACGCGCCAGCGGCGGTCAGCGCTCCGGCGCCGCGCGCCAAGCGTGCGCGCGATCCGCACGGCTGGACCACTGCAACCTGAGCGGTAAGGAAGAACTCGTGAGCTCACTAGTGCCTGCAGTCCGTCATGCGCTCAACGGCGTGTCGAAGCGCATCTACCAGACAGTGCGCTGGCGCGGACTTGACCGGCCGAAGATCCTGATGATCGTCGGCTGTCAGCGCTCGGGGAGCGCGCACCTGTCGCGCATCCTCGACGCCGACCGCGATTGCCGGGTGTTCGGCGAGCTCAGCGTGCTGTCCGGCCTGGGCAAGGAAGGCGTGCGCCTGAATCCGTTGCCGGACGTTGCAGCCGTGCTCAGCCGCGTGCCCGCACCGCTCGTAGTCCTGCAGCCGCTGGTCGAGACGCAGCGTGTGCGCACGTTGCTGAACTATTTCCCGAACTCGAAGGCGCTGTTCGTGTACCGGGGCTACGCGGACGTTGCCAGCGCCGATCTGCGCAACTTCGGTCCGCGTGCCACGATCGACAGCCTGCGGCCGATCGCCCAGGGCAGCACGCACGACTGGCGCTCGTCGGGCGCAACGCTGGCAGTCCGCGAAGAGATCAAGCGATTCTTCTCCGACAGCATGAGCCCGGATGACGCCGCGGCACTGTTCTGGTTCGCGCGCAATCACCTGTACCAGGATCTCGAGCTCGCCGGACACAGCGATGTGATGTTGTGTCGCTACGAGCATCTCGCGGCGGAGCCGTCGCGCGTGGTGGAGCGGATCTACGATTTTGCCGGCGTCACGCTTCCGGAGGATCCGGTGCAGCCGCCGTTGGCCGATGCGAGTGCGGCGGGCAAAGGTAAAGGTCTCGCGCTGCTACCCGAGGTGCGGGCGTTGTGCGAGCAGCTGCAGGCGCGTCTGGACGCGCAGTACCAGCTGCAGTCGCAGCTGCCGGCGCCCGAAGTCTCCGGCCTGCCTCAGATCACTTCCTTGAGTCCGGCGTTCGACCGTTCGCTTTCGTGATTGTTGCTGGTGAAGGCGGTAACGGCGAAGTAGTACGTGCCGGGCGCCAGGTCATCGATGACGTAGCTCGAGATGCTCGGATTGCGGATCTCGATCACTGTGGTCAGCGCCATGATGCTCTTGCCGTAATGGATGCGGAAGCCGGCGAGATTTGCCAGCGTCGAGCCGTCGGTCGCGGTCGTCGGGACGGTCCATTCGAGGGTCGCTGCCCGAGCCTGCGGCACGGGTGCCGGCGAGGGAGCGGGGGTCGTGGGAGGCGCATTGCTCCCGGGCGGCGGCGCGTAGGCGGCAGCCCTTGCTTCGTCGTCGTCTTTGCAACCCGCCAGCAGTGCAAGCAGCGCGACCGCCAGCACCCAACCGTACCCGCGGCCGCAGATCTCGTTCTTGCGCATACGACACCCTCGACATCGGCCAGCGCGACCTGCTGTCGCGGCTGGCGTGAATGGACAAGGGCGTCGACGTGCTGCCTGCTTAGCGCAGCGGGACCGACGAAGCGATTTGGCGGCCCCGCTATCGTAGGACTGGAAGTCCGACAGACCGGAGGCTTTGCGTCCCCGTCTTTCGACGGGTTTGCCCTTGGCAAATCAGTGAGCGTGGGTTTTCTAACATGATCACCGACACGCAATCGTGTCCTGCGTCACAGACACGCGCGCGCAGTTCCGAGTGTCGCCAGCTCGCTACGCTGTGCAGCGCGGCGCGCGTCAGGAACTTTAGGACGACGGAGGCGTTGCATGGCAGGCCCCAGACAGTGATGACTATGGCGAATGCGCTCCGCGTTCTGATGCTCGGGCCGGATCTGCACGTGCGCGGCGGCGTCTCGGCCGTCGAGAACGCGTTGATCGCTTCGCTCCCGCCCGAGATCGCAGTGACTCAGCTGCCGACCATGGTCGAGGGCTCGAAGGGCCGCAAACTCCTGGTTTTCCTCGAAGCGATCGTGCGCACGTTCGCCCAGCTGCGGCAGCGTCCGGACGTCGTCCACATTCATTTCGCGAGCCGCGCGAGCAGCGTCCGCAAGATGCTGCTGGCCCGGCTCGCGCTCTCGCGCGATGCGAAGCTGATCATGCACGCGCACGGCGGAGGCTATCGCGACTACTGGGCTTCGCTAGCGCCTGCTTCGCGCGCGAGCACCGTCCGGACGCTGTGCCGGGCGCATTGCCTGATCGTGCTGGGCGAGACCTGGCGCGACTTCTTCGCTTCGCTCGGCGTGCCGCGCGAGCGCATCGTGTCGCTGCCGAACCCGGTCGCGCTGCCCCCGGTCGTGCCGAAGCGGCTGGGACGCTCGTTCGTGCGGCTCGTCTATCTCGGCTTGTTCGCCCGCAGCAAAGGCGTGTACGACCTGATCGATGCCCTGACGCGGCTGCGGCCCGAGGTGCTCGGACGCACGCGCCTGGTGCTCGCGGGCAACGGGGAGCTGCACCAGGTGCGCGATCTGGTGGAGCGCCGCGGCCTCGCGCGCTTCGTCGAAGTCCGCGACTGGCTCAGTCCCGCGGACCGCGATCGCTTGCTCGCCTCTGCCGATGCCTTCGTACTTCCTTCGTACGCCGAAGGGTTGCCCATGTCGCTGCTCGAAGCGATGGCGTGGGGCTTGCCTGTCATCAGCACGGCGGTCGGCAGCATTCCCGAGCATGTTCACCCGGGCGCGCAGGGGTTGCTGGTCACGCCGGGCGAGGTCTCCGAGCTCGCGGGCGCGATCGAAAAGATCGTCATGGACGACGCGCTGCGCCGGAACATGGGCGAGCGCGCCCGCAGCGCCGTCGAGCCGCTGAGCGTCGAGCTGTACGCGCGGAAAGTGGCGGCGATCTACCGCTCGGTTGCCCGCTACGGCAACACCGAGCTGGCCGGTGAGGCATGCACGCGTTCGTGAAAAAACTGAAGACGCTGCGCATCGGGGATGTGGCGATCCGCCGCAACCCCGTGTTCTACGCGTCGGTCAGCGAAGAGTTGCGGGCGCTGGAGCGCGCGGATCTCGCCGCCCGACGCGAGTGGACCCGCGAACGAACGGCTGAGGCGCTCTCGTTCGCCGCACGCTCCGCGTACGGCCAGCGGCTCGGCCGGCCGGCGAAGCTCGAGCAGTGGCCGCTGCTCGAGAAGTGGAGCGTGCGGACCGAGCCGAATGCGTTCCTGAGCGGACCGGCGATATTCGCCTCGCGCGCGAGCACGGGCGGGACGACGGGCGTGCCGCTGCAACTGACGCGCTCGTTGCGCTCGATCGTTTTCGAGCAAGCCTGCATCGACGCGATGCTCGAACGTCTGCGCGTCGATGCACGCACCGCGCGCATGGCCGTCCTGCGCGGCGACAACGTGAAAGATCCTTCGGACCTGCAGCCGCCGTTCTGGGTTGCCGCCGCCGGCGGTCAACGCCGGGTGTTCTCGTCGAATCACCTCAACGTAGCCACGGTGGACGCGTACGCGCGTGCGTTCGAAGAGTTCAGGCCCGATGTGCTGTGGGCCTATCCGACGGCGCTCGAATCGTTGTGCCTGCAGCTCATGCGGACGGGCCGAAAGCTCGCCGTGCCGCGCGTGCTGACGTCGTCGGAGATGCTTGCGCCGCACCTGTGGGAGCTCGTGCGCACTGTTCTGGGCAGCGAGGTGCTCGACTACTACGGCCAGGCCGAGCGCGTTGCATTCGCGTACGCACAGCGCCCGGACGAATACCGTTTCCTGCCGGGCTACGCGCACGTCGAGTTGCACCGGACGGCAGAAGAGGGCGATCACGTTCTCTACGAGATCGTCGGCACGAACCTGTGGAATTTCGCGATGCCGTTGCCGCGCTATCGCACGGGCGACCTGCTGCGGCTGCCGGCTGCGTGGGGCGAGCGCGAGCTCGAAGAAGTGACGCTCGGTGCGCGCACGTTCGCCGGCGTGCTGGGGCGCGACAGCGACATCCTGATCTCGCCCGACGGCGTGCAGCTGACCGGCATCGATCATTTCCAGCGCGACGTCGCGCACCTCGTGCGGATCCAGGTGATCCAGGAAGCGCCGGACGATGTGCGCGTGCTCGTACTGCCCGCTGACGGTTACAGCGAGCGCGATGCTGCACAGCTGCTGCAGAACGTTCGTACTAAAGTGCCGAGCTCGATGCGCGTCGATATTCGCCGCGTCGATGCCTTGGAGCGCACCGCACTCGGCAAGACGCCGTTCGTGATCCACCGCCCGGCTGTCCGCGAGATGTTGCGCCGGGCCCGCAGCTCCGGGACGGCGCAATGAGTCTGCGCTGGACGCTCAACCGGCTCGCAGCCATGGATCGGCGCGAGGTCGGCTACCGCGTCGGGCAGCAAGTGCGTGCCACGCTGGAGCGATTGGGCCTGTTCGCGGCCAGGATGCCGCCGCCGCTCGACGATGTCGCGGGGCGCCCGTGGATCGATCCGCTGCCGCGGGAATTCGACGCGCACAAGTATTGCGGCGCTGCCGATCGCATCCTCGCCGGCGAGTTCGACGTGTTCGCGCTGCGTCCTGCGCAGCTCGGCTTTCCGCCGCAGTGGAATCGCGATCCCAAGACCGGCCGGGTCGCGCCGCTGGCGTTCGGCAAGTCGCTGAACTATCGCGATGCGCGCATCGTCGGCGACATCAAGTATCTGTGGGAGCCGAGCCGTCACGCCGAGCTGCTGACGCTCGCGCAGGCCTGGCGCCTTTCCCGCGACGAGCGCTACGCGGCTGCTTGCCGCACGCTGCTCGAATCCTGGTTCGAGCAATGTCCGTATGGGCAAGGCCCGCACTGGACCAGCAGCCTCGAGCACGCGATGCGCCTGATCAACTGGTCGTTCGCGTGGCACCTGCTCGGTGGCGAGCACAGTCCGTTGTTCACGACGAAGGAGGGCGGCGCGTTCCGCGAGCGCTGGCTGGCGTCGGTGTTTCAGCACTGCCATTTCATCTCCGGTCACTTTTCGCGTCACTCGTCCGCGAACAATCATCTGCTCGGGGAGCTGACCGGGCTGTTCGTGGCCGCAACCACCTGGCCGTTGTGGCCGCAGTCGCGTCACTGGCGCGAGATCGCGCAGTGCGAGCTGGAACAGCAGGCCTTCGCGCAGAACGGCACGGACGGCGTCAATCGCGAGCAAGCCGTCTGGTATCACCACGAAGTCGCGGACATGATGCTGATCGCCGGGCTCGTGGCGCGGGCCAACGCGATGGATTTCTCGACGGAATACTGGCAGCGCCTCGAATCGATGCTCGAGTTCATCGCCAGCATCATGGACGGCGGCGGCAACGTGCCGAGCTTTGGCGATGCCGACGATGCGATCATCGCCCGGCTGGATCCGGCGGCGGATGCCGATGTGTATCGCGCGCTGCTGGCGGCTGGTGCAGTCGTGTTCGGCCGCGCCGACTTCAAGCTGAAGGCCGGTGCATTCGACGACAAGAGCCGCTGGCTGTTGGGCGATCAGGCTGCGGCGCAATTCGCCGAGCTCGCAATGCCGGCGGCGACGCGGCTACCGCGCCGCGAATTCCCGGTCGCCGGCTACTACGTGCTCGGGCATGCGTTCGAGACCCCTCGCGAAGTGCGTCTGGTCGCGGATGCGGGACGGCTCGGCTATCTGTCCATCGCAGCCCACGGTCATGCAGACGCGCTTTCATTCACGCTCAGCGCCGGTGGCGCAGAGCTGCTCATCGATCCGGGCACATTCGCATATCACACGCAGAAGGAATGGCGCGACTACTTCCGCGGCACGTCGGCGCACAACACCCTGCGCATCGACGGGCAGGACCAGTCGGTCGGCGCCGGCAATTTCCTCTGGCTGTCGCACGCGCCAGTTCGCGTGCTCGAATTCGTCTCGAACGCGCAGTTCGATCGACTGGTCGCGGAGCACGACGGCTACCGCCGCCTCGCCGATCCCGTGACGCATCGTCGCGAGCTGCTGCTCGATCACTCGGCATCGGCCATTACCGTCGTCGATGAGCTCTTTGCCCGCGAATCTCACACTGTCGAAATGTTCTGGCACTTCGCGGTCGGCTGCGACGTGACGCTCGAAGGAGATCGAGTCACTGCGCGGCGCGACGGAGCCCAACTAACCATGCAGTTGCCACAAGGCCTGCGCTGCGAGCTGGTCCGCGGCCGCGAATCTCCTCCGCTCGGTTGGGTGTCTCGGCGCTTCGATCAGCGTACGGCAGCACCGACGCTGATCGCCGTGGGGACGATTCGCGGCAATGCTCGGCTGGTGACGAGAATCGAAGTGAGAGAGAACGCGGCTGATTACACAGGCGTCGGCGTCAAGCAGTCGCGAAGTCGCGGAAGTGGCCTGATCCAGGGCGACTCGCGGTGTGCAACCGTGGCCTGATCGCGGGCGTCCTGTGAGACGAAGAAATGCTTGCGCAGAGATCGCAGAGATCGCAGAGATCGCAGAGATCGCCGAGGAGCAATTCGGAATAGTAAGCTCGGAATTCCTGCACTAGCGATTTCTCATTCTTCCTCTGCGATATCTGCGATCCCTGCGAGAGACATTCCATCTCTCATTCTTCTCCGCAAACCACTTAGTGCACCGCCACCAGTTTCGGCGCAGTCGGAGCTGCAACTGACTTCACGCGCTTGAGGATGATGCCGTCGCGGTCCTGGAGGACGACCTTGCGGGTCAGTTCGCCGTTGTTGACGGTCGGCGCCTGGTTGCCGTCGAGGCGGCGGAAGTCTTCTTCGAGCGTGACTTCGACGGGGCCGTTGCCTCGCGGGTTGACGAGTGCGATGCCGTTCTCGAAGTCGCGGCGATAGACGCCCTTCTGCCACGCCTGGGTGGCGGGCGGGGTCACGGCCTGGCCGAGGTCGGAGTCGTATTCGTCGAACCAGACGACGCCGGAGTAGCCCTTCGAGGAGTCGTTGAAGGCAAAGTAGCCGTTGTCGAGCAGACATGACGCGAGGCCGTAGCGCAGCGACTTGTAGTCGGTCGGGTTGCCCTGCTGATTGAAGGCGACCAGCTTCGGCGGGGCGATTGCGGCCATGCTCTTGCGATACCAGCGCATCATCTCGGACCACGAGGCATATTTCTCGGGCGAGTAGCTGGAGCCGAGGATGCCCTCCATGACGCCGCCGTTCAGCGTCTGGTCGAGCTCGGTGAGTACGGCGCTCGCGTTACCCCAGTCGGCGATGTTGCCGATCTGCAGCTTGCCGGGCATCAGCTGGCGCAGCAGCGCGAAGCGCTTACGATAACCCTCGCGCAGCCACTGGCCGGCCTGGGGCGAATTCATCGAGTCGGTCGTGCCGTCGCGGTTCCAGTCCGCGTCGACGCGCGGCCGCCAGAACACGTTGTCCTCGAAGAAGCCGTCGATCGAGGGATTCGGCTTGTACAGCGTGCGCACGACGTAGCGGGCGTGCCATTCCCATTCCTGGTAGCCGCTGCTGTCCCGCGGGGCGAACAGCGTGTTGTTGATGAGGTAGATCTCCTTCGACGTGCGTTTGCCGAAGGGCGAGAGCAGGGTGTCGCCGGCGCTGCCGCGCGGGTACGCCCACCACTTCATCTGGTCGACCTTGTTGAAGTACTCCGCGACCGCGGCGTTGCCGTCACCTACTTCCATGCTGTTGGTGTACAGGAAGACCTTCGAATCGGGATTGATCGCTTTGATGTTGCGCACGACCTGTTCCATGCTCGTGCCGGCGCTCTTGCCCCAGCCGGGCCAGCTCATGAGCACCGAGAAGCTCAGCTTCGCCAGCTTCTGCTGGTACGCAGTGTCTTCGTAGTTGTGCGGGCCGCCGTTGTTGACGCCGGCGAGGCGCGGGAAGGGCGGCGATTCGGCGGCCGCGGCCGGGAAGGCGAAGAGCAGGGAAGCGGCAGCGACGAGCAGCTGAGTTTTGCGCATGAGTCGATCCTGAGAACTCGGTACACGACTCCAGTCGTGTATGTAGGTTTAATTACTACAGTACGAAAGGGTTCGCGAGCAATCAGGACTTGGACAGCATGAATCACGACAACGCTCGACGCGGCGAGCGGTTCTCGGCGACCCCGCTGTCATAGGCCTTTTCATGACCGTTAGACCGGAAGCTTTGCGTCCCCGCCTTTCGACGGGTTTGCCCTTTAGCGAGCGACAACATAACAGTCTGACGTCTGCAGAACACGACGTGCTTCTCTGTCTTTGCACGCAGTCGGAACCACCGATGCACCTTAAGGCGCCGCATGCTCCTACAGATGCGCTTCACAATTCAGGGCAAACCCGCGCCGGGATTTGCGCAACTCTCCGCTGACTCGACAACGGCACTCGCAAAAGTGTCGACGTTTGCAGACACCGACCACGCATGCGAGCACGCTCGTATGCGTTGCAGGTCGAGTGCGCGCCCGCGGCCGCGCGCGACCGCAGATTGGTGAAAAACGCTATTTTTCCGCAGTAAAACGCACTTACTCGTTGACGAAGCAACACGGCGGTCTGTCTGCGATCGGCGACGAAAGCTCAGCGTGCGTGAGGACGTTACGACGACATCCGCAAAGTGAGGGGCGATTAGGGGATTTTCCGATTCTCAGGTGTAAAGGAATTCGGCAAGGTGCGCGCCGTTCTCGTCTGAAAACTCAAAGCGGACTTCCACCGAGCCGCTCGAAAGTATTCAGGTTTGGCAATCACCCAGACGGCGCGGGCTGCGCGCTGTCGACCATCTATCTGGGGAAAGTTGAAATGAAACTCAGCCACGCCTTCGCGTTGACGTGCTCCTTCGTCCTGTCCACCGCCGCCGCTTCGAGTGCCAATGCGGCCAATCCAGCCGCCGTTGCATTCAAAACCGAAACCAATGTTTCTCTCTACGGCAAGCCAACCGGCCTGATGATCACCGGTCGCTGCAATCGCTACGACGCGCCGTTCATGACCATGCGCACCAAGGGCGGAGAGGTACTCGCGTACCTGAATCCCACCAGCCGTCCCGACGGGCATGTGTGCGACCTGGACCGGCAGTTCTACATGAACAATTACGGCGCAGTGCCCCTGTGGCCGTGGCCGAGCTACGGCCAGCGCCAGATCTACGCCAACAGCCGCATGGCTGACATCCGCAAGGGGACGGTGTGGAGCAACTACGTCGTCGCCTATGCCGAGAAACTGATGCGCGAGCGCAAAGTCGACGGCATCTTCCTCGACGTCGTCGGTGCACGTCCCTGGGGTATTTCGAACTGGACCAACTGGTCGAAGACCGAGAAGGACGCCTGGACCAACGGCACGGTCGACCTGGTCCGCCGCATCGATGCCAAGCGTCGTGCGATCAACCCGAACTTCCTGCTCCTCAACAACAACATCTGGGACCGCGGCGACGGCAGCACGCTCGGTTACCCGGCCGAGAAGTTCGTCGACGGTGTCATTCTCGAGCATCCGCCCGGCGTCACGGCCTATCACTCGAATTACGTGAAGCGGGCATTCAGCAACCTCGGCCATCGCCGCGTGATGATCATCGCGCGCAATACGACCGAGGCGAAGGCCTGGGCCCTGAAGACCGGCGTGACGCACGTGTCCAACCAGACGAGCTCGCAGTACGCGTATCCGACGGTCCCGCCCATCTCCTTCAAGGCGTTGTCCGACCGCTAGCGCGACTTTTCCGATAATCGTTCGACCTTTGGCCGGCGGTGGCGACACCGCCGGCCTTTTTGTTTCTGCGCCACGGACCCGCGTCGGGAAATTCCTGTGCCGGCCCGAACCGGCCGGGGGGCCAGCGCGTTACCCCTGCCGGCGGGAACTACATTGTGGAGCCGAACCGATGCCGGAGCTGGGGCCGCTGAAACTCATTTATGACCGCGAGCAGTCGCTGGAGCTGATGGAGCGGCGGCTCAAGGCCGAGCGCAGCGCCGGCCCGCTGCGCATCCTCGAGGCCGGCTGCGGAACGACCTGGCCGCTGCGGCTCGAAGGGATCGACTACCTGCTCACCGGTGTCGACGTCGATCGGCATGCGCTCGAAGTCCGCCAGCAGAAGGCACGCCCGACCGATCGGCTGCTGTACGGCGACCTGCGCGATCGCGAGCTGTTCCCCGCGGAACAGTTCGATGCGATCTACAACTCGTACGTGCTCGAGCACGTCGACGGCGCCGAGCGAGTGCTCGACAACTTCCTGTACTGGCTCGCACCCGGCGGCACGTTGATCCTGCGCATTCCGGATGGCGATTCGGTGTACGGCTTCGTCACGCGCATGACGCCGTTGTGGTTTCACGTGTTCTACAAGAAGTACGTGCGCAAGGTGAAGAACGCGGGCAAGCCGGGCTACGACCCGTTCCCGGTGTTCTACGACGACGTCGTCTCACGCCGCGGCATGCATCGTTACTGCGCCGAGCGCGGCTGCAAAGTGCACGACGAGGCGGGCACGGCCAACTACCTGCCGAAGCGCGGCCTCGAGGCGTGGCTGTCGTGGACGTTCGTCTGGATCGTCTCGGCGCTGTCGCTGAACAGACTGAGCTGGCGCTATAACAATTTGACCTTCGTGATCGAAAAGCCGGCGCGCGGGGTTAGTATGGCGCGCGATGATCGAAGAGCAGAGCGCCACCGACGTCTTGATGATCCGACCGCTGCAGTTCGCGGGTAATCCGCAGACGGCGGACTCCAATCGCTTTCAACAAATGGCTCCGCACCTGTCGGCCGCGCAGGTGCAGGCCGCGGCAGCGCGCGAGTTCGAGGGCCTGGCGGAGGCGCTGCGCGCCGCCGGCGTCAACGTTCACGCGTTCGACGACACGCCGCAGCCGCACACACCCGATTCGATCTTCCCGAACAACTGGGTGAGCTTTCACGCCGACGGCACGGTCGTGCTGTACCCGATGCTCGCGGAGAATCGCCGGCAGGAGCGCCGCGCGGACCTGCTGGAAGCGATCAGCTCGCGGCACGGCTTCCGCGTCGCGCGCGTACTCGACCTCACGCAGCACGAGACCGGCGGGAAGTTTCTCGAAGGCACCGGGAGCCTGGTGCTGGATCGCACGCATCGCATCGCATACGCGTGCGTGTCGCCGCGCACCGATCTCGACGTGCTCGGCGATTTCGCGCAGCAGCTCGATTACGACATCGTCGCGTTCGAAGCCGTCGATGCGAGCGGCGCGGCGATCTATCACACGAACGTGCTGATGTGCATCGGCGCGCGCTTCGCCGCGATCTGTCCCGGCTGTATCCGCGAAGGTGAGCGGGGCGCGGTGCTCGACGCATTGCGCTCGACCGGTCACCAGCTCGTCGAGCTCAGCATGGAGCAGCTCGGCGCATTCGCGGGCAACATGCTCGAATTGCGATCCGCTCGCGGGGGCAATGTCGTCGCGATGTCGCGCACGGCGCTGGAGTCGCTGTCGGCCGAGCAGCGCGCAACCATCGAGCGGCTCGGCGGCCCGATCGTGGCCGCGCCGATTCCAACC
>DATEKT010000019.1:0-2339 GCA_035277305.1 Steroidobacteraceae bacterium | reverse complement strand
AGACCGGCGACCGAAGCTTCGCCGGCGCGATCCGCGGCATCGGCGCGTGCGGAACCCGTCCATCCGGATACGCTGATCGCCCGCTCCATCAGTGCTTCCTCCACTGGCGGACCCTGCTCCGCATCGCCTGCGCGACTTCCTCGGCCAGCAGTCTGCGCGGATCGGCGGCCGTGAGCCGGCTCCAGCGCTCACGCACGAGCAGCGCCGCTGCGGTGCAGCCGACGCTCAACAGCAGGATCAGCAAGGCCACGAGCAGTCGCGGCGGAAACGACTTTTTCTCAGGAATACCCGGTACGTCGATGACGCTGATCACCGGAACATCGCGTACCTCGGCGATGCGCGCCATCTCGTCCTGCTGCGTCAGCAGTTCGAAAACCTGCTCCTCGACACGCACGCGACGATACAGGTCCACATACATGACCCCCAGCCGTGGAAGCTGCCGCAGCGGCGGATACAACGCATCCGGGCTGTCGCTCGGCTGCCAGCCGGCCGATGATGCGCTTCCGCTCATCCGCTGCAGCTGATGGCCGAGTTCGGACACCCGCGCCTGCGCAGCGCGCACCCGCACATTGCTGTCTCCATAGATCTGCCGCAGCGAATCGACCTCCGACTGGCCGGCGATCTGCTGCGCCTGCAAGCGGGCCGCCGCGTCGACCATTGCGCGCGCCTGCTCCGTTACATCCACCATCGAATGCTTGCCGGAAAAATCGCTGAGCGCGAGCTGTGCCTGCTCCAGTTCCTTTTGGACCGAAGCGAGCCGCCGCTCGAAGAACACCCGCTGCTGGTGTGCCGACGAAGTACTGGTCTGCATCACCACCCGGTTCAGCTCGTCCAGATAGCCCTGCGCCAGATCGCGCGCGCGCGCCGGATCGCCATCCTGCACTTCAATCGTGATCACCCCGCTTCGCTTGTCGTCCACGATGCTGGTGTGATGGGCCAGGTATTTCGCGGTGTCTACTCGATACCGCTTGTGCCACGCCTGTTGCAGGTGAAAGCGATCGATCAGCGCACCGCTGACGTTGCCGCTGCGCAGCAGATCGACAAAAAGCGCGCTGCTGGTTCGGCCGCCGAGCAGCCCGCCCGCCAAACTGCCCAGCGCTCCCAGGTCGCCCAGGTTGTGCCCGGTGAGCGCGGCGAGCATCGCCATGCTCGATCCCGAATTGTCCGGCGGCATAATGCGCGCGGTCGACGTGTATCGCTTCGGGATAAGAAAGGCAATCGCCAGCCCCGCAAGCAGCCCCAGCAGCGCGGCCCGCAGCAGCATCCTGCGTCCCGCCCACAGAACCTCGGCGTTGCCTACCCAGTTCGCCGCGCGCGGCTCTGCGGTTGCAGCGGGATTTCCTTCGAGCACCTGCGTTGCCATCGCTCACCTACAGAGTGGCCACCGCGGCCGCGACCGCGATGGAGGACGCGACCTGCGCGCCGGAAAGCAAATTGCGCCAGAACAGCGACGCGCCGATAATCTTTTGCGGTACCACGATCACGTCCCCCGGATACAGCTGCGTGGCGAGCACGCCGCGCCCATACCACGCCTCGCCGCCCCGCCCAACTACCGACCCGTTCGCGCGAATGATGAAAATCTCCCTGCGATTCGCAGCCGACGTCGCGCCGCCCGCCCGCGTCAAATACCATCCGGCCGACTTGCCCGGCGTGAACGTAATCGCCGAAGCGTTGTAAACCTGCCCGCTGACCAGCACGAAACCGGGCCGCTTCGGGATCCGCAGCACGTCGCCTTTGCGCACCTCGATGTCCGCCGGTGTGCCCGCCCAGCTCGCGATATCGGCGCCAATGTGGATGACCATCCTGCCGTTCGGCGGCTGGCTGCGCAAATCCGAGAGCACCTGAGTCTCCTGTGCCTGAATCAGCTGCAGTGCTCCTGACGCGTCCTTGCCGCCCACGCTCGGCGACAGGCGTGCCGCCGCCGAACTGGTCTCGATTTGCCGGATCAGCTCAGCGCGGCTCTTTTCCTCCAGCGTGCGTACCTCGTCGCGGGTCAGGACCGCTCCCTCCGGATACGCCGTGTCGCGCAACCCGCCCGCGCGTCGCAGCAAGTCGCTCAGATGTTCGCCCTCGCGAAATCCATAAACCCCCGGATGCCCAACCTCGCCTTCGATCGTGATCGTCGCGCCGATATCCGCCCAGCCGGTGATCTGGTGAATCGTCAGCACGTCACCTGCATGCAGCGCAACATCGCTGTTGCGGTCTCGCTTCGTGACCGCGTCGCCAATCCGGATGCTCGCTCGCAATCCGGCGATCTGCTTTCCGTTCTCGACGTGGTAACTCATCAGATCCGCATCATTCAGGTCCGCATCCCGACGAAATCCGCCGGCCATGCGCAC
>DATEKT010000018.1:0-11555 GCA_035277305.1 Steroidobacteraceae bacterium | reverse complement strand
CGTCCACGATCGCCGCAACCATGTTGCCGATGCCGGCTGCCAGCAACCGGCGCTGGTTCCAGTCGATCTCCAGCAGGATGGCCGCGGCGCCGCGTGTCGTGCGCAGCGTGGTGTGGATCCGTTCCAGCACCATGCCGGGCGGACGCGTCATTTCGGTCATGAACACTTCGCATGCAAGGTTCGCGGCCTGCGCGGCACCGAGCCCATGCCCGAGTCCGTCGACACCCATCGCCAGCGCACCGCCGGCGCGCTCGACGTAGCACCACGTGTCGCCGCATTCCACTTCGTACGGCGCGGGGATGACGATGGCGCCGATCTCCATGGCTGCGTGCGGCTCGCGGCCACCCGGCCAGAGCTGCGCGACCACGACTGTGCCGTGGCCCGGACGCGAGTACACATCGAACATCTGCGCCGTGCGGCGGATCGCGCCCAGCCCGGTGCCGGGACTGCCGCCGGTCGAGAAACCATCGCGCAGGCATTTCGCCAGGTCGTCGATGCCCGGTCCCTTGTCGAGTCCGACGAGCCCGACGCCGCGCTGCCCGCCGCGCTCCAGCGGTTGCGCGATCAATTCGCCGCCGCCGCCATGCTTGACCATGTTGCTGCAGATCTCCACCGCGGCCAGTGCTGCGCGGCCGGCATCTGCTTCGTTCAAACCCTGGCGTCCGGCCAGCGCTGCCACCGCGCGCCGTGCTTGCGCGATCTCGCTCGATTCCGTAACGACGAAGCTCTGCAAGTTACTTCCAGCGCGTGATCGTCACGCGCGTGCCTTCGCCGACCTTCGACTGGATGTCGAACTCGTGCGAAAGCTTGCGGGCGCCATTGAGCCCGAGCCCGAGGCCGCCGCCGCTGGTGTAGCCGTCGCGCAGCGCGAGATCGATGTCGGGGATGCCCGGCCCGCGATCCTCGAAAGTCAGCCGCAGGCCGCTGCGCTTCGGGCCCTCGTACAGGCGCTCGATACGCAGCTCGCCGCCGCCGCCGTAGATGACGGTGTTGCGCGCGAGCTCGCTCGCCGCAGTCACGATCTTGGTCTGCTCGACCAGGCTGAAGCCGACATCCATCGCGCGGCTCCTGACGACCTGCCGCGCCCTGACTACGTCTTCACCCGTGCGGACCGGAAGGGTTTCGGTTTCACTCGCCATTGCCAGGCTCGTCCGGTCGCTCGACGGCCGCGCGCAGCAGGGCGAGTCCGGCATCGACGTTCAGGGCCGTGCGAATTCCGGGCAGGGACAGTCCCAGCTCGACCAAGGTGATGGCGACCGCGGGTCGCATGCCGACGACGACGGTCTGCGCATCGAGAATGCGCGACATCGCCGCGATGTTGCCGAGCATGCGGCCCATGAACGAGTCGACCATCTCCAGCGCCGAGATGTCGATGAGCACGGCGCGCGCCCGCGTGGCCACGATCCTCTGCGTCAGATCGTCCTGCAGGGTCAGCGCCAGCTGATCGTGCATGTCGACCTGGATCGACACCAGCAGGAAATCCTCGAGCTTGAGAATGGGAACGCGATCCACGGCTCACCCTCCGACGGCGCGCGCGACTGTGAGCCCCCTGCGCTTCAACGCCAGCGCGAATGCATCTGCGAGGCTCGCCTTGGTGGCCACGCTCGACAGATCGATGCCGAGGTGCACGATGGTCTGTGCGATCTGGGGGCGGATGCCGCTGATGATGCAGTCCGCGCCCATCAGCTGCGCGGCCGCAACCGTCTTCAGCAGGTGCTGTGCGACCAGCGTATCGACCGTCGGCACGCCGGTGATGTCGATCACCGCCAGGCTGGAGCCGGTCGCGACCAGGCGCTCCAGCAGGCTCTCCATCACGACCTGCGTACGCTCGCTGTCGAGCGTGCCGATCAGCGGCAGCGCGAGGATCCCGTCCCAAAGCTGTACGACAGGCGTCGAGAGCTCGATCAACTCTTCCTGCTGACGCGCGATGACCTGCTCGCGGGCCTGCTGGAAGACTTCGGTGGTGTACAAGCCCAGCGCATCGAGCAGGATGGTCGCATCCCACAAAGTCGTGGCCAGCGCCTCCGGGTCGGTCTTCAGGCTTTCGGTGGCGCGCTTGAAGAGGGCCTGCTTCAGGGAAAAGACGAACGTTGCCACCTGCGAGGGGGTGAATCCCTGGACGGCGCGGCTGCGGGACAGCTCGCCGAGGAAATCCCGGGCCTCCGCCCACTGGGTACTGCGCATGTCGAACTCGACGCCCTGCTGGATCGCCTTGGTGAGGATGCCGAGGAAGCGCTGCGATTCCTCGCGCAGCTGCGATTCCTGGATCCGCCCGGCGCGCCACGCGCCGCTGCTCGTCTGGTTGCTCAGCCATTCGGCGAGGACTTCTTTCTGATGTTGCTCGACGATCGCCGGCAAGCGACTGGCCAGTCGGTTCACGGAACGACTCCTAAGGTGGGCACTGCCCGTGGGGAAACCAATCTAGTTCTAGATAGCGGGTCCGCTGTGACCCACGACGTTGCAACCTTACGCAGTGTGCAGGTCGTTGGTTCCCCAAAGAAAGCAAAATTTACTATGGGCGCTCGCGCTTGTACTGGACGAACGGCGTCAGCTCGGCAACCTGCCGGTACAGCACCTGCGCCTGCTCGTTGGTCTTTTCCGTATGCCAGTAGACGCGCTCGAGGCCTTGCTCGTCCGCCGCGCGGTAGACGGCTTCGATCAGCCTCCGGCCGAGGCCCTGGCCCCGGCAGGCCGGGTCGACGAACAGGTCTTCGAGATAGCAGTAGCCGACCTTCGCCCAGGTCGAGCCGTGAGCGTGAAAGTGCACGATACCGTCGACGCGGCCCTGGCCGCTGACGGCAGCCAATCCGTGGAATGGGTGGGAGGTATCCAGCAGCCGGCGCCAGGTGAGGTCGGTGATCTCGGCGGGCAGGGTATGGCGATAGAAGGCGACGT
The DNA here is from genome assembly GCA_035277305.1 of Steroidobacteraceae bacterium. Taxonomy (GTDB): domain Bacteria; phylum Pseudomonadota; class Gammaproteobacteria; order Steroidobacterales; family Steroidobacteraceae; genus Steroidobacter. Next base: position 8,660 of record DATEKT010000018.1, on the reverse strand, counting down.
AGCCCTGCCAGAGCTCGCCCCAGCGCTCGCGATCCGCCGCTTGCAAGGCACGGACCTGGACGTTCGGAGTCGTCATAGGCGTCTCTACCTGTGTGGCCAGGCCGTCAGGCTAAAGCCTGACCCACTCCACTGAATAGGGCCACTTACCCCGTCGAGCGAGGGCCGGCCTTCTTCTTGTCCTGCTTCTCTTCGGACTTCTTCTCGTCCTTGTCGTCGCCGATGCCTTTCAGGCTCTGCCGCACGCTGCGCACCGAGATGCTGCCTTCCAGCGAGCGCGCGAAGGCGCCGACGAATGCGTTGCGCATGACGCTGCCGATCGTCGCCAGCAGGTCGGTGCTCGGATCTTCGATCGTGCCGCTGATCGGAATGCGCGCGGCGACCTGGTCTTCCTGCTGGTTCTCGAAGATCTTCGCCGCCACGTCGATGATGCCTTCCCACAGGCGCTTCAACGGATTCTTCTCCGGCTCCGAGCTGCTGTAGATGTTCACGTCGCGCATCACCGGCTTGGCGTAGCCTTTGAACTTGCCGTCCGCCGCGGCGAGCTCCGTGTACAGCTCGAACTCGCCGCCTTCGGCGTCGGCTTTGATGAAGCGCGTCAGCCACGGGTTCACCTGCGGCAGCTGCACGTTCTTCACGCTCAGGTTCAGATCGAACGTGGGCTTGACTGACAACGGATCGATGCTGCCGGCGACTTTCGCGGAGCCGCCATCGAGCACGTTGGCCGTGAACTCGAACCGGGCGAAGGTTTCCCTGGCGCTGTCCGCGACATTCGTGAGGTTCGCGAGATAGCCTTCGATGTGTTGCGCCTTGAGCGCGTCCTTCGTCTGAATGCCGGGCGCCTTGAATGTCACGGCGCCGTCGTGCACGCGCACGGTGTTGAAGCGGAACGGGAACAGCTCCTTGAACTGATCGACCCAGTTCACTTCCTTGCCGAGCTGCGACTTGCGCTCGGACTCGGCCTCGACCAGGTTCACCTGCGGACGGAACAGGTCGGCCTCCGCCACCAGCTGGCCGTGCAGCAGGCTGCGCCATTCGACGGTCGCCTCGATGCGATCGCCCTTGAAGAACGGCACCGGCTGACCGGCGCCGGTCTTCACGATCTCGATGCCCTTGATGTTGTAACCGCCGCGCAGCAGCGACAGATCGAGGTCGTCGATGTGGCCCTCGTAGGAGTTGAGCGCATTGAGCTTCCGGTTCGCGTAGTCGAGCAGGATCGGCTCGAGCGCGAGACGCGCCGCGACCAGCAGCACGACGACGATGCCGAGGGCCAGCAGCCACTTGTTCCTACGTTTCATCGCGCACTCCGCCGAAGCATGCAGTGAACTCGGCGCCGAGCAGGAAGATCTGCGCCGAGTAGTAGAGCCACAGCAGCAGCGCCGCGAACGACGCGGCCGCGCCGAACGCCGAAGGTTGCGTCGCGCGTCCGAGGTACCAGGCGATGCCCCAGCGGCCGAGGTGAAACAGCAACGCCGTGACGAGCGCGCCCCACAGGATCGGGCGCCACTCCATGCGCCGCGCGGGCATGTAGCGGTAGATCAGCGCGATCAATCCTGTGATCAGGGCGATCGAGATCACGAAGTCGAGCCCGCCCGCCAGCACGACGAAGCCCGTGAAGTGACGGCCGATCGCTTCACGCAGTGCGGTCAGCGCGGTGGTCAGCGAAAGCGAGACCAGCAGCAGGAATCCGACCGCGAGGATCAGACCGAACGACAACAGCCGTGTGCGAATGAATCCGCGTACTCCTTTGGGCACCAGATCGCGCGCGCCCCAGATCTGCTCCAGCGCCGCTTCGAGCGCATTGAAGACCGTGGTTGCGCCGAGCAGCAGCGTAACGGCACTCACGATCGTGGCGACGATGCCATCCGCGCTTTGCGAGCTGCGCATCGCATCGAGCAACACGTCGGCGGTGGATTTGCCGAACAGTGCCGTCAGCTGCGCGCTGAGGTGTCCGAACGCCGCTTGCGCACCGACGATCCAGCCCGCGGTCTTGAGCAGAATGACCAGGAGCGGGGCGATGGAAAATGCACAGTAGAAGGCGAGTGCTGCACCGATGGTCGCAGCCTGGTCGGAGCTCCAGTTCGAAACCGCGCATTTGATGAGCGGCCAAGGCGCTCGCTGCACTTTGCCCATGCAGATGCAACGCCCGCAATCCGAAGCGGGTTCGCCGCCGTCCGCACTTCCTAAGGAGGGGTGCGTAGGCCGAACACGCACACGCAATTGCGTGTGCAACGCAGACTGGAACAATTTCATGACGAATCTGTTTCGACTTCGACTCACACGGACGATTGCCGAAATGCCTCAAGCCCCTCGCGTTCTCATCGTCGAAGACCAGTACTTCGTCGCCGTCGATTGCGAGCTGCAATTGCGCTCCGTCGGCATCGAATGCGTCGGACTGGCGACGACCGCATCCGAGGCGCTCGACATCGCCGAGCGCGAGCATCCCGATTTCGCATTGATGGACATCCGCCTCGCGAGCGTCGCCGACGGCGTGGAAGCGGCGATCGTCCTGTACGAGCGTTTCGGTATCCGCTGCATTTTCGCCAGCGCGCACGCGGATCCCGCGACCCGCAAGCTCGCCGAGCGCGCGCATCCGCTCGGCTGGCTCGACAAGCCGTACACCGGCGGGCAGCTCGTCGCGACCGTGCGCGAATGTCTCGGTGCGCTGCCGGCATTGACGCCGGACCCCGCTACTGCTCCACAGCCCTCGTCGCGCGCCGTTCACTGAGCGAAAGGCCGCGCCGGCCGACCCAGCAGGTGACGGATCGTCGCCGGATCGCCACGCGCGCCCGCTTCGAGCAGCGCCAGAGTCTCATCGTCGATTGCAATCTGGTTGAGTGCGGCGATATGGGTCGCGGCGCGCACCAGGGGTAACGGCACCGGCACGAAGCGTGGCGGACTCAAATGCTTCGCGGAGCGCAACCCGGCCAGCAGGTCGCGCAGGCTGAAAATTTGCGGTCCGACCAGCTCGATGCGCGAGCGATGCGTCGCGGCGTCAGCGAGCAGGTGTACGAGCGCCTCCGTCAGATCATCGATGTGCAGCGGCTGCACGCGCTGCTCGCCGCGACCCGGCAGCGGCACGACGGCAAAGCGCGAGAGCTTCTCGAACAGTCGCGAGCTCGACGCTCCGGGACCGAACACCATCGCCGGCCGCACGATGGTCCATTCCAGCGGCAAGGTCGCGAGATAGTCGTCCGCCGCGCGCTTGCTCAGGAAGTAGCGCGTCATGCCGCGATCGGCGCCGAGCGCGGAAATCTGCACCACCCGCTTCACTCCGGCGGCAACGCACGCCGTGAACAGCGCCTGGGGCGCGCGCTTGTGAATGCGCTCGAAGGTTTGTGCACCATGCTCGCGGACGATACCGGCCGCGTTGATGACAGCGTCGACGCCGACCAGCTTCGGCAGCCAGTCCCGAACGGACAGGTCGCGCGTGAAATCGGCGCGCACGGATGCCGTGCCCTCGTCGACGTCGCGACGCGACTCGATCACGATGTAATCGGCGGCACGCAGCGCGCGCGCGAGGTGGCTGCCGATGAAACCGCTGGCTCCGGTCAACAGGACATTCATGCAGGCTACGACGTGCGGTCGAAGCCAAAAATGTTAGCAGCGGGAATTACGCAGCCGAGTCGTCAGCAACCGAAGGCGCAGTGCGGTTTACTTGCCGTCGACTTCTTTTTCGGCGGCGAGCCAGTCATCGAGCTCCTGGCCTGAAGTAAACCCGCGGCGCTCCGCGCGCCAGTAGGCGCGTTCGGCAATCCGCGCTTCGCGGCTTTCCGAGAACGATGGAATCTCGCGCCGCTCCAGGTGAGTGGCAGTGACTTCGGTCGGCTCGGGGGTCGGCGGTTGCTGCTGAGGGGCCGCGGGAGGGGTCTTCTTGGTTTTCGTCCGGCCGTTCCCGGTCCGGGGTCGCGTGGGCATGGTCGTCTCCGTAACGAGCGCTGGGCTCGACTCAAATTGTGCGCTCGCGATGTTTAAGAAATACCTGCGCGCAAAGGTTCCACGGTGCGTGTGCACACGAAGCGTGAGGGCAATGCACCTACGGTGAGGTGCGCGGCGTGTCGGGTACCGCCCATCCATTCCGATTACCTGGGTATGAGTTACTCGCGGCGGACGTTTCTTCGTGTAGTGGGCGCGCTCGGCGGGGCGTGGCTGACACTCGACCTCGCGAAGGTTGCAGCAGCGGCTACTGCGGCGCAGCGAGCGCAGGCAGAGGGCGGCCAGCCGAGCACCGCATTCCTGAGTCAGGCCGAGCTCGCCGACGTCGACGCGATCACGGCGCAGATCATCCCGACCGACTCGACGCCCGGTGCGCACGAAGCCGGCGTGGCGCTGTTCATCGATCGTGCGCTCGCCACCTTCTTCGGTCGGTTGGCGCCGGACTTTCGCGCTCAGCTGGCCGCTTTCCGGCTGCGTTGCCAGTCGCAGCACCCGGATGCCGCGTCGTTCGCGGCGCTGACGAGCCAGCAGCAGATAGATTTCCTCAAGCTCGTGGAAGGCACACCGTTCTTCGCGCGCATGCGGCTGCTGACGCTCGTCGGCATGTTCGCGATGCCGAAGTACGGCGCCAACCGCGACGGCATTGGCTGGAAACTGCTCGGCTTCCAGGATCAGCACATCTTCCAGCCGCCCTTCGGCTACTACGACCGCGACTATCCCGGCTTCGCCATCGAAGTCATTCACCGCCCATGACCGCCACTTTTCGTCTTTCCCAGCCCGTCGATTTCGCGATCGTGGGCTCCGGCGCAGCGGGCGGCGTGCTCGCGCGCGAGCTGTCGCTTGCCGGCTTCTCGGTCGTCGTGTTCGAGCAGGGTCCGCGCCTGACGCTCGGCAGCTTCGAGCACGACGAGCTCAAGCACTGGTTCAACGCCGGGATGACCAACGATCCCGTGAAGAATCCGCAGACCTTCCGCGACGATCGCTCCAAGCGCGGCGAGCGCAACCTGATTCGTCCGAGTCTGACCTACGCGCGCACCGTCGGCGGCAGCAGCGTGCACTACACGGCGAACTACTGGCGCTTCCACGAAGTCGACTTCGACGAGTGCTCGCGGCTCGGGCCGATCTCCGGCACCGGCTTCAGCGACTGGCCGATCACGTACGCCGAGCTCGAGCCGTACTACACGAAGGTCGAGTGGGATATTGGCGTCAGCGGACTTGCGGGCGCGAGCCCCTTCGATCCGCCGCGCAGCAAGCCGTATCCGATGCCGCCGCTGCCCGTGAAATCCTCCGGCGTGTTGCTCGAGCGCGGCGCGCGCAAGCTCGGGCTGCATCCATTCCCAGCGCCGCTCGCGATCAACTCGCAGCCCTATCGCGGCCGGCCCGCGTGCATTCACTGCGGCTTCTGTCACGGCTTCGGCTGTGAAGTCGGTGCGAAGGCTTCGTCGCTGACGACGATGATCCCGGAGGCCGAGGCGACCGGCCGTTGCGAAGTTCGTTCCGAGAGCTACGTCGTGCAGGTCGAGACCGACAAGCGCGGACGTGCGACCGGCGTGCGCTACTTCGATCGCGACAAGCGCGAGCGCTTTCAGAAAGCGAAGGCCGTCATCCTGTCTGCGAATGGCGCGGAGACGCCGCGCCTGCTGCTCACTTCGGCGAACGGCATGTTCCCGCAAGGTCTCGCGAACTCGAGCGGCCTGGTCGGCAAATACCTGATGTTCAATTTCACGATGCGCACCCACGCGGTGTTCGAGCACGAGCTCAACGAGTTCAAGAGCGTGCAGTGCTCGCGCGTCGTGCACGACTTCTACGACAGCGATCCGAAGCGTGGTTTCTATGGCGGTGGCGGCATCGACTCGCGCATCGGGCCGCAGCCGATCATCTGGGCGGACCGCGTCGGCGAGGACGAGCACCTGTGGGGCAGTGCCTACAAGGAGCGTCTCGCTGAGTTCCCGCGCTCGATGCAGGCGGCAGCGCACGGAACCTCGCTACCGCTGGAGACGAACAGCGTGGAGCTCGATCCCGAGCTGAAGGACGCGTGGGGCATGCCCGCGATGCGCGTCACCTACAACGATCATCCGGACGATCTCGCGACGATGCGCTTCATGCAGGCGCGAGCGGCGGAGATCATGGAGGCGGCGGGCGCGGTGAAGGTGACGAATGCGGCGGTCAAGCCGCAGACGAGCTCATTGCATTTGTTGGGCACATGCCGGATGGGCAACGATCCGGCGAAGTCGGTGGTCGACCGCTACCACCGCTCGCACGACATTCCGAACCTGTTCCTGTGCGATGGCAGCAGTCTCGTGACTTCGGGGCGCGGTCAGCCGACGCTGACGATCCAGGCGCTGGCATTCCGCGCCGCCGAGCACATCGCGAGCTTCGCCCGCCGCAACGAGATCTAGTGTCGCGCGCGGCTGCCGGAACGGCGGTTGCCTGACTTCGAGCGCGACGCACCGCGCGTCGCCGAGCGTTTGCGCGGCTGCTGCGAGTCCTCGCTTTCCTCGATGCCCATCTGCTCCATCAGCGCGAACTTGCGATCCGCGAGCCGGGCGCCGAGCTCCTTGAGATCGAGCTCGGTTTTCTTCAGCTCGGGGAAGAGCTCGTTCTCCTCTTCCTTGACGTGATGCTTGATGTACTCGCCGAGCACGGTGACGGTCGCCTTGAAGTGCTCGTCGTCACTGGACATGCCTTCGATCTTCGCGATGAGTTCCTTCGCGGAGGCGTGCTCGACTTCGGCCTCGTTCACCAGGTCGTCATCCTCTTCGTCCTCGAAGGCTTCCTTCGCGGCGGGATAGAGCACCTCTTCCTCGATCGTCGCATGCACTGTCAGCAATTGGCAGACGCGCTGCGCGATCGATGACTGTTCCTCTTCATCCGCCTTCTCGAATTCCTCGAACAGTGCGGAGACGGTGCGGTGGTCCTGCTTGAGCAGTGCGATTGCGTCGGCCCGCGAATCGCTGCTGCGTGTCTGAGTCGAACGTGCCATGAGCGTGGCTCCCTGAAAGTCGGTGTTGCGGATGTACTGAGTCCAATGTGTGGGGCGAGTTGCGTGTTCCGCGTGATGCAGGGTTTGGTGCCGGGAGAGAAAAGCGACTGAAACTCAGCACTGCAGCATCGGAGAGTCGACTGCGCTCGGAGCGAGCGCGCAATGCTGCGGTGCTGAGTTTTAGCTCTTTTTTTCTCCCGGCACCAATTTGCCTATCGGGTCCGCAACCACGCTCGCAAGACCTCTGCGACACTCCATGCCTGCGCGATGCATCCGCCCGGCGCATGCGAGTCTTCGGCGTCGAAGATTTCGCTGATGCTGCCGACGCCTGCTTCGAACAAGTGTCCGTGAAATGCCCGCAGCAGTTCGCGAGCGCCGGCGCGATCCGGTCGCGATCGGAGGTACGCGTCGACGTAGTGTCCGATGAGCCACGGCCACACCGTGCCCTGGTGATACGCGGCGTCGCGCGAGCGCAGGTCGCCGCGATAGTGCGCTTTGTAGTCGGGATGGTCGGCGCTCAGCGTGCGCAGCCCGTACGCGGTTACGAGTCGGTTGCGCACGGTTTCCAGCACGGGCGCCCAGCGCGGCTCGTTGAGAATCGGATAGGTCAGCGAGATCGCGAACACCTGGTTCGGCCGGATGCTGGCGTCGTCGCCGTCCGGTCCGTCGATCACGTCGTACAGGCAACCGCTCGTGGAACTCCAGAAACGCGCGTTGAACGATTCGCGCGCCCGCTGTGCGTGCTCGGCGTATGAGCGATGCTCGTCGCCGAAGTGCTCGCCCCAGGCTGCCATCAGCCTGAGCGCGTTGTACCAGAGCGCCTGGACTTCCACGGGCTTGCCGCGGCGGGGCGTGACCACCCAGCCGTCGACCTTCGCGTCCATCCACGTCAGCTGATAACCCTCGGCCGACGCGGCGAGTAAACCGTCGGCGGGGTCGACGCGAATGTTGAAACGCGTGCCCTGCAAGTGGTGCGCGATCACGTCGGCGAGAATCGGGTAGAGCTGCACCAGGATCGAACGGTCGCCCGTCGTTTCCACGTAGCGCCCGATCGCGTGGAAGTACCACAGCGTTGCATCGACGGTGTGATAGAGCGCCTCGCGCTCGCCCTCTGGAAACAGGTTCGGCAGCAATCCGTCACGGATGTAGTTCGAGAACGTACGCAGGATCGCGCCGGCCTCGCGATACCGGCCGGTGGCGAGTGTCAGGCCTTCGAGGCTGATCATCGTGTCGCGGCCCCAGTCGCCGAACCAGGGATAGCCAGCGATCACCGATTGGCCGTCCGGCGCGTGAGGCAGCGGCCGCGCGAAAACAAAGCTGTCCGCAGCAAGGATGAGACGCCTGATCCAGCCACAGTCGGTTGCTGGCGCGTGACTCAGCACTTGCCTGTCGTGCGCCAGTCGCCGCTGCATTGCGGCAAGGAGATCAGCCGACGGATCGGGCCTCAGGCTTGCGACGATCCCGCACCACACACCGGACCGGAGTTCGATCTCGGCGCACCCCACGCACAGATGCGAGTCCTTTGACCCCAGGCCACGTGCCGCCTCGATCGGCAGATCGAAGTTGCGATACCAATCACGCCCCGGCGTCATTTTGCCGCCCGGCGCGCGCAGCGACAGCGTGAAACGAGTGCCATCGGCAACGCGAAGCGTGTCCCCGACAAGCGATAGTGTCGGTTGAAACCCCTTCTCCCAGCTTTCACCATGATGGTCGCGGTTATTGGCCAGCAATGTGACACGCAAAG
>DATEKT010000017.1:0-31631 GCA_035277305.1 Steroidobacteraceae bacterium | reverse complement strand
CGCACGTACTGGCTGGAGGGCGATCTGGAAACCAGCCTCGGCTGGCTGGAGCGCGCGACCGATATCAGCCCGCACTATGCCCAGGGGATCTATGCGCGTGCATGGACCGAGGCACTGGCGGGACACGCCGGCGACGGACGGGAGCACGTCGACCTCGCGATGCGCCTCAGCCCACTCGATCCCCTGCACTACGCGATGCTCGCGACGCGCGCGTTCACTCACATGGTCCTGAACGAAGATGCCGATGCCGCGCATTGGGCCGAGCGCGGCGCCCGCTCGCCCGGTGCGCACGTGCTGATTGCTATGATCGCGGCCGCGGCGCAGGAGCTCGCCGGCGACACGTCGCGAGCGGCGCTCTGGTCGGCGAACGTGCGCGAGCGCAACGCCGCACTCAGCCGCGAGGATTTTTTCCGCGCTTTTCCGATGCGCCCCGACGCCATGCGCGGCCGTATCGACCAGGCGCTGACCCGGCTCGGGTTCCGCTGACCCGGACGCTCGGTCAGACCTTGGCGACGTGCAGGCAGGACGCACGTGACGCGAGACCGCAGACTGCGCAGCATGGATGCGAAGCTTCAACGACGCGTGCAGCGCTACGGCTGGGACCTGGCGAGCAACGACTACGATTGCCTGTGGCAGGAGCAACTCGCGCCGGCCCGCAACTGGATGTTGTCCCTTGCCGCGCTCACGCCGGGTGAGAAAGTTCTCGACCTCGCCTGCGGCACGGGTCTTACGACGCTCGCCGCCGCCGACAGCGTCGGGCCGGGCGGCAGCGTGCTCGGCACGGACCTCTCCGGCCAGATGGTCGCAGTAGCGCGCCAGCGTGCGACCGACCAGCACTTGTCGAACGTGACGTTCAAGCGCATGGACGCGGAGACGCTCGACTTTCAGGATGCGACTTTCGACGTAGTGCTGTGCTCGCTCGGCCTGATGTACGTGCCCGATCCGCAACGCGCGCTGCGCGAGTGGCTGCGTGTTCTCAAACCCGGCGGCCGCGTCGCCATCGCGGTCTGGGGCAAACGCGTGAACTGCGGCTGGTCGCCGGTGTTTCCGATCGTCGAAGCGGAAGTCGACAGCGACGTCTGCCCGTTGTTTTTCTCGCTCGGCGAGCCCGATGCGCTGCAGAGCCTGTGCGAGGACGCGGGATTCGGCGAGGTCCGCCAGCGACGCGTCGCGACGGTGCTGAGCTACGACAACGCCGATGCGGCTTGCGATGCCGCGTTCATCGGCGGACCTGTCGCGCTCGCATGGTCGCGCTTCGACGAGGAAGTGCGCGCGCACGTGCGCGCCCGCTACAAACATGCAATCGAGCCCTGGCGACGCAACGACGGTTACCGGATCCCCGGCGAGTTCGTGGTCGTCGCCGGCGTCGCGCCCGCATCTGCAGGAGATTGAGCCGTGTCCATCACAGCATGTGTGTTTCGCGGCCACGAGACGGCCGAGCACGATCGCAGGGGCTGCCCGCTCGTGCAGGCGCTCGTTCGGCGTGTCAACGATCTCGAGAAGTCGGGCGCGCCCAGGGACGTCGAACGCGAGCTCGAGCGCTATCGAGCCGCGGCCCGCGCGCTCCACTGCCCGCTCGTCGCGAAGCTCGGACCAGATGATCTTCGCGCCCTCGTCGCGGCGAGACAGATCAGCTGGCGGTCTGACTGGGCAAGGCGGCAGCCGCGGCTACAGCCGGTACTGGCGTAGCGCCGTCGCGGATGAACGTGGCCGCGACGCGTTGCGAACGGCGCATGTAGATCGTCCAGATGACCGAGAAGACCAGGCTGCGGATGAACTCTTTGCCGGTCGAGCTGATGTCCGAGCTATTGTCGCCCGGCAGTCCCATGACGAGGACCCTGTCGAGAAACAGCCAGGCAGCCCACGCCCACAACAGCAGCACCCACGTGAAAGGAAACGACCGGCGGCGAGTGAAGAACAGGAAGGCCGAGTAGCCCGCCACCATCAGCAACGCCACGCCGCTCGCCACGAGCGTGAAATGACCGATCTGCAGCAATTGAACGGCGAGCTCGCCCGCTCCGTCGCCGATTGCGTTCCACGTCTGGATTTCCAGGTGCGACCGGTACTGGTACAGCGCCCTGGCGATGATGACCGGCAGAATGCACACGTTCAGCAGCGGGATCAGCAACCAGCCGGTGATGCCGCTCGGCGCGTCCGGGTCGATCGGCTCCACGGGGGGCACACGCCGGCGAAGATACCCGAGCGACAGGTAGCCGCCCGCCGCGCCAAGCAGCGCTGCGATGATCAGGATGATGTTGATTGATCCAGTGCTTTCCGGCTCCACCACGGTACCGCCGCTCGTGAGCCGGTAGCCGATGTCGTCGCGCACGCGTTCGAGATTGCGCGCGTATTCCGGCACGCGCGCCGCGTCCACGTGATCCGCCAGGGTGCGGAAATCGTACTCGGCAGTGAAGCGACGCCCGACCGCTTCGATCTTCGAGCTGTAGACGAACGCGGCGTCCTGGACGTTCACGATGTCGTTGTCGATGTTCCAATCCTCGGGAAGCAGAACAGTCGCGCGGTAGTGCACGTTGCGGGGATGAGCTACGGTCAGCGGCGAGGAGCGCACCACCAGCTTCGGCGCCTTCGCGAGTGCCGCGACCGCGTCCGGATTGATTTCGAAGCGGCGCTTGCCGTTGTCCTTCTCGACGAACGCCGGCTCGATCGTGTAACGCTCGCCGATCTCGATGCGGTTCGCGGCGCGATCGTCCTTGATCTTCAGCAGGCCCGACGATTTGATGCCCGGATACCAGTCGCGGTAGTAGTCGAGATACTTGCGGGTGACCTGCTCGGACGTCGAAGACTGCAACCAGCGCCGCATGCTGTCCGCTTCGGCGCCGCGGTAGATAGTCTTCACCTGCATCGTGCCTTGCGCGGTCGTGCCTGCCGCCAGGTCGAAAGACTCGGCAATGTCCGTCGTGGGCTGGGCGCGCACCGCGTCCGGCATGTGCTCGAGCTTCTGCACGCCGGGTGCGATGACGAGCGCCGCGCCGAAGTGCGCCTGGTTCGCGCTCTGCAGCGTGCCGCCTTGCAACGTCTCGGTCGCATCGAACCAGTAAGTACGGCCGCCGCTGCGGATACGCACGATCACGTGATCGAACACGCCTGCGCTCGGCAGCGCATTTTCGATCTCGTGCTCCAGCCAGGTATTCACCAGCGCCGGCTGCGCATCGATCTTCATCGCGTGCAACAGCGTCACCAGCAGCAGCGCCTTGTCCTTGCAATCGCCGTAGCGGCGCTCCAGCACTCGCGCCGGATCGGTCGGCTGATAGGCGCCGGGGCCGATCTCGATACCGGTGTACCGGACTTTGTCCTGCACGAAGCGCAATGCCTCGATGATCCGGCCCGGATCGTCCGCGGCCTCTTTGCGCCATTGATCGACGAGCGCCTGCATCGGTGCGGACAGCGGCTTGAGCTGGTAGAGCGGCACGCCCCACTCGACCACATCCTGCCAGCTGCTCCACTCGCTCAACCGGATGCGCGGGTAGTGCATGTGCCACGACGGCTGTTCGCTCTCGTTGCGCAGGCCCGCGAGATCGCGCCATTGCCAGATCGTTTCCTTGATCGCACCGTCGCGACGAATGACCGGCTTGCTGTCGGCGCCCATCTCATCGATGTGTATGAGGCGATCTTCCGGTTGCAGCAGCCGCAGGCGCGACCAGCGCACGGGCGTCGACCACTGCGTGGTGAACGAATCGTTGTAGCGGTTGCCGAGGATCGGGTCGAAGGAGTGAACGGTGAAACTGTAGGCGACGATGTCGCCGGGCCGCAGATCTTCCAGCACCGCGGTGAGCGTCAGCGTGCCGTCGATCAGCCCGTCTTCCAGGCCGCGTTCCCGTTGCAGCACCGTGATGCGCGCCTTCCTGAGCTGATCGATCACGCGACCGCCGCGGCGCACCTGCAGCGAGTGCAGGATCATGCGATCGGAGTGCGGATCGAAGTCGAGCGAGATGTTGGACATCTGTTCGACGCCCGCCTCGCTCACCAGGCGCTGGACGTAGTCGCAGTAGGTGTCGGAGCCTTGTGCGGTGAGGCGGACTTGCCGGTCGACGGTGAGATACTCGACGCCGTCCTGCGCCTCGGCCGCCGGCGCATCGTCGCCGGCCGCGGGCACGTCACGGCGCACCCAGCTCGCCGGCGGCTCGACGGTGTAACGATTCTCTGCAATGGCGGAGAGCGGCGCGACGACGATCAGCGCCCACAGCACCCCGCTCGACCAGAACCTGGACATTATCGTAGTAGTGCTTTTGTCCGCGCCCGCACGCGGTTGCGGGCTATCGTAGCAGAACAGCCGCGGGGTCCCCGCCGGCTGCCGGGTTATGAGGACTGCTTCACTTCCGCTTCTTCTTCGCGGCGGCACTCGCCCTGTTCGCCCGTGCGCGCACTTTCGCGATGCGGCCGATCAGCGCATACGGGATTCGCTCCGACAGCGGGAACTGCAGGTTGCCCTTCGGGCCGGCGTAGGGTGCGACGTCTTTTTTCAGCTTGGGATCGCGCACCGGCGGAAACACGCCGATGTGCTTCTTGAAGGCGGCGAAGTAGATCACGATGCCGTCGAGCATGAACGCGGGGATCCGGTAGCTGATTCTCTCTTCCGCCTTGGGCACGGCCTTCGCGACGGTCGTCCTGATCTTCCGCAGCACAGCCTGCGCATCAGGCGGAAACGTCGCGATGTACTCGTCGATCGTCGCCGGGGTGCTGCTCTTCATCTCCTCCACTCCTCGCTCAGGCATTCGCTTCGCGGTGCTCGCTTCGTGCTGCTTCCCACACTTCGTGTGCCGCGCCCGCGTTCAGCACCGCGATGCCGACACCCGTGATCAGGTCAGGCCACGCGGAGCTGAAATACGCAGTCAGCACGCCCGCGACGATGATCGCGGCGTTCGCCACGACGTCGTTGCGAGCGGAAAGGAACGCAGCTTTGGCGAGACTCCCGCCATGCTCTCGATGTCGTGCAAGCACGAGTGAGCAGACGAAATTCACCGTCATCGCACCAAGCGCCGTCAGCGACAGCGACACCGCAGCGGGCGGCACAGGTGCGAGGAACTTGTGCCACGCCATCCACAGCGTCGCGATACCGGGCACTAGCAACAAAGCGGCGAGCACCATGCCGACGCGTGCGCGGGCGATCATCGACCAGCCGAGCGCGATGAGAATCAGGAAATTGACCGAAGCGTCTTCGAGAAAGTCGATGCTGTCCGCGAACAACGCGACCGACGTAATCGCCAGCGCGATGCCGAACTCGACGAAGAAGTAGCCGAGATTGGCGATGCAGACGAAGCGGACAGCCGAGCGAAACGAGCGTTCGTTCATGCGCGCGATGATACCCGTCTCACAGCCAGCGTCGCACGCGACGCGCGTAGTCGTCCCAGGCCGATCCGTGCGCGCTAGCCAGCCACGGTTCTTCGAACAGAACGACGCGCACATGGAACGCAATCGCGACGATCGCCGTGTAGGCGCCGAGGCCCCGCAGCGCGCCGAATGTGAGCGTCCAGCCGAGCAGGATCAGGAGCACCGAGACGTACATCGGATTGCGCGAGTAGCGATACAGCCCGGATGTGACTAGGTGCTGCGGCGGCGACCACGGCGCCAGCGTTCCTTTGCCGAACACGTAGAAGTCGCGTACGCACCAGAGCAGGCCGATGCAGCCCGCGAGCAGGATCGGCAACGCCGCAGGATGCCGCATCTCCGCCTGCCCGCTTCCGACGAGCCACCAGATGGGAACGGCGAACGCCACGACGCCGGGCAGCGCGAGAAAGGCGAACAGCGCGCGAAGAAACATGAGACTTGCAGATGGGCGATCAGTGCTGCGGGTTGTCGCCGAGCTCGCCGGTTGCGTAGTAGGAGAGCTCGGCGTCGGTGAGCTGCGCCTGCGACAGCACCCACTCGGCCTTGCGCAACATCTCGGCGGGAACCATGACGCAGAAGCCGCGGCTCAGGCCCGGCATGGGCTCATCGGACAACACCCGTGCCGGGATGTTCTCGGACCGTAGCAGGCCGAGGATCACTTCGGCAGACGCCGCATCGCTGTAGGTTGCGAATTCGCGCCAGGTCTCCATGGCGTGGATCATGCGCCGGCCGCGCGCGGCAGGCAATCAGAGCTTCGTCACGAACGCGCGCGCCCGGGTGATCTCGTCGCGCCCGCTCGCATCCGGACCAATCTGCTCGAGCAAGCGCGCGTAGTGCGTTCGCGCTTTGTCGCGCTCGCCGGCAAGCTCTGCGGCACGCGCCGCACCGTAGAGGTTGCGGAACCGGTTCGGATCGTTGCGTTGCGATTCCTCGAACGCAGCGAGCGCCTCGCGCGGACGGTCGAGAGCGAGCAGCAACTCCCCGAGCATCTCGCGGACCGGGATCACGCGGCCCGGCATCATGATGTGCTCTTCGGTCCGGTCTTCGCGGTCGGCCGCGGCCTGCATCAGCTTCACGGCCTCGTCGTTCCTGCCCTCGGCGCGTGCAATCCAGGCGTTGATCGTGTCGGCCTGGATGTCCGCCTGCTCGATCCAGTACTCCTTCTTCTGCGCGACCAACGCCTGCCGCAACCTGGCCAGGCGCGTCGTTTCGACCTTCGCCGCCCGGGCATTTCCAGCTCGGGCTGCACCGAGACCGCGTGCGTAAGCATTCACGGACTCGCCTTCGGGGTTCGCGCTCCAATCGAATGCCGAGCTTGCGGGACTCAACTCGAGTTGCGCCGCTTGCGACCACTGACCGCGTTCGAGAGCGAAGCGCGCCGGGATCGCTGCTGCCGCGTATGCGACCTGCCGCGCCTGCTCGTTGAAGCTGGACTGGGACTCGACCATCTCGACCCACTTGCGCGCGTCCGTATCGCGGCCGAGCTGGAGTGAAGCGTACGTGAGGTAGTCGAGCGCGTGATAGCGATCGCGGTCGGTCCGGGCTGCCGCGTGCGAACGCAGATTCGTATCGATCGAATCCCGCCAATAGCCCACGCGCGAGAAGATGTGCGAGGGCATGTGCAGCGCATGCGGCGAATCGGGAGCGATGGCGGCGTAGCGACGCGCGGCGTCGATTCCGTGCTCGGCAATCGACGGGAAGTCGTAGGCATGAATCAGGAAATGAACGACGCCCGGGTGCTGAGGCTGCGTAGCCGCAACCTTTTCGAGGATGCGTGCGCTCTGCAGCTGCTTCGCATGAGTCATGTCGTTGCGATCCGCGGTGACCTGCAGCCAGTACGCGTAGAGAACAGCTGCTTCGGAGTCCTGCGGATAGCGCGTGTACATCTGCTCGAGCGCTTTCTCGTAGCTCGCGGCGCGCGTCTTGAACGGGACCGTCGCGTGATCCTTGAAGACGATCTCCACCGCGGCGATGTAGTCGCGCTCACGCGGTGTCTTCGCGCCGAGCTCCTTTGCCTTCAGGACAGCGGCCCAACCGTCCTGCTCCTGCTTCTGCGTGGGTGGCGAGCCGAGCGGATTGTCGAGGCTGGCGATCGCCTTGGCCCAATGCGCCATCGCGCAGGTCGGGTCCGCTTGCAGTACGGCGGCGACAGCAGCATCGACTCGTTCCCAATAGAAGGAGTACAGCAGCGCTGCGGTCGTGTTGAAGTGCTTCTGCGCTTCGGCGTTGCACGAGACCGGGAAGGTGACGTCGCCGAGAGCGGCGTCGTGCTCGTGGGAGTCGTGTTCCTGGGCGACGGCCAAAGGCCCGGCGAGGAGCGCGGCAACTGCGGCGGCAACGGCAAGCTTCGTCATGGCTCTTCCCCTGAATTGCTGCGGTGCTCAGTTTCCGCTGTTTTTCTCTCCCGGCACCAGCGACCAAAGGGCAGCGAGGGTGGCGAGCTTTTCTTCGGCGCGCCAGGGTTTGATGTGGGGCTGGCCGAGAGCGGCGACCTGTGCGCGCAGTTGCGGTTCGGCGGATGTCATGTCGGCGGCGGCTCGGGCGTATGCATCGCGCTCGAGGAGCACGCCGCAACCGATGTCGTTCTTCCTCAGTACCTCGGCGACCACCTCGCGGAACAGCTTGCCTTCGAGCGCGTGGACGCGGACGTGCGGATTGCCGAGCGAGTCGGGGTCGATCACGCTGCCGACGACCATGCCGGCACGCTTGATGCCGTCGAACTCAGCCAGCACCTTGCGCATCTCCTGCGCAGCGGTACGCCGCACTTCCTTGACGGCTTTCTCGGACAGCACGGCGCCCTGCCGCTCAGGCAGCTCGATCGTCGGGTGATAGGGAAAGCGGGACTGCGGCAGATCTTCGCTCGAGAGCAGGATCTTGCGCACCGCCTCGATGGCAAAGCCGTCGGCGCTGCGCTTCACGATGGCCGCAATGGCGAAGCCGGACTTGATCCTCAGGCCGATGGCTTGCATCCGATGGCCCCCTGTTCCGCGCGATCATGCCTGCGGGCTCATGATCGCGCCAGAACCTGCCATCGCGCGTCAGGGTTGCGATTCTTTCGCGACGGCGGCGTCTTCGATGGCCCGCGCGCTGGTCAGCGCATTGGTCAGCGAATAGTTGCCTTCGTGGCAAGCGTATTCGAGCAGCTGGTCGCTGGAACGCCCGAAGCGCGTCTCGCCTTTCCAGGGCCGCGTGTAGTAGGTCGGATCTTCGACAGTGAACACGTAGCTGAGCTCGTCGGCGGATACGCGGGTGATGCGCTCCGTCACCGTCGTTTCGGGTCCGACGAAGAACAGGCTCGCCGGGCCGGCGCGCGGCGCGCTGGTCGGTGCGAAGTATTTGGTCTCGATGACCAGCGTCTCGCCTTCCCACCAGCCGATCGCATCGCCCAGCCACGAAACGATTGGCGCCGGCGCATGCGAGGCGTTCATGCGCACGACGCGTGCTTCGTGCAGTTCCTCGGAAGCGATGACGATGGACTGCGGCGTCTGGACGATCTGCCGAAGGTCGGCGGCGGGCACCACCGTGACTGGCGGCGCGGAGCTGATTGCGGCGAGACAACGCTCGGAACCCGGCCGCTGCTCCGGACCGTCGAACGCGGTCAGCACTGCTCCACCCGTGAGCTTCGCGAGCGCCTTGAAATGATCGTTCGCCGGAATCTTGCCGTCCGCGGGATCGGTGATGATCGAGCTGCGATACTCGCCGCGGATCGCCTCGATGCCGCGCTCCCAGAAATACACCGAGGGTTCGGCCGGCCGCGACAGGTCTTCGCTTTTCGCAAGGATCTTCGCCTGCAGCTGCGCTGCCTCCTCGCGGGAGATCACGAACGACTTCACATCTGCCGGACGCTCGAGCGGCGTGATGTTCTTGTGCGACCACACGCCCTGCAGATCGATCTGCCCGTCCGGCAAACGCGGCGCGCGATAGTTGCCGGCCTGCGCGGCAGCCGCAAACGCCAGCAATCCGCATACATATATATAGCGCACGACGCTCCCCGATCCTGACTCACGGGGTTATTGTCCAATCGCCGCTCGATCTGCGGAACGCACTAAAGTCAGCGCGCATGTCTCACTCACCGCCGGGTCCACTCCGCCTGCACGCGGCGGTACGAATGCCCTCTGACCCAGTGCCGCACGTGGCGTTTGCCTGCGACATTCACCGCGAACGAGAGCGCGATCAGCCGCAGATCGAGCAACAGGTTCTGGCGTTGCAGGTACAACCGGTCGAGGCGCCGCGCCGAACGCAGCGTCGGCCGCGCAAACAACTGCGACAGGCCCGTGATGCCGGGATTCGTCGCGAATCTCCAGTCGTGCGGCGGATCGTGCCAGCCCAGTCGTTCGACATCCTGTTGAGTGAGCGGCCGCGGCCCGACGATGCTCATCTCGCCGCGCAATACATTGACGAACTGCGGCAACTCGTCGAGGCCAGTGCGGCGCAGCCAGCGTCCCACGCGCGTGACTCGCTGCTCGCGCATGCTCCGCAGCTTGAGGATCGTGAAAGGATGACGCTCGCGCCCGACTCTCGATTGCGCGAACAGCGGCGAGCCGCTGTCTTCGAGCCAGGTCGCGACTGCGACGCCGGCCACCAGCGGCGCGAACGCTGCACACGCCGCGCCGGCGAGCAGGACATCGAGCGCACGCTTTCCGGAATAGGTTTTCATACTCCAGCACTCACACATTGACTGGCGCGAGCCGCTGCTTCGTCCGCCGCACCCAGCGCTTCCAGGCGCGGCCGGAGTTTGAGATGCCGCTGGCGCGAATGCTCGATGAGCGGACGCCACATCGCCGCAGTGAGCCGGTGGCGTATCAGCAGATGCCAGAAGCGGTTCGAGCGCTTGTACAGATAGCTCATCGCGAGATATGCGAGCACCGCCCTGCTATCGCTCGGTCGACGCTTCCAGATGGATGCGTGCGAGAACAACTGGTCGTAACACCACGCATAGCCGTGATCGAGTTCTTCGCAGCTCATGTGCTTCGGCTGAAACACGACGTGCGCCGTGTCGTACCTGTCCCAGTCACGATGCAGGATGCGCCCTTCAGCTTCGAACTGACGGAACAGCGGCGTGCCGGGATACGGCGTGAGAATGTGGAACGTCGCGCACTCGAGCCGGTTCTGCTCGATCCACTGCACGGTGCGCGCGAACACGTCCGGACCGTCATGATCGAAGCCGAGCACGAAGCTGCCGTTCACCTGGATCCCGTACCGATGCAGCAATGCGACGCGGCGTGCGTAGTCCACGGGCGCCGGCGTGCGTTTGCGAGCATCGGTGAGATTGCCTTCGTTCAGCGATTCGAAGCCGACGAAGACTCCGGTGCAACCGGCTCGTGCCATGTCACGCACCAGCGTGGGATCATCTGTTACGTCGATGGTGACCGCGGCGCTCCAGATGATGCCGAGCGGTCGCAACGCCTCGCACAGCTTGCGCAGGTATGCGGGCCGCGACCCCAGATTGTTGTCGACGAAGACGACGTACGGCTGTCCATCCGCCACGATCTCGTCGACGACCTGCTGGACCTCGCGCATGCGGTAGGGCATGTGCAGGCCCTCGGTCGACAGATAGCAGAAGCCGCAGCGATTGTGACAACCGCGCGTCGCGATCACGCTGGTCGTCGTCAGGAAAGACTCGCGTGGCAGGATGGCGCGGCGCGCGGGCGGATCCAGCGCATAGGCTCGCGAATAGTCGGCTGCATAGCGCCGTTGCAATGCGCCTCGCTCGATATCGCCGAGAATCACTGGCCAGAGCTGCACGCCGTCGCCGATCGCAATCGCGTCGGCGTGCTCCAGCGCCTCTTCCGGACACGACAACACGTGCAGGCCGCCGAGCACGACGATCGAGCCTTGTGCACGGAACCACGCTGCGAGCTCGTACGCTCGGCGCGCGAACGTGAGATGCACTGTGATACCGACGACTTGCGGCACCGGATCGCCCGGCGGCGAACCCTGCAGCAGATTCTCGTCCCAATAGCGCACGTCCCAGTGCGACGGCGTCGCTCCGGCGATGCTCGTCAGCGCCAGCGTCGGCGTGAGCACGTGTTTGCCGAAGCTCGCGCGCGGATCCTTCGCATAGAAGGGATTCAGCAGCAACGCCGTGCGAGGTTGCACTTGGCGCCCGGCGCGAACCGGCCCGAGTACTGGAGCGATCGCCATGTCGGCGGGGACGGTCGGCTGTCTTCGTGGGCTATCCATGGCTGGACCTCGCAAACCGGTCTTCGTGGATGGCGCCGAAGCGGCGCTCGCGGCGCGCGTATTCCTGCAGGGCTGCGTCGAATGCCTGCTCGTCGAAGTCCGGCCACAGGCAATCGACGAAGTGCAGCTCGGCGTAGGCGCACTCCCAGAGCAGGAAATCGCTGAGGCGTTTCTCGCCCCCGGTGCGGATCAGCAGATCGACCTCCGGTGCGGGCAGCACCGTGTGATCCACCTCGGCGAGCCGCTCGACGAAGCGCGCGCGATCGATCCCGTCCTCCGGCCTCAATCGGCGGCAAGTCTCGATCAGGCTGTACTGCGCGGAGTAGTCGATTGCGATGCGCAGGCGCATCCCGTCGCACTGCGCGGTCTCCTGTTCGCTGCGCTCGATCAGCTCACGCAGCTCCGTGCCGAGCCTATCGCGCCGGCCGATGACGTTGATGCGGATCGACTGCTCGAGGCAGCGGCGTGTCTGCGTGAGCAGGTGACGCTTGAACAGGCCGAACAGCGCGCCGACTTCACCTTCCGGCCGCTGCCAGTTGCCGGCGGAGAACGCGTAGAGAGTCAGCGTGCTGACGCGCCGACGCGCGGCCGCCTCGACGACTGTGTTCACTGCTGTGGCGCCCGCTCGATGTCCGGCGGTGCGTGGCAATCGACGGCGAGCCGCCCAGCGGCCGTTGCCATCCATGATGATTGCAATATGCATTGGAGAGTACTCTACGTTGCAGAGTTACGGGGCAAATTTTTTCAGGTGCGCCGGGTCGCCTTGATCACTGCTTCGACATGGTCGAGGTAGCGATGCAGCGCGTTGCGGCCGACGGTCGTGATCCGATACACGGTGCGCGGACGGCGATCTTCGAACGATTTCGTACAGGTCACGTAGCTCGCTTCCTCGAGCTTGCGCGCGTGCGCGCTCAGGTTGCCGTCGCTGACGTCGAACAATCCCTTGAGCTCCGTGAACGTCAGCTCCTCCCGTACCGCCAGCGCACTCATGATGCCGAGGCGCACGCGCTCGTAGATCAGCCGGTCGAACTTCGCGTCATCGGCAGCGACGCCGGCGCCCGGCACCGCAGCGAGCTTCGGTCGCTTGCGTTTTGCCGGTGCGCTCGCCTTGCGTGTCTCAGCTTTCGCGGCCATGCCCCGCCCTTCCCATCCAGTATCCGGAAACGATGTGCAGCCCGCCGAATCCCACGCCGAGCATCGCAATGTGCCATTCGTGCGGCAACAGCAGCGCCACCAATCCTGCGGCGACGAATGAGGCGCCGAGGATACCTATCGTGCGCGCGGTAGCGGTGCTGGCAGCGATCAACCCACAGCCATACAGCAGCAGCCAGGTGCCGGGAATCATCCGCTCGCCGGCATTCGTCCACAGCACCAGGGTCAGCACCGCGCCCGCAAACAATGACGGCAGCAGACCGATGGCGAACCTGCGGATCGGCGCACCGCCGATCGTCAACGAGCCCAGTGAAGGTTGCCGCAGCAACAGCGCTCCACCCACCGCGGCAGCGACGCACGCAGCGACGAGCCAGACGACGAGCCAATGCGGCCGCAACGCTGGAACGGACGAGACGATTGCGGCCAGCACACCGACGATGCCGGATGCGATGCCAGTGGAACCCGGCACGGACAACGACGCCGCAGACTCCATCGATGCGCGGATGTAGCGCAGCGTGGCAGCGGCGTGCGAGTCGAGCTGGACCGGGTTCGCGGAGTGCATCGTCTTGTTCCGTGGCGCGTCCACGGCAGGCAAGCTACGGCTGCCGGCAATACTGTGTCAAGTACTCTGCATTGCAAAGCCATGACAAATCCTGACGAAAGATGCCGGCACGAAGGTCGTCGCGGCGCGTTCACCGTGATGTTTTTGTCATTTGTGCGCCAGGCGCACGAAACCGGGATTGTCGAACGCGGCGAGTCGTCGGATACTCGTCCCCGCCCGGAGGTTGGTGTCCTGTTCAGAAATAGCCGTCACCTGATCGTTCAAGTGCTGTCGCTGGCGTTGCTCATCGCCCAGCTCGGCATGCAGGCGCACGCCTATTCCCACCTGAAGTCCGACGCGGACAGCCTGCCCGGTCAGCCCACGCAGCTTTGCGGACAGTGTGCATCTTCGGCGCCGCTGCTCAGCATGGCGAGCAGCTCGAGCTGCATACGCATCCCGTACGCGCCGCACTCTGCAGGCATCGCTCCGCAGAGCATCGGCACCGACGTCCTCCCGCTTCCGCACCCCCTATTCCGCTCCCGCGCTCCTCCTCGATTCTTCTGACGCACTGATTGCATGAGCGGCGCGCGCGCCGCTCATGATTTTTGCTTCGAAGAGGAGGACGACTCCATGAAGAGTTCCAAAGCCCTTGCGGCGCTGCTGGCGCTGACGGGCGCAATGCTGCCGACGCTCAGTCCGGCAGCCGACGATGTCACGAGCCTGCGCGCCGAGTTGCAGGCACTGAAGAACGACTACAAGACCCGCGTCGATGCGCTGGAAGCGCGCATCGCGACGCTCGAGTCCGCACCGGTCGGTGCATTGGCCGAGGCGGCGCCCGAGCCGCAACCGATGCCGATGCCCGCGCAGGGCGGCGCAGCACCCGGGACTGCTTTCAATCCGGCGATGTCGCTGATCCTCGCCGGCGGTTACACCAACACCTCGCAGGATCCGGAGAGCTGGCGCATCGGCGGCTTCATGCCAAGCGGCGGCGAAGTCGGGCCGGGCGAGCGCAGCTTCAACCTCGGGGAGTCCGAGATCACGCTGGCCGCGAACGTCGATCCCTACTTCTACGCGCAGATGACGGCGGCGCTCACCGCCGAAGATGAAGTCGAAGTCGAGGAAGCATTCTTCCGCACGCACGCACTGCCCGATGGCTTCACCGTCAAGGGTGGACGCTTCTTCTCGGGCTTCGGCTATCTGAACGAAGTGCACGCGCATGCCTGGGACTTCATCGATCAGCCGCTCGCCTACCAGGCGTTTTTCGGCGGGCAGTTCAAGCAGGACGGCGTGCAGGTGAAGTGGCTCGCGCCGACGGACCTGTTCCTCGAGTTCGGCGCGGAAGCCGGCAACGGCGATGCATTCCCGGCGACACGGCGCAATCGCAACGGCCTCAACGGCGCAACGTTGTTCGCGCATGTCGGCGGCGACGTCGGCGATGCGACCAGCTGGCGCGCCGGGGCCGCGTTCCTCGATCAGCGCGCCGACGATCGCGCGTTCGAGAACCTCGACGAGTTCGACTTGCCGTTGACCGACGCATTCACCGGCAAGTCGCGCACGTGGGTGGTGGACGCGGTGATGAAGTGGACGCCGGTCGGCGATCCGAATCGCCGCCAGCTCAAGGTGCAGGGGGAGTACATGCGCCGGCGCGAAACCGGCCAGCTCGCGTTCGACACCGAGGGCTCGGACCTCAGCGACGGTTATCGCAGCACGCAGTCCGGCTGGTACCTGCAGGGCGTGTATCAGTTCCTGCCGCGCTGGCGGGCGGGCCTGCGCTACGACTCGCTCGACTCGGGCACGCCGCGCATCGGGCTGGTGGACTCGGGTGTGTTGCCGCTCTCGGCATTCCCGGCGCTGTTGCCGGCGGACCCGGACCGCATCTCGATCATGCTCGACTGGAATCCCAGCGAGTTCACGCGGCTGCGCGCCCAGTACGACTGGGATGACGCGCGTGACGAGGGCGATCGCGATCGCGCGTTCCGCCTGCAATATATCTACGGCATCGGCGCGCACGGCGCGCACAAGTTCTGAGGATCCCACAATGTCCAGATTCATCCGCAGCGTGCTCGCGCTGCTCATCCTCGCAGCGGCGCTCCCGGCGAACGCCGCCATCAAAGTGCTCGCAACCACCTCCGACTGGGGCGCGCTGACCAAAGAGATCGGCGGCGACCAGGTCAACCTGTATGTCGCGACCAGCGCGCTGCAGGACGTGCATCGCGTCGACGCGAAGCCGAGCCTGGTCGCACGCGCCCGCAGCGCCGACCTGGTCGTCGCAACGGGCGCCGAGCTGGAGATCGGCTGGCTGCCGGTACTGCTCCAGGAGTCCGGCAACAGCCGCATCCAGCCAGGTAGCCCGGGGTACTTCGAAGCGACCTCGGTCCTGCAGCTCGTGGACAAGCCGGAGCACTTCGATCGCGCGCTCGGCGACATTCACCCGCAAGGCAATCCGCACGTGCAGCTCGATCCGCACAATATCGCGCGCGTGGCGAAGGCGCTGACTGAACGCCTCGCGCAGCTCGACAGCGCGCATGCCGACTACTATCAGCAACGCGAGAAGGACTTCGAGACTCGCTGGAACGCAGCGATGCAGCGTTGGGAAAGCAAGGCTGCATCGCTCAAGGGCGCGCCGATCGTGGTCATGCACAGCGACCAGAGTTATCTGTGTCGCTGGCTCGGCATGCAGCAGCTCGCGGCCATCGAGCCGAAGCCCGGCATGCCGCCGACGGCCGGCTATCTCGGTCAGCTCGTGACCAAACTGAAAGCGTCGCCGCCGAAGGCGATCCTCGTGAATGCCTACAACGATCCGAAGGCGGCCCAGTGGCTGTCCCAGCGCGTGAATGCGCCGGTCATCGTGCTGCCGTTTTCCGTCGGCGGCAGCGACCAGGCGAAAGACCTGTTCGGACTGTTCGACGACACTCTCGACAAGCTGCTGGCGGTGCTGAAATGAATCTCTTCTCGACTGAACTGAGCATCCTGTGGCCGGCGGTCATCGCCGGCCTGCTGGTGGTCATCTCGCACGTGCCGCTCGGGCAGCAGGTCCTGTCGCGCGGCATCGTGTTCATCGACCTGGCGATCGCGCAAGTGGCCGGGCTCGGCGTGATTGCAGCCAGCAGCTTCGGTCTGCCGATCGAAGGTTGGGGTGCGCAAGCGGCGGCAGGTTCGGCCGCGCTCGCCGGCGCGCTGCTGCTGACGTGGACGGAGCGCAAGCGACCCGAAGTGCAGGAAGCGCTGATCGGCATCCTGTTCGTGCTCGCCTCCACCGCGCAGATCCTGATGCTCGCGAACGATCCGCACGGCGGCGAAAATCTGAAAGACCTGCTCGCCGGCCAGATCCTGTGGGCGTCGAACGATCAGCTGATTCGCACCGCGGTGCTCACGGCGATCTTCGTGGCCGTCTGGTTCCGCTGGCGCGAGCAGATCGGCCGCATCGGTTTCTATGTGCTGTTCGCCGTCGTAGTCACGGCTTCGGTGCAGCTGGTCGGCGTGTATCTCGTGTTCACGAGCCTGATCGTGCCTGCCGTCGCGACCTATCGACACTCGAAGAACCGCCAGCTGATGATCGGCTACGCACTCGCGTTCGGCAGCTACGTCGTCGGGCTGGCGTTGTCAGTGGTCACCGATCTGCCTTCGAGCCCGGTGATCGTCTGGGCCATGGGCATCATCGGCCTGCTGGTGCATCTCACGGGCAAGCGCAGCGTCGCGACGGAAAGCGCCGTCGTCGAGAATCACCGCGTCAGGGCGTCGAGCTGATCTGACTCGACGCGGGCCGTGAGTCTGCGCTTCGGCCCGCGGTAGTCGTCGAACAGCGCCCGGTGCGCGGCCAGTGACATGTCGCCCTCGCGCGAGTAGTACTCGCGCACCCAGGTCAGCAGCGCGTCGAGATGCTGATCCTGCACCTCCTTCGACGCATACTTGTGCGACTCCCACGGACGGCTGCGGCAGTTGGCGATGCACACGTCGACACCCGGATCGAGGAACAGCAGCAGCGTCGCGTACGGCAGCGCTGCCCGCGCGAGCTCCGCGTAACAACCTTCGACGACCCACTGGTAGCCCGCCGAACAGAACGCATTGACGTCCTGCGCGGCTGCAAGCGGAGCGCGAGCGACGGCGATCCTGTCGGGCTCCCACGCCACCGTATCGAGATCGAGCATCGGCAGCGAATACGCTGCCGCGAGTTGACGTGCCAACGTCGACTTGCCCGATCCAGAATTACCGATCAACACCATACGCATAATCGCTTGCGTCAGGAGCGAGGCCATTTTCGCGTGTTGTTGTGGGCCATCCGGCCGTGGCGATGCGGTGCGCCTGCGGACGTGAGCCTAAGCGCGAACGGGCAAGGACTTCAAGTTACACTC
The DNA here is from genome assembly GCA_035277305.1 of Steroidobacteraceae bacterium. Taxonomy (GTDB): domain Bacteria; phylum Pseudomonadota; class Gammaproteobacteria; order Steroidobacterales; family Steroidobacteraceae; genus Steroidobacter. Next base: position 14,057 of record DATEKT010000017.1, on the reverse strand, counting down.
GGCGCCATCATGCGCACCGCCACTCTCGCCGCCCTGCAGATCGGCTCGCAAACCGCAGGCACGGCAGCCACGCTCGATCGAATTCTCAGCTACGCCAATGCGATCCGTGACGCGGGCGTGCAACTCGTCGTGATGCCCGAGGCATTGCTCGGCGGGTATCCGAAGGGCGCAGACTTCGGCGCGCGTGTCGGATACCGCACACCGGAAGGTCGCGAAGCGTTTCTGCACTACTGGCGCGAGGCGATCGATGTGCCTGGGCCGCAGACAGACGCACTCGCCGAGCTCGCCCGCACCACCGGCTCGGCGCTGGTGGTCGGCGTGATCGAGCGCGACACGACGACGCTTTACTGCACGGCTCTGTTCTTCTCCGCTCGCGGCGAGCTCGCGGGCAAGCATCGCAAGCTCATGCCGACCGCGATGGAGCGCCTGATCTGGGGCCAGGGCGACGGCTCGACGCTGTACGCGATGCAGACCGACGCCGGCCGGGTCGGCGCCTGCATCTGCTGGGAAAACATGATGCCGCTGCTGCGGACCGCGATGTACGCGAAGGGCCTGGACATCTGGTGCGCTCCGACCGTCGACGAGCGAGACATGTGGCAGGTGAGCATGCGGCACATCGCATACGAAGGACGGTTGTTCGTCGTCAGCGCCTGCCAGTACCAGCCTCCACCCACCGGCCCGGCTGCGCCTGATTGGCCGCGCGATCGTCCTTTGATACGCGGCGGCAGCATCATCGTTTCGCCGCTCGGCGAAGTCATCGCCGGCCCGGTGTACGACCGCGAAGAGCTGCTGGTCGCCAAGGTCGATCTCGACGACGTCGTCCGCGGCCGCTATGACCTCGACGTCATCGGCCACTACGCGCGGCCGGATGTGTTTGCGCTGACGGTCGACGAGAGCGCCAAGCGGTCATGAGTTCGAAGACGATGAGGACTGCGCTGTTCGTCGTCGCCACCTTGCTGGCATCGTTCGGCCCCGGCGTGCACGCGGCCGATCGGGTCTGCAACGTCGAGCGCAAGAAGGTGAATCTCAACTTCAGCGCGAAGGACATCAACGGCAAGGACGTGCGCCTCAGTCAATTCAAGGGCCAGGTGGTGCTGGTGAACTTCTGGGCGACCTGGTGCGTGCCGTGCCGGCGCGAGATCCCTTCGCTCACGGCGCTGTATCGCGACTACAAGGATCGTGGCTTCGTGGTGCTGGGCGTCTCGGTCGACAAGGAAGTGCGGCTCATCAAACCGTTCGCGCGCACGATGAAGATGAACTATCCCGTGCTGATCGGCGCGGGGCACGAGGAATTCAGCGAGGCGTTCGGCCCGTTCATCGGCTTTCCGACTTCGGTCATCCTGGAGCGCGACGGCACGGCGTGCGTGCGGCACATCGGGTTGCCGAGCCGCTCGCTGCTGGAGACGCAGATAGATGCGTTGTTGTCGGGCTGAAGCCGTCAGTCGGCAGTGCGGACGAGCAGCCAGCCCAGGCCGACGAGCACCAGCGCCGCGACGGCCTGCTCGAGCCGCGGCCAGCTGAAGAAACGGCCGCTGAAAATCACCACGCCGATGATCGTCATCGCGAACCACACTGCTGTCTGCACTTCGGCGGACGTCACGCCGAGCCGCTGCAGATACTTCAGCGAGAACACGTACAGCGTGATGCCGCCGATCCAGCCGAGCGCGGAGCGACCCACGTCGGGCCACGAGACTGCACCGTTCTGCCAGATCTTCGCGGCATAGACGAAGCCGAGCGAATCCGCGAAGCCCGACAGCACGATCAGGACCAGCACCGACAGCGAGTTCCAGCTCATCCGTGTAATGTATGCGAAAACGGGAGGTCCGGTCATGAACAGGATTGCGATGCTGCTCGGTGCAGCCCTGCTGTGCGCGTCCGTTCATGCACAAACGCCCGTTGCCAAGCCAACGCTGCAGGACTTCGCGTGGCTCGCCGGTCACTGGCGCATCGAGCAGGCCGGAGGCCAGGTCGACGAGCACTGGATGGCGCCGGCCGGCGGCTTGATGATGGGGATGGCGCGCAACATCCAGGACGGAAAGGTGCGCGAGTACGAGTTCACGCTGCTGCGGCAGGAAGCGAACGGCGATATCTTCTATGTGGCGAGCCCGTCAAAGCAGACGCAGACCGAGTTCAAGCTGACTTCGCTCAAGGGCGGCGAAGCCATCTTCGAGAACCCCGAGCATGACTTCCCGAAGAAGATCGTCTACGCCCGTCAGCCCGACGGCTCGCTGCTCGCTGCGATCGAAGGGCCTGGACGCGACGGCAAGCCGCGTCGCGTCGAGTATCCCTTCAAGCGCGTTACGCCATAGCGTCGGGCGTGTACGGATAGATTTGCGGCAGCGTGCCGGCCTGCGATTTCACGCGTTCCACCCAACGCACGAACGACGGCCGCGAAGCGAGATCGAAGTGCGCGTCGGCCGCGAGATGGCTGTAGGCGAACACGGCGATGTCAGCGATCGAATAGCTGTCGTTCGCGAGGAACGGATGTTGGCCGAGATGCCGCTCCAGGGCATCCATAGCGCGCTCCCCTGCGCTGCGCTTCACCGCTGCGACCGCTTCATTCGTCTTTAACTTGCCGGCGATCGTCCAATAGCGCAGCGTGCCCAGCGTCGGCTCGACGTAGTACTGCTCGAAGAACAACCACTGCATCACGCGCGCTCGCGCCACTCGCTCCGACGGCAGATACGCGGTGCCCTCCGCGAGATAGCAAAGGATCGCGTTGGACTCGGCGATATAAACGCCGGGCTCGGGCTCCAGCACCGGAATCGCGCCGACCGGATTCTTCTGCAGGAATTCCGGGGTGCGTGACTCGCCCTGGAAAATCGCGACCGGCACGTGCTGGTACGGCTGGTGGAGGTGCTGCAACAGCAGGCGGATCTTGAAGCCGTTCTGCGACGGCAGGTAGTCGTACAGTTTCAGCATGATGCCCTCTGCGCGCGATGATACTTCTCAGGCAGCGCGAGTTTGCGCACAATCGGCTGCCCCGGCACTCCGATCTTTGCGCAGCAATCCAAACCGATGAGCTCCAGCATTCCTGCCGCCGAGCGCGGACGGTATCACCTCTACATCTCCCATGCGTGCCCCTACTCCGCACGCGCGGTTCTCGTCCGCTGCGTCAAGCGACTCCAGGACGTGGTGTCGATGTCGGCGCTGGATCCGGTGCGCGGTCCGGACGGCTGGGTGTTCGGCATTGGCGAGCACGCGGACCCGCTGAACGGCTTCCGCTCGCTGCGCGAAGCGTACGAAGCAACGGATGCGAGCTACGAAGGCCGGGTCAGCGTTCCCGTGCTGTGGGACAAACAGACACGTCGCGTCGTGTCTGCGGAATCCGGCGATATCATGCGCAGGCTCGGCTCGCAGGGAAGTGCCGAGATCGACGCGCTGAATCAGTGGATCGCCACGCGCATCAACGATGCGGTCTACGACGTCGGCACCGCCCGGTCGCAGGTCGTCTACGAGCGCGAGCATCGCAAGCTCCTTGCAGCGCTCGATGAGCTCGAGCAGCGTCTTGCCGGCTCACGTTTTCTGCTCGGCGACGAACCGGTCGAATGCGACTGGCGCCTGTTCCCGACGCTCGTGCGCTTCGACGCCGTTTACGCACGTCTCTTCAAATGCGCGCGCCGGCTCACCGAGATGCCGAACCTTTGGCGCTACACACGCGAGATCTACCGACTGCCGGGCATCGCAGCGACCGTGCGTCACGACGAAATCCTGCGTCACTACTATCGATCCTTCCCAGCGCTCAACCCGAACGGCATCGTGCCGCTGATCGCGCCGCCGGACTTCAGCCGGGAACCGTAGCGGCTGCGCTTCGTTCGATCTTCATTCGAGAGGAGACGACGAATGAGCAACGAAGCAGAACTGACCACGAAACTCTGGAAGGCGCTGAAATCCGACATGACGGTAATGCTCGGACTGACCGCGGTCGAGGAAGGCCACAGCCAGCCGATGACGGCGCAACTCGACGACGACGGCGTCGAAGGCGGACCGATCTGGTTCTTCACGGCGAAGGATACCGACCTCGTGAAGGCGATGGGCTCACAGCACCGGGCCGTCGCGCACTTCGCATCGAAGGGTCACGACCTGTTCGCATCCCTGCACGGCGAGCTGTCGCTCGACAGCGATCGCGCGACGATCGATCGGTTGTGGAATCGCTTCGTCGCGGCCTGGTTCGAAGGCGGCAAGGACGATCCGAAGCTGCAGCTGATCCGCTTCGATCCCGAGCGCGCACAGGTGTGGCTGAACGAGAACAGCCTGATGGCTGGAGCCAAGCTGTTGCTCGGCCGGGATCCGAAGGCCGAGTATCGCGACAAGGTCGGCGACGTCCGTCTGGGCGGCCCGTCGCACTAGCGACCGAAATAGAAAAGGGCCGGCGCAGTCGCCCGCGCCGGCCCCATCGCCCCGAACCGATCAGTTATTACGCAGCTCCAGGTCGTTCTTGACGTCCTTCACGCCTTCCACGCCCTGAGCAACGGTCTCAGCGCGGCTGCGCGCTTCGCGGGTGTCGACGAAGCCGCTCAGCTGCACGACGCCCTTGAACGTCTCGACCGAGATCTGGTGAGCCTTCGTCGTCGGATCGGCAACCAGCGCTGCCTTCACCTTGCCGGTGATGACGCTGTCGTCGACGACTCGGCCCGCATTCGCGCCCGCGCGCTCCATGTCATTGCGCTCGCCGTTCGAGCTGCAAGCTGCCGCGGCCGCACCCATCGTCAGAATCAGTACCCAACGTGCAATGTGCTTCATATCGCTCATATCTCCTGGAGGACTGCCACATAAAGAGCGCGACGACGTGCGAAGTTCCACCACTGCGATTTGCAAAAGCTGCCCGCAGAAAAGTTCCACGAAAGTGCGGCGCAACGAGGCAACGGCTCACATCGGACTCTGCGCCTGTGGACGTCCCGGCTGTCGCCGCAGTGCGTAGCCCAGGCCGCCCACGCGGAACCAGCGATAACCGAACTCTTCGAGCGCGACGCGATGCGCGCCATCTTCATGCGCGCGACTGTCGTTCTCCGCGAGCAGATTCGTCAACAGGTCCCCGCCGTCACCCTTGATGCGCAGGATCACTTCCACCGGCTGGCGCGAAAAATTGTGGAGCAGCACGACGCGGTTGCCGCGCCACTCGTACATCAGCCCCAGCACGCTTTTCTGCCGGGTGTCGACAACCGTGCACTCGCCCCAGCCGATTTCGGGCGTCTCTTTGCGCTGGCGGATGATGCGCACCAGCCAGTTCAGAAACGATTGCGGATCGCGCCGCTGCTTCTCGACATTGACCTGCTCGCAGCCGTACACGCCCTCCGTGACTACCGGGGTCGGCAGGCGCTTCGCCAGCGAGAAGCCGGCATTGTGCTCGGCGCTCCACTGCATCGGCGTGCGTACCGCTTCGCGCTCGGGCAGCGCCAGATTTTCGCCCATGCCGATTTCGTCGCCGTAGCGGATCACCGGTGTGCCCGGCAACGAGAACAGCATGCTGTAGGCCAGCTCCATGTTGCGCCGGTCGCCCAGCATCGGAGCGAGGCGGCGGCGAATGCCGCGGCCGTACAGCTGCATCTCGGGATCCGGACCGAAGCGGTCGAAGACGACCTGGCGCTGCCGCTGCGTGAGCCGGCCGAGATCGAGCTCGTCGTGGTTGCGCAGGAACTGCGCCCATTGCGAGGTGTTCGGAATATCGGCCGTGCGCTGCAAGGCCACGGCCAGCGGACCGACGTCCTCCGACGCCAGCGCATAGAACAGGTGCTGGTTGACGAAGAAGTTGAACATCAGCTGGATGCCCTGCCCCTCGTCGCCGAAATAACGCACGTTGTCCTTCGGCAGCACGTTCGCTTCGCCGAGCATGATTGCATCGCGCGAGCGCCACTGCAGGAAGCGGCGCATTTCCTCCAGCCAGTCGAAATTCAGCTTCGGCGTCTTGCCCTTCCTGAGGAGCGGCGAATCCTGGATCACGAAGGGCACTGCGTCGACGCGAAAGCCAGCGACGCCCAGCTGCAACCAGTACCCCATGATGCGCATGATCTCGGCGCGCACGTCGGGGTTGTTCATGTTGAGGTCGGGCTGGAAATCGTAGAACACGTGGTAGAAGTATTCGCGCGCCTTCTTGTCGAGCGTCCACACCGACTTCTGCACGCCTGGAAACACCATGCCCTTGTTCCAGCCGGCGGGCCGCTTCTTCGACCAGATGTACCAGTCGCGCAGTGGCGATTTCGGGTCGCTGCGCGCAGCCTGGAACCAGGGATGTCGATCCGAGGTGTGATTGACGACCAGGTCGATGATCACGCCGATGCCGCGCTTGTTCGCCTGGTTCATGAACTCGACGAACTCGCCGCTCGAGCCGTGGCGCGGATCGACGCCGTAGAAATCTGAGATGTCGTAGCCGTTGTCGCGGTTCGGCGAGGGCTGGAACGGCGCGAGCCACAGCACGTCGATGCCGAGCGATTCCAGGTAGTCCAGGCGTTGCATCAGCCCGTGAAAATCGCCGCAGCCGTCGCCGTTGCCGTCCATGAACGACTCGAGATCGAGGCTGTAGACGATCGCGTTCTTGTACCAGAGGTCCGTGATCATTCCTCCGCAACGCATCTGCCGCGGCACTGGTTGCCCGCGTCAGGGGAACAGTGACGTGCTGTGCTTCGTATAGGGGCATGGTCTTCGCTATCGGCTGGATGCTCGCGGGCGCGGTAATCGCGATGCTGTGCTTCATGCTCACGCATCGGCGGCTTACACCCTATCTGCATCTGCAACTCGACGAGTTGCAGCCCCTGAAGGATGGCTTGCAAGCGCTTGCCGGCCTCACGGGCGGCGCCGTGTACAAAGGCAACAGTGTCCATGTGCTGCAGAACGGGGCGGTGTTTCCAGCGATGGAGCGGGACATCGAAGCAGCTCGTCACTGCGTGCACCTCGAGACCTTCGTGTGGACCGCTGGAGAAGTCGAGAGACGTTTTGTCGAGTTGCTGTGCGCGAAAGCGAAGCAAGGTGTGAAGGTCCGCGTGCTGATCGACGCGCTCGGTGGTTCGGGGGCGACCGCCGCTCGCTTGCAACAGCTACGCGACGCGGGTGTCGAGCTCGCGCAATATTGCCGTCCGGCATGGTGGAATCTGCGGCGGTTCAATCACCGCACGCATCGCAAGCTGCTCATCGTCGATGGTGGCATCGCCTACACTTTCGGCCATGGCATCGCCGATCAATGGCTCGGCGACGGCCAGGACGCCGATCACTGGCGCGATACGGGTGTGCGCCTGGAAGGCCCGATCGCCTGCGCACTGCAATCGGTGTTCATGGAGAACTGGATCGAGGAGACGCATTGCGTGCCCGCAGGCGAAGGCTGCTATCCCTGTCTCGAGAGGCAGGAGGGCGGCGTCGAAGCCCATGTCGTCAGCAGTGCCTCGGAAGAGATCGGCTCGGCCGTCGCGCTGCTCTACACCGTGGCGATCGCGTCGGCGCACAAGGAGGTGATCATCCAGAATCCCTACTTCGCACCCGACGACGGCTTCTGCGAGCTGCTCGCGAAAATGGTGAAACGCGGCGTTGCCGTACACCTTATGGTCCCCGGCAGGAAGACTGATAGCCCGTTCGTGAGACTGGCCGGCTCGTATCTCTACCGGACGCTGCTCGAGGCCGGTGTGCGGGTCTATGAGTTCGAGCCGACGCTGCCGCACCAGAAGATCGTCGTCGTCGACGGTGTGTGGTCGCACATCGGCTCGACCAATTTCGACGCACGCTCGCTGGCGCTCAACGAGGAAGTCGGCGTGGGCATCCTGGATGAGAAGGTCGCGAAGGAGCTGAAAGACGCCTTCAAGAACGATCTGAAGCGCAGCTCCGAGCTGCAACTGGAACGCTGGCGCCGTCGACCCTTGATGGAGCGCGGATTCAGCTGGCTCGCGTACCAGCTGCACTCTCAGTTGTAGCGAACTCTCGCCTTGTCGAGGATCGGCTGTGCTTCGATCGTACGGGATGCGACCTGCAGCGACTGCAGCGCTTCCTTGGCGCGCAGCCATTCGCAGAACACGTCGATGCCGATGCCGCGCCGGCTGGACAGTCCGAGCACCGGTGCTTCGCAGCCGATCGAGCGCAGATTCCGATGCAGGCGCAGATCGTCGAAGCCCGGCGTCGGCTCCTGCAGGTCCATCTTGGTCAACAGCACCAGGTCGGCGGCGCGAAAGATGGCTGGCTCGTGCTGGGGCCGATCGTCGCCGTCAGGCACTGATATGAGCGCGACATTGTGGTGCTGGCCCAGGCTCAGGCTCGCGGGACACGAGAGATTGCCGTCGCTCTCGATGAACAGCAGATCGAGTTGCGCAGTGACCATGTCGAGCAGCGCTCGCTGCAGCAAGCGAGCATCGAGATGGCGGGCGCTGCCCGTCACGACCTGCAGTGTCGGCACGCCGAGCGCGCGCATCCGCTGGATGTCTTCCTCGGTCGCGAGGTCACTCGTGACGATGCCGATGCGGTAGTCCCGCTGCAGCGTCGGGATGCACGATTCCAGGAGCGAGGTCTTGCCGGCGCGCGGCGTGGACAGCAGGTTGATGGCCGTGACGCCGTGCAGGTCGAGAGATTCCTTGTTGCTGCGCGCGACCCCATCGTTGCCGACGAGCGCGGTCCCCGCCGCAGCGAGTGACTCGCGATCCTGCGCCTGTCCGAGTTTGCAAAGCTCGCACATGACCGGACTCCCTTTTTTCCTTGTTCTATGTGCTACGTAGCATAGCGCGGCAGTGGCTGCGGGAGACCCGGGCAGCCTAGGTCTTTAGCCCTAGACGGCTGTAAGAAGAACCGACACCGTTGCGCTGACAACGGTGCCGGCTGCGGGACTGTCGCGACTAGGCCTGGGGCTTGTCAGGGAATTGCTGAAACATGCTGCGGACGACGGCATCGACCGCCGGACCCGGGTCCTTCATCGCCTCTTCCGGGATCTTGCCCTCGGCGACCGCTTGCCACACCGACGCGTTGCGCACGACATCGACGAGATCGATACGCAGCGTGCCCGCCTTGTAGCCGACCGTATCGATGTCACGCATGCCCAGCCACGGACGGCCGGCGCCCGGCGTCGACCGCACGTCCTGGCGGTTCGCAACCTGCAGGAACAGGTTGACGCGCAACTGCGGCATGCGGGCGTCGTACGTGTAGCCGCGCTTCGTCAGCTCCGCGATCGTCGCCGCGCGCAAGCGGTTGCTCATGACGCTCGAGTAACGCGCCCGGTCGCCGGGCAGCTGCTCGAAGAAGCCGAAGGTCTTGTATGAGCCGAGATCGGCCAGGGGATCGCGGTCCGTGCGGACCTTCGGGCCGGAAGCCGCGCACGCGGAGATGAGCACCGCAGCCGCGGCAACGAACAGCAATCTGAACTTGATCACGATGAAAACTCCTGATGATGTGGATGATGAAAATGGCGAACACTGAACTTCGAACAAAACCTAGCGCGGCACCGCGCCGCTGAGCTCGACGATCTCGCCCCGCCGCAGCACGGCGAGACGGATGGAGCCGCCCGGCGGAATGGCACTGAGCCGCAGGCGAATCTTTTCGTACGCATCGGGGCCGCCGAACGCGATGCCCTGCACTGCGACGATCACGTCGCCGCCGAGCACCAGTTCTTCGTCTTCCACGATTGCAGCCAGCGAGCCGCCGCGTACGCCGAGACGTTCCGCGGGTGAGCCCGCGGCAACACGTTGCACCAGCATGCCGACGCCGGGAGCGGGAATATTGAAAGCGCGCGCGAGATCGCCGCGCAGCACGTAGCCTTCGATGCCGCTCCAGCCCGAGGGGCGTTCGAACAGCAGATCGCGCGCGACGTTGGACGTGACGACGAAGCCGAGTCCTTCCGAGCCGCCGGAAGTCGAGACGATGTGGCTGACCACGCCGATCACTTCGCCGCGCATGTTGAACATGGGTCCGCCCGAGTTGCCGCGATTGATCGCCGCGTCGGTCTGGAACAGCTCGGTCTCGACCATGCCGGCGGACGTGATGTTGGACTTGCGACGCGCGCTCACGTGACCAACCGTCAGCGTGTGCGTGATACCGAAAGGCGCGCCGACGACGAACACCGGATCGCCCACTTCGGCTTGGTCGGAATCGCCGAGCTCGACAGGCGTCACGCCGGCCGGCACGCTCTCCAGCTGCAGCAGCGCCAGATCGGCCGCCGGATCCGACGCCACGATGCGTGCACGGACGCGCACCTCGTGAGGAAACTCCACCATGACCGCGTCGGCCGTTTGCACGACGTGCGCCGCGGTCAGCACTTTGCCGCCCGCGACCAGCACGCCGGAGCCGAGCGACTGCATGCTGACGGGCGTGCGATTCGAGTCGCGCGTCACGACGCGCTCGCTCGTGTGCACGACCACGACGGCCTGGTCGACACGCTTGAAGATCTCCGACAGCGAGCCGATCGCCGGTTCTGCCGCCGCAGGGCCTGTGCCGAACAGCGCTGCGGTCAGCAGCGCGGCGGCAATGAACATCGAAGAGCGCATGAACTTATCTCCGGATCAAGGTGTTGAGGTCGTTTTCGGTCAGCTCGCCGGCGAGTGCCGCGAGCTGCAGCTGCGTGAGCAGGTAGCCGTACCGCGCGTCGGCCAGGTCGCGTTTCACGTCGTAGACCTGCTGCTGCAGGTTCAGCACATCGAGGTTGGTGCGGTTGCCGACCTCGCGGCCGAGCTCACCCGCTTCCAGCGATGTCTGCGCCGAAACGAGGCCCTGTTCGAGCGCGGCAACACGCAGTGCGCCCGACGTTACCTGCGTATGTGCCTGGCGCACGTCGACCTCGACTTCGCGACGCGTCGCTTCCAGCTGTTGCTGAGCCTGATTGCGCTGCGCGACGGCCTGCCGATGGCGCGACTCGAGTGCGCCGCCGGCGAAGACGGGCATGCTGAACTGCAGGCCGATCGACTTGGTCGTCGACTGGTCGGGATACGCGAGCGGCGAGAGCTCACCGTCCTGCCGCGAATCGTCCACCTTCGCCACGATGTCGACCGACAGGCGGCCAGCGCGGCTCGTGCGCTTGATCTCCGATTCCGCGATCGCGCTTTCACGCTCTCGGACCCGGATCTCGAGGCTTCCGGCGCGAGCGCGATTCAGCCACGCCTGCAGGTCATCCAGCGCCGCCGCGGTCTTGCCGCCGGCGATCGGATCCGGGTCCTCGCCATCGCGACCCGTCAACGCGAAGAAACGCGCGCGGCTCACCGCGAGGTCGCTCTCCGCAGCAATCTCTGCGGCGGCGAGCGCATCGAAGTTCGCCTGTGCTTCGGCAACGTCAGTCACCCGGGCGCGGCCGCTATCGAATCGCTCCTTGGCCGCCGCCAGTTGCTCGGCGACCGCAGCGCGCTGCGCCTTGGCGAACACCAACGAATCCTGCGCGAGCAGCACACCGAAGTACGTCTGTGCAACGCGCAGGATCAAGTCCTGCTCGGCCGCGCGAAACGACAGCGTCGAGATCTCGCTCTGCGCAGCCAGGCTGCGACGGTCGGCCATCGCATCCGGGCGGTACAACGGCTGGCTGATGCTCACGCTGTAGCCATAGACGTTGCCGCTCGCGTTCGAGGTCAGGAGCGATGACAGATCTCCAGACTGCTTCACCTCCTGGTTGCGCCTGCCGGCCTGACCGCTGACGTTTACTCGCGGCAGCAGCGCCGCACGGCTCTGCACCGCGTACTCGCGGCCGGCCTCTGCTGCGCTCATCTGAGCGGCAAAATCAGCATCGTGCTCCCGGGCCGCGCGATGCGCTTCGATCAGATCGAGCGCACCGGCGGATGGGGCGACGCAGGCAAGAAGAACGAAGGGGATCAGGCGGCGCACGAGACAACTCCTGTGACAGTGTTGATTGAGGACTGGGTGTCGACGACGGGTTCGGAGGCGGGGCGGCGCGCGCCGTAGCACATCGCGTACAGCGCGGGCAGGAACAGCAGCGTGAGCAGCGTTGCGACGAGCAAACCGCCCATGATGGCCCACGCCATCGGGCCCCAGAACGTCGAGCGGGTGAGCGGGATCATCGCGAGAATCGCGGCCAGCGCCGTCAGCGAGATCGGCCGCAGGCGGCGCACCGCCGATTCCACGATCGCGTCCCACAGCGAGCAGCCGCGGGCCCGATCGCTGTCGATCTGCGCGATCAGGATCACGGAATTGCGCAGGATCATGCCGAACAGCGCGATCACGCCGAGCATCGCGACGAACCCGAACGGGACGCGGAAGATGCCGAGGATCGCCGTGACGCCGATCAGTCCGAGCGGACCGGTCGCGAGCACCAGCGCGGTCTTCTTCATGTCACGCAGCTGGATCATCAGCAGCACGAGGATCACGACGAGTGCAACCGGCACCACTGCCATGATCGCGGCACTGGACGTCGCACTCGCTTCGCTGCTGCCCGCGACCACGATCGAGTAACCGAGCGGCAGCGAGCTCGACAGTTCCGCGATGCGCGGCTGCAGCGCAGCCGTCACGTCGTTGCCCTGCGCGCCCTGGACATCGGCACGAACGGTGATCGTCGGCACGCGGCTGCGGCGCCACAGGATGCTGTCCTCGGCATCGAGCGTCAGACGCGCGACCTGCGACAACGCCACGCTGCGGCCATCCGACAGATAGAGCTTGGCGTCCTTGAGATTGCCGAGATCGGTGCGCTCCGCCTGTTCGAGGCGCGCGACGATGCCGATGGACTCGTCGCCCTCGCGAAACTGCGTCGTCACCAGGCCCGACAGGCCGATCTGCATCATGCGCGCGACTTCGCGCGTGCTCAGGCCGAGCATGCGGACCTTGTCCTGATCGATCTCGGCGCGCATCACTTTCACCTGCTCGCCGGCGTCGGAGTTGACTCGACGGACGTTCGGGTGTGCACGCATCAGCGTCGAGACCTGCTCAGCGATGCCCGCGACCTTGCGGTCATCCGGGCCGCTCACGCGGAACTGCACGGGATAGCCGACCGGCGGGCCGTTCTCCAGCCGCGTGACACGGCCGCGCACCAGCGGGAAATCGTGCTCGAACAGGTCCTGGATGTGCGCGAGCACGCGCTCGCGGCTTTCCTCGCCGTGCGTCATGACCACCAGCTGGCCGAAGTTGAGGTTCGGCGTCTGCTGATCGAGCGGCAGGTAGAAGCGCGGGCTGCCGACGCCGACGTACGACGTCACGGAGACGATGTCTTTGCTGCCGGCCAGCGCCTGCTCCATCGCTTTGACTTCATGCTCGGTGGCGGCGTACGACGCGCCCTGCGGCAGCCACAGATCGACCATCAGCTCCGGACGGTCCGACTCCGGGAAGAACTGCTGCGGCACGAGCTTGAACAGCGCGATCGAGAGCACGAACAAAGCGGCGGTCGTGGCGACCACGGCGCGCCGATGCACGACGCACCAGTCGACGATGCTACGGAAGCGCGCGTACACCGGACGCTGATAGACCGCGTCTTCATCATGGCCGTGCTGCGCCATGTTGTCGGGCAGCAGCTTGTAGGCGATGTACGGCGTGAAGATCACCGCCACGATCCACGACAGGATCAGCGACACGCCGACGACCTGGAAGATCGAGAACGTGTATTCGCCCGCGTTGGTCTTCGCCATGCCGATGGGCAGGAAGCCCGCGGCGGTGATGAGCGTGCCGGTCAGCATCGGAAACGCGGTGCTGGTGTAGGCATAAGTCGCGGCGCGAACGCGGTCCCAGCCCTGCTCCAGCTTGAGCGCCATCATCTCGACCGCGATGATCGCGTCGTCGACCAGCAGGCCGAGCGCGATGATCAGCGCGCCGAGCGACACGCGTTGCAGGTCGATGTCGAGCATGTACATCGCGAGGAACGTCATCGCGAGCACCAGCGGGATCGAAAGCGCGACGACGAAGCCGACGCGCATGCCGAGCGCAATGAAGCTGACCGCCAGCACGATGATCACGGCTTCGGCCAGGCTCTTGACGAATTCGCCGATCGAGTCCTCCACGACCTTCGGCTGATCCGAGACGGGGTTCATCGTGATGCCGACCGGGAACTCGCGCTGCAGCCGCGCGACGGTTTCGGTCATCTGCTCGCCGAGACGGATCACGTCGCCGCCCTTGCGCATGCTCACGGCGATGCCGATCGCTTCCTTGCCCTGGAAGCGCATGCGCATCGTCGG
>DATEKT010000016.1:0-17460 GCA_035277305.1 Steroidobacteraceae bacterium | reverse complement strand
ATCATGCCCTTCGAGAGCTTGTGCACGCGGCTGTCGCGCGGGATGTTGGTCTTCGCGAGGAAGGCCTCGGCCTTGGCGCGGTCGAAGCGCGGATGTACGCCTTCGACGTAGTCGAGCGCCTGCGACACCTTCAGCCACGGCGGCAACACGGCGACGTCCGCGATGAAGCAGACGTCCTGCATCACCTGGTTGCGCTCGAGATAGGGGTTGCGGCCGAGCACGCGCAGCTCGCCTTCATAAGGAGTGAGTCCGAGGATCGCCTTCAGTGCGGTGGTCTTGCCAGCGCCGTTCGGGCCGATCAGGCCGACGATGCGGCCTTCCGCGACTCGCAGGTCCAGGTTGTCGAGCGCGACGGTCTTGCCGAACGCCTTGCGTACGCCGCGCGCTTCGATCGCAAAATTGGGATTGTTTACAGCCATGGCTCAGCGCTCCTCTTGGCCGCTGTCGGCGCGCAGCAGCGCAGCCGGCTCGAGCCCCAGGCGCTGGATGGTGGCGCGGATCTTCGGCCATTCCTCCGCGAGGAATTTCTGCCGCTCGCCCTGGAGCAGCAGGTCGCGCGCGCCGCTGTTGATGAACATGCCCCGACCTCTTTTCTTCTCGACGAGTTGCTCGTCGACCAGTTGCTGATAACCCTTGAGCACGGTCAGCGGGTTGACCCGATACTCGGCGGCAACGTTGCGCACGGAGGGCAACGGGTCGCCTTCGTTCAACACGCCGTCCAGGATCATGGCGACCACGCGATCGCGCAGCTGCCGGTAAATCGGCTGACTGTCACTGAATTCGCGATCCATGTTCCCTTCCACAAAGCCTCTGTTGAAGTCCGAGGGTTGAGAGGTGTAGCCCTGGTTTACTGTACCAGACCACCCCTCAACCCCCTCCTCGTCGCCGCCCGCCATGATTCGCAGCTCACTGACGGATGGACGATTCAGACTGCGCCAGCGACTCGGTCGCTGCCGGCAGGCGGGTCGCCGCGACGATGACCGTCTCCATCTCTTCGATGGTGACCGTCGGCGACGAGTGCTTGCGGGTCACGCGCGGCACGCTCAGCGCGCTGCGCATGAAGGACGTCAGGTCGGCTGCGACGATCTTGCCGACTTCGGTCGTCACGGCGCCGACGTCCGGCAGGTTGACCGAGAAGCCCAGAACATCGGCCTTGGCCGGGTTGGACGCCATGGCGAACACGGAAAGCATCGCAACGACTGTCATTTTTGCTCGGGTATTCATGGTCTTGACTCCTCTGTACGTCTCTACTCTGTTTGGCCGGTGAAGTGGTGTAGCTCTATGGTGTTGTAGTTAACTACAACACCAAATCAATTGCAAGGGGTTTTTCAAAAAAGATGGCCGGAGGGGGTCGGGGTTAGAATTCGCGCCCCCTGTGTCCTCACCAAAAGAGCCGCGCTCCATGAAGAGTCCCGTCAACGTCGCGATCACCGGCGCCGCCGGTCAGATCGGTTACGCCCTCGCCTTCCGTGTCGCTTCCGGTCAGATGCTCGGCGCCGATCAGCCGATCAATCTGCATCTGCTCGAGATCACACCGGCGTTGCCGGCGCTGCAGGGCGTGGTGATGGAGCTCAACGACTGCGCGTTTCCGACGCTCAACAAGATCGTCGCGAGCGACGATCCCAAAATCGCATTCAAGGATTGCGAAGTGGCGTTGCTGGTCGGCGCGCGTCCGCGCGGTCCGGGCATGGAGCGCAAGGATCTGCTGCTCGCGAACGCGCAGATCTTTTCGGCGCAGGGCAAAGCGCTCGATGCCGTGGCGAATCGCAACGTGCGCGTGCTGGTCGTCGGCAATCCCGCGAACACGAATGCGCTGATCGCTCAGCGCAACGCGCCGGGGCTGAATCAGCGCAATTTCACGGCGATGGTGCGGCTCGATCACAACCGCGCGCTGGCGCAGCTCGCCGAGAAGACCGGCACGCACATCACGCGCATCCGCAAGCCGATCATCTGGGGCAATCACTCCGCCACCCAGTATCCCGACCTGCATCACGCGCTCGTCGACGGCAAAGCTGCGTTGTCGCTGATCGATCAGAAGTGGTACGCGGAAACTTTCATCCCGGTCGTGCAGCAGCGCGGCGCGGCGATCATCAAAGCGCGCGGCCAGTCATCCGCTGCGTCGGCAGCGTCGGCGGCGATCGATCACGTGCGCGATTGGGTGAAGGGCACGGCGGACGGCGACTGGGTCAGCATGGGCGTGCCGTCCGACGGCAGCTACGGCATTCCACAGGGCGTGATCTATGGCTATCCGGTGACGTGTCGCAACGGCGATTACCAGATCGTGCAGGGTCTCGCGGTCAACGACTTCAGCCGCCAGCGCATGGACGCCACGCACAAGGAACTGCTGGAAGAGCGTGACGGCGTCAAAGACCTGATCTGAGGGTCGGACTGTCGGACAATCGTGGGATCAGCACGCTTGCTGCGTCAATCGCAGCGAGCTAGTGTCAGCCCATGACCGGCCTCATCTGGTTCCTCATTTTCCTGCTGGGCGCGCTGGTGCTCGCGTACCAGCGCGTCAGCCTGCTCACCGCGACGCTCGCATACGCGGGCGCCATGCTCATCTATGCATTCACGACAGCGGCGCCGGTCTCGACGCTGCTGCTCGTGGCGCTCTTCGCGGTCCTGGTGCTGCTCAACATCGATGCATTCCGCATCCGTTTCATCAGCCGGCCGTTCCTGCGCACCTACCGGCGCATGCTGCCGTCGATGTCGCAGACCGAAAAAGATGCGCTGGAAGCCGGCACGGTGTGGTGGGACGGCGAGCTGTTCACCGGCGGTCCGGACTGGGACAAGCTGCTGTCGGCGACGCCGCCGCGCCTGTCGCCCGAAGAGCAGGCATTCATCGACGGTCCGTGCGAAGAGCTCTGCCGCATGATCGACGACTGGGACATCACGCACCGTCGCGCCGATCTGCCGCCGCACCTGTGGGACTACATCAAGAGCAAGGGCTTCTTCGCGATGATCATCCCGAAGAAGTACGGCGGCCTCGAGTTTTCCGCCTATGCGCATTCGTGCGTGCTGGTGAAACTCTCGAGCCGCTCCGGCGTCGTCGCCTCGACGGTCGCGGTGCCGAATTCGCTCGGCCCCGGCGAGCTGCTGCTCCACTACGGAACTGAAGAGCAGCGCGCTTACTATCTGCCGCGACTCGCGCGCGGCGAAGAGATTCCGTGCTTCGGCCTCACTGGTCCGCGCGCCGGCTCCGACGCGGCATCGATCCCCGACACCGGCATCGTGTGCAAAGGCATGCACGAGGGCCGCGAAATCGTCGGCGTGAAGCTGAACTTCTCGAAGCGCTACATCACGCTGGCGCCGGTCGCGACGGTGATCGGCCTGGCATTCAAGCTGTTCGATCCGGATCGGCTGCTCGGCGGAGACCGCACCGACTATGGCATCACCTGCGCGCTGATTCCGCGCCATACGCCGGGCATCACCATCGGCCGCCGGCACTTCCCGTTGAACGCGCCGTTCCAGAACGGCCCGATTCAGGGCAAGGACGTCTTCGTGCCGCTCGACTTCCTGATCGGCGGCGTGAAGATGGCGGGCCAGGGCTGGCGCATGCTCGTCGAGCAGCTGTCGGTCGGCCGCTGCATCTCTTTGCCGTCGAGTGCGACTGGCGCATCGAAGGCGGCGGTATTCGCGACTGGCGCGTATGCGCGCGTGCGCCGGCAGTTCAACGTCCCGGTCGGTCAGTTCGAAGGCGTTGCGGAAGCGATCGCGCGCATGACCGGCACCACGTACATCATGGACGCCGCGCGCTCGGTCACGGCCGGCGCCATCGACGGCGGCGAGAAACCGTCGGTGCCTTCGGCGATGCTGAAGTATCACCTGACCGAGTACGGCCGTAACGTCGCCAACGACGCGATGGATATTCACGGCGGCAAGGGCATCATGCTTGGCCCTCGCAACTATCTCGCCCGCGGCTACGACCTCGTGCCGGTCGCGATCACGGTGGAAGGCGCGAACATCCTGACGCGCAGCCTGATCATCTTCGGCCAGGGTGCCATCCGCTGCCACCCGTTCGTGCTGCGCGAAATGAACGCCGCGCGCGAGAAAGACAAGCGCAAGGCCCTGCGCGATTTCGACGCGGCGCTGTTCGGCCACATCGGCTTCACCATCAGCAACGCGGTGCGCTCGATGGTCATGGCGCTGACGCTCGCGCGCTTCTCGCGCGTGCCGGCGACCGGCTCGACCGAGCGGTTCTATCAGCACATCAACCGATTCAGCGCTTCGTTCGCGTTCGCCACCGACGTCGCGATGCTCACGCTCGGCGGCTATCTGAAGAAGAAGGAGAGCCTGTCGGCGCGGCTCGGCGACGTGTTGTCGTGCATGTACCTGTCCTCGATGGTGCTGAAGCACTACGAGAACCAGGGCCGGCCGGAAGACGACCTGCCGGTGGTCGAGTGGGCCTGCCGCACGCTGCTCTACAAGGCGCAGGACCAGCTGCATGCTTTCCTGCGCAATTTCCCCAACCGGTTTCTGGCCGCGTTCATGCGCTTCTTCATTTTCCCGCGTGGCCAGACCTATCACGCGCCGCAGGATCGGCTGGGTCAGAGCATCGCGGAAGAGATGTTGCACACGAGCATGCCGCGCGATCGCCTGACGCACGGCGTCTATCGCACGATCGAGCCGAACAATGCGCTCGGCATGTTGCAGGAAGTGCTGGTGCTGGCCGACGCCGCGGAGCCGCTCGAGAAGCGGGTGCGCGTCGAAGGCGTGAAGACCGGCCGCGTCACCGCGCTCGACTTCCCCGGCCAGGTCCAGCAGTCGCTCGCCGCCGGCATCCTCACCGAGAGCGAAGCCGCGATGCTGCGCGACTACGACCGCCGCGTCATGGAGATCATCCACGTCGATGACTTCACGACGCAGGAGATGGCCGCGGGCGGCGAGCAGCCCCTCGACGACGTGCGCCCAGCGCGCGTCAGCAACGCATGAGGGTGTTTTCTGAGAGCGATCCTGCACGTCGACATGGACGCGTTCTACGCGTCCGTCGAAGCGCTCGACAATCCTGAGCTGCGCGGCAAGCCGCTGATCGTCGGCGGTACGGGTGGCCGCGGCGTGGTCGCCGCAGCCAGCTACGAAGTGCGGAAGTACGGCGTGCATTCCGCGATGCCGATGCGCGAAGCGCTGCGACGTTGTCCCCACGCGGTCTGCGTGCGCCCACGCTTCGAGCGCTATAAAGAAGTCTCGCGCATCGTCTTCGAGATCTTCCACGAATACACGCCGCTGGTGCAGGGCCTGTCGCTCGACGAAGCGTTCCTCGACGTCACCGAGAGCCAGGCCGCGCTCGGCAGCGCGGAGACGATTGCCGTCGCCATCAAGAAGAAGATCCTCGCGCGCACCGGCGTCACGGCTTCGGTCGGCGTCGCACCGAACAAGCTGGTCGCGAAGATTGCATCCGATCTGCGCAAGCCCGACGGGCTGGTCGTCGCACGCGAGAGCGAAGTCACCGCGCTGCTCGACCCGCTACCGATCACGCGACTGTTCGGTATCGGCAAGAAAACCGCGCCGCACCTGGAGCGCATCGGCATCCGCACGTTGCGCGATCTGCGGCTCGCGAGCGACGCCGTGCTGCAGCCTGTGTTCGGACGCTACGTGGCCGGCATCAAAGCACGCGCCGCCGGCATCGATGAGCGGCCGGTGATCGCAGACTGGGACGAGAAGCAGATCTCGTCGGAAGAGACCTTCGACACCGACATCAGCAATCGCGCCGAGTTGCACGCGGAGCTCGCGCGGCTGAGCGACCGCACGGCATCGCGCCTGCGTACGCAGGGATGGCTGGCGCAAACGGTCGTCGTCAAGATCCGCCGCAAGGACTTCAAGACCTACACGCGGCAGACGCCGATCCGGCCCGCGACCCAGCAGACGCGCCCGCTGCTCGAGGCAGCGTCCAAGCTTCTCGACGAATGGCTGCACGAACAGCCGCGCGCCGCGGTGCGACTGCTCGGTGTCGGCGCGACGGATCTGACCAGCACGCCGCAGCTCGATCTCTTCACCGTGCCGGAAACAGGCCGCAATCAGCACCTGGACACGACTCTCGACGAGATCCGTGCGAAGTTCGGCAACGATGCCGTCGCGCGCGGCAGCTCACTGCGCAACCGTCAGCCGCGCTGACGCGCACGCAAGCGCGGTGACTGCAACGCCGATCCTTGCAGCTCCGCTGCGATCAACTGACTGCCTAGCACCTTCGCTGTCGCAAGCCGCTGTTGATCTCCTGCCGCAGCGAAGCGCACGAGATCCGGCCAGAAACCCGGATTCGTCGGCCAACGCGGCATCAGCAGCGACTCGTGATGCACGGCGAGACGCCTGACGTACCACGGCGGCGCCGCCGTCAATCGCTGCGTGACACTCTCCGGCATCGCGTAGATGAGACGCGCCGCCAGCGGGCTCGACGTCGCGACGTGCCAGGCGAACAGCAGCGCGACCTCGCAGAGCGATGCCTGCAGCGATCCAGCGTGCGGCAGCGCGTAACGCTCACTCATGGACAGCGATGCCGCCACCGCTGCGGGCTCCGCGAGCGAGCGCCATAGCTTCTCGTCTTCGAAGCCGAGCGAGTACAGCGTGTACGGCAGCGCCGCGAGTGCTGTGCGCGCGGGCTGCGACAGACCGGTGATCGCCGCGTGCAGCTTGCACGGCAACTGCTGAAGCTGAGCTTGTCCGTTGTGCTCTGCGGCCAGCAGCTCGAGGTAGTCGAGATTGAGCTCGTGAATTCGCGCCAGCACTGCGGCGCTCAGCACCGGCGCTGTCGCACCGGGCAGTTCTTCCGTGTCGTTGCGTCTCATCGATGCTTCCTTGCATGACGGGGGCGCGAATTAAACATTGGCTTCAAGTCAGCGTCAATTGCGGGCACACTAGCGCGGCGAAGGAGCGCAACGATGAGACAGGGAGGCATCCCAATGCACATCAGTAACGAGCGCTACTTCCACGATCGCCAGCGCCACGATCTCGCGCTGCGCATGATCCGTCACGAAGCCCGCACCTGCACGATCCGCTCCTGCACCGGCCTGACCGACGATCGCATCCGCCGGCTCTACAAGACTTACGCGAGTCACATGCCGAGCGTGCCGGTGCGGCGCCGTCGCGGCAAATCGCCGCGACAGGTTGCATTCTTCGTGCGCAACGTGCGCGCGCAGCTCGAGTCCTCGATGCTCGCGAGCGTGTTCGGCACTTTCGGTTTGTTGCGCACGCAGGCGCAGCTGCAACCGGGCTCGATCGAATTCGGCCGCGTGTTCTGCGACGCATATGAAACGCATCGGCAGTTGCTGCGCAACGCGGACATCTCGTTCGAGCACGCGTGGTTTCTCCTGCAGCTGCTGTCGCGCAACGCCGACTTGCACGCGGTTCGCTGCCGGCATTGCGACAGCCAGTACCTGCGCGATCGCGTGAACCTGTGTCGCCGCACGTGCCCGGTGTGCACGCTCAAGCGAACGCGCACGGAACGACGCTGATACAATCGCGCGCATGGCGTTGCCGCGCTCTCATCCCAACGTGCTGTCCGGACCGTATCTCGAACGCGCCGCGCACTGGCGCAAGGACGAAGAGCGTCTGCGCGCCGCGCTCGCGGATCCCGCGACGTGGTTCGTGCCGGTGTGGCAGGCGCGCAGCGCGATCGTGACGTCGCCGGACGGACACGCCGCCGCGTACTTCGCGACCGGCACGCACGCGCTTGCCGGCGTCGACACGAGCGGCGGCTTCATTCTGCTCGGCGAGTTTCACGAGCACGTCGTGTTCGCGGTCAGCGTCACGGGCGAAACACCGCCGGCGCTCGCGAGCGGCACGGAGCTGCACGATCTGCGGTTGATCGCGGGCGAGTTGTCGGCCGAAGAAGCCGGCTTGCTCGCGTATGCCCGCGCGATGGTGCATTGGCAATCGCACAACCGCTTTTGCGGTCGGTGCGCGCACCCGATGCACGCAGTACAGGGCGGTCACGTCATGCAATGCTCGAATCCCACCTGCGCGCACCAGCAATTCCCGCGACTCGACCCCGCCGTCATCGTGCTGGTCACCGATGGCGAGCGGGCCTTGCTGGGCCGCCAGCCGGCGTGGCCGGCGGGACGCTATTCGACGATCGCCGGATTCGTCGAGCCGGGCGAGAGCCTCGAGGACGCAGTCGCGCGCGAGGTGCGCGAAGAAACGGGCGTGGTCGTCGACGAAGCCATCTATCACTCCTCGCAGCCCTGGCCGTTTCCGTCCTCGCTGATGCTCGGCTTCACCGCCCACGCCGCGCGGACCGAGATCGACCTGAGCGACCAGGAGCTGGAAGACGCCGGCTGGTTCACCCGCGCACAGCTCGCCGCCGGCGAGATCGCGCTGCCGACCACGCACTCGATCTCGTTCCGCCTGATCGAAGACTGGTATGACAGCGCCGCCGTCACCCCGCTGCGGGACGAGCCGGGGGTAAAGATGTGGCAGGCGCCGAGAAGGTGAAGCAGGGCTGAGCCTTCCTTCAGCGCTCATTCAGTGCGCGGAGTGCATTTCAGTCTCTCCGCCGTGCTCTACAATCCCCGCCCATGTGCCTGCTCGTTCTCGCCTGGAAACACCACCCGCGCTATCGGCTGATCCTCGCGGGCAATCGCGATGAGTTCCACGAGCGTCCCGCCGCGCCGCTCGGCTGGTGGCAGGACGATCCGCGCATTCTTGGCGGGCGCGACCTGAAGGCGGGCGGCACCTGGCTCGGGGTCGCGCGCTCCGGGCGTTTCGGCGTCGTCACCAACTATCGCGACCTGCAAGCGCCGATCGAGGGTGCGCCCTCGCGCGGGCAGCTGGTCCCGCGATTCCTGACCGGCGCGACCTCGCCGAAGGAATTTCTCGACGACCTGCGGGGCGCCGCCCCGCGCTACTCCGGGTTCAACCTGCTGGTCGGCGGCGCGCGGGCGCTGTACTACTTTTCCAATCGCGGGCCGAATGCGCCCGCCGCTCTGGCGCCGGGCGTGTACGGGCTGAGCAATCACCTGCTCGACACGCCGTGGCCGAAGCTGGCCCGCACACGCCAGCGCTTCGAGGAGCTGCTGACCGCGCCGGACGTCGCGCCGGAAGACCTGTTCACGATCCTCGGCGATCGCGAGCCAGCCAAAGACGATCACCTGCCCGAGACCGGGCTGCCGCCGGACTGGGAGCGCGTCGTCTCCTCACCGTTCATCGTCAACGAACGCTACGGCACGCGCTGCTCCAGCGTCCTGCTGGTCGAGCGCAACGGCACGACGATCCTGCAGGAGCGCCGCTTCGACGCCGCCGGCGTGCAGAGCGGCACCTCGCGCTTCGAGTTCAGGAGCGTGGAAGTGCCGGAAGTGTGGTTCGAAGCGAACGATCCCGCCGAGCCGGTCGCGACCGACCCCTCGTTCGACTCATCGCCGGAATAGCGCGCAGGGAGAAGGGTCGCTCGCCATGCCCCGCAGCCCTCTTCTGATGATCGCGCTGATGATCGCGCTGCTGTTGCCGCTGGCGGCGCAGGCGAAGATCGCGATCGACATTCCCGAAGCGACCGAGCAGGTCGCCGCCAACGTCCGCGCTTTCCTCAGCCTGACGCGCTACGCCGACCGCGACGACGTGACGCCGGAGATCATGTCGCGCCTGCAACGGCGCATCGTCACCGAGACGCGCGCGGCGCTCGAGCCGCTGGGCTACTACGAGCCCGAGGTCACATACGAAACCGTGCAGGAAGGCGATGGCTGGCGCGTGACCATCCACGTGACACCCGGACGGCCGGTGCGCCTGTCGGAAGTCACTGTCAACGTGACGGGCGACGGTGCCGGCGCGCGCGCCATCCAGGAGGTCATCGAAGCGCAGGACCTGAAACCTGGATTGCGCCTCAATCACGGCACGTACGACCGCGTGAAAGGCGCGCTGCTGCGAGCCGCGAAGAACGACGGCTATCTCGACGCGCATCTGACGAAGAACGATCTGATCATCGATCGGCTGGAGCGGCGCGCGACCGCCACGATCGAGATGGATACGGGCAAGCGCTACAGCTACGGCGAGATCACGATCGCGCAGGACGTGATCAACGACGACTCGATGCGCCGGCTGCTGCGCATGCAGGCGGGCGACCCGTACACGCTCGATTCGCTCCTGCGCACGCAGTACGTCCTCGACGACAGCCAGTATTTTTCCGCGGTCAACATCGAGACGGGCACGGTCGACCGCGAAGCGCTGACGGTGCCGGTCACGGTGAGCGCGGAACCGAACCGCCGTCATCGTTTCGCAACCAGCCTGGGGTACGGCACCGACACCGAGGTGCGCGGCAAGTTCACCTGGGACAACCGCCGCGTGAACGACGCCGGCCACCGCCTCAAGGTGGAGCTGCTGGGCTCTTCGATCATCAAGGAGCTCGGCGCGCGCTACGTCATTCCCGTCATGGACGTCGCGCTCGAGAAGCTGGAATTCACGGGCAACGTCGTCAAGGAAGAGATCGGCGGCATCGACAGCGAGCGCGCCGAAGTCGGCGCGGGCCTGACCCAGGTGCTCGGACGTTGGCAGCGCGTGCTGTTCGTGCGCTTGTCGAACGAGACCACGACCGAGCCCGACGAGACCGGCGTGCTCAAGAGCAACACCGCATTCTATGTATTCCCGGGCATCAGCTACTCCACGCTGCCCAGCTACATCACGGGCGGCAAAGCGCGGCCGTACCGCCTGTACTTCGAGTTGCGCGGTTCGCCGACCACGCTCGGCTCCGACGCGTCCTTCGTGCAGTTCCGTTTCCAGGGCGAGCGCATTTTCGACTTCGCGCCGCGCTGGCACCTCGACCTGCGCACCGAGCTCGGCGCAACGCGCATCGAATCGAATGCCGATGCACAGGTCACCGACCTGCCGGCCTCGCAGCGCTTCTTCGCCGGCGGCGACCGCAGCGTGCGCGGCTTTGCGCTCAACGAGCTGGCGCCGCGCGACGAAATCACCGGGAAGACCATCGGCGGCAAGCACCTGGCGACGGGCACGATCGAAGTCACGCGCGATCTGCCGCGCAATTTCGGCGTCGCCGCGTTCTATGACATCGGCAATGCCTTCGACGACTTCAAGGATCCGCAGCTCGAATACTCGGCCGGCATCGGCGTGCGCTACAGCATCGCCGTCGCCAGCTTCGGCCTGGACGTCGCGCAGCCGCTGTCCGAGTCGGGGCGCAACCCGCGTTTCCACCTCTACATCTCGACGCAATTCTGAATGCGTCGTCGCCTGCTCATCGCTGCGATCCTGCTGGTGATCCTGCTGCCCTTCGCGCTGGTCGGCGTCGTGCTGTACACGCCGGCCGGCCTGTCGCTGGTCGTCGGTCAGCTGTGGCGGCTGGAGCGATACGGCGTGCACATCACCGACGTGAGCGGCACGATCTCGGGACCGCTGCGGGTCGGGCAGTTCGAGCTGGATCATCCGCGCGTCCACGTCGTCGCACGCGACATCGTGATCGAGACCGAGCTGCGCGGACTGCTGATCCAGACGCTGCAGGCTTCATCCGTCACCATCGGCGACGCTGTCGTCGCGCTGCGCGAAGACCACTCGCCGCCCAGCACGCGGCCGCCGCACTTTCTGCCTCGATTCCTGCGCGTGGACGCTCGCCATGTCGACATCGGGCATGCTCGCTACGAGCACACGAACGGACTCGTGATCGAAGCAAACCGCGCGCTCGGTCGCGGGACGATCACCGCGAGCACGCTGCGCGTTCGCGATGGCCGGGCCGAAGGCGGTCAGTTCAATGGTCAACCGTTCGACGCTGCCGGTGAGGTGACGCTGCGCGCGGGCCGGCCATTTGCCATGACCGGGACAGCGACCGGTCACCTGCGAATGAGCAACGGAACCGTGCTGTCGCTCGATGCCAAAGCCAACGGCACGTTCGACCGGCTCGAATTCACGGCGCAACTTTTGCAGCCGCAGAAGGCTTCGGCCACAGCTGTCTACACTCATCCGAACGACCAGTGGAACATCGCCGGCCACGTCGACGCCGCGACGTTCGCACTGGACGCGTTCCTGGAAAAGCCGCCGCTCTCGCTGCGTAACGTTTCGCTCGACGTGGCGGCCAACGCGGAAGGCATCAACGTCGCCGGCAACGTCGGCGTCCCCGAGTTCGACAGCAAGGATCTGACGATCGACGCGAGCGGCACCTTCGCGAAGCGCGTGCTGACGATCGAGTCATCACAGATCGCCCTCAACGACAGTCCGGCGAAGATGCACGCGAGAGGCACCATCGCATTCGACGGCGATGCTCCGACGCTGGACGTCGCGGCGCAGTGGCAGAACCTGCAATGGCCGCTGCATGGCAAAGCAGTCGTGACGAGCGCAACCGGCGAAGGAACGCTGCGCGGACCCCTGCCCTACGATTTCACGACGACTGCGCAGATCGACGGCCCGGACCTGCCGCCTGCGCAGGGTTCGGCGAGCGGCGTGCTGTCGAAGGAAGAGCTCACCGTCCGGCAATACGACATCAAAGCGTTCGACGGCAGCGTTACCGGAAGCGGGCAGTTGCAGTTTGCGCAACCGCGCGCGTGGAACCTCGCCCTGCGCGCCGACGACATCAATCCTGTCGAGCTGCACGAGGAATTTCCGGGACGCATCGACGTACGCGCGCAGGCGGAAGGCAAAGGCTTCGACAAGAAGGCGAGCTTCCGTCTCGCGCTGTCGAATCTGCGCGGCACGCTGCGTAACGAGCCTGTGCGTGCGCGCGGCACAGTGCAACGTGATGGCAAGTCGTGGCAGGTCAGCGACGCGAGACTCTCATTCGGCGGCGCGCGTGCGACGTTCGATGGCACGCTGCGCGATACGATCGATGCACGCTGGTCGGTCCGGGCGCCGGCGCTCGACCGTCTGCTCCCGGATGCCGGCGGCTCGTTCGAGTCCAGCGGCTCGGCGAGCGGCAAGCTTGCATCGCCGCACGTGGTCGGGCAGTTGCACGCGGAGAATCTGCGCTACGCGGGCTGGCTCGCGCGACAGCTGAACATCGATGCCGACGTCGATGCGGCCGGCGGCAGTCCTTCGCGATTGTCCGTCGAGGCGCACAAGCTCGGCCGCGGCGAGCCGTTGGTCGACAAGCTGCAAGTGACCGGCACCGGCGTCGCAAGCGATCATCGGATCTCACTCGACGTGACCGGTTTCCCGCCGCAGCCGCAACAGGCTCCGCCGCACGCGCTCATGGACGTTGCGGGCCGCTACGAGAAGGCAGTGTGGACCGCAACGGTCACTACGACCGAGCTGACCACAGGTGCGCCGAACCAGCAGCTCAAGATTCCAGAGCCCGCGTCGGTGCTCGCCTCGCGCGACCGCGCGCAACTCGATAACTTCTGTCTCGTGATCGGCGCCGGCCGGATGTGCGCCGAAGGCAAGTGGCAGCGCGGCGGCGCGTGGCAGGCGACCGTCTCCGGTTACGAGATTCCGCTCGCCTCGGTGCTGCCGCCGAGCGGCCCCGAAGCGGAGATTGCCGGACGCATCGAAGGCCGCGTGCATGCGTTCGGCGCGGCGGGGCAACCCTGGCAGGGCGAAGCGGGCGCCCGCATCATCGACGCAGCGATCATCTATCGACCGCCCGGCGCGGAGCCGCAGACGCTGAACCTCGGCACCGGCGGTCTCGCGGCGACGGCCAAACCCGAGCGCATCGAGTTCTCGTTCGGTATCCAGGCCTTCACCGACACCTTCTTGTATGCGAGCGCGCGCCTGCAGCGCGACGGACGCAACGACATTCTGAATCTGCCGCTGACCGGCGACATGCGCGCACGCGCCGCGGACGCAAACATCCTGCCGCTGGTGTTCCCGGAGATCGATCACGCCGCCGGTCTGCTGACCGCGAACGCGACGATCGGTGGCACGCTGGCGCTGCCCGAGCTCAACGGGCGCATCGAGCTGGCGAACGGCGAATTCGATTCGTATCGCGTCAACCTGGCGTTGCGCGAGCTCGGGGTAGTCGCGGACCTCGCGAATACGGGACTGAGCTTCCGCGGCCAGGCGCGCGCCGGCGAGGGCCAGCTCGAAGCCGACGGACACTTCAACTGGCAGGGCGGCGTATCCAAAGGCGCGCTGCGCCTGCGCGGCGAGAACTTGCTGGTGGCCGACCTGCCCGAGTATCGCGTCGTCGCCTCGCCCGATCTGCACTTCGAGGTCGATGGCAAGCGCATCAATGCCGCAGGCGATGTGAAGATCCCGAGCGCGCGCGTGCAGCCCGCGCAGCTCACGGGCGCAGTGAAGGTCTCGGACGATGCGCGCTACGTCGGCGAGCATCCGGCCGAGCTCGCGGGCCGTTTCGTCGTGCACAGCGAGATCCGCATCGACATGGGCGACGACGTGCGCGTCGACGCCTTCGGGTTGCAGGGACGCATCCTCGGCGGCGTCGGCACCACGACGCAGACCGGCGAGACGCCGATCGGGCGCGGCGAGCTCAGCGTCGACGAAGGCCGTTACGAAGCGCTCGGCCAGAAACTCGAGATCAATCGCGGCCGGCTGCTGTTCGACGCCTCGCCGCTCGACGATCCGGGCCTCGACATCGAAGCGCGCCGCCGCATCGAAACCACGACGGTGGGTCTCAACGTGCGCGGCACTCTGCAGGAGCCGCGCCTGACGTTCTTCTCCGATCCCTCGATGCCGCAGTCGCAGATCGTGTCATACCTGCTCACGGGCAAGACGATCGACTCGATGACGGGCAGCGACACCTCCAGCGTCAACTCGGCTCGCGACTCGCTCGCGATGCAGGGCGGCGGCTTCCTCGCCTCGCAGCTGGGCCGCCGCATCGGTCTGGAGGAAGTGGGCGTGGAAAGCACGGTCGACAGCGCGGGGCAGGCGAACACAGCTCTCGTGCTTGGGAAGTTCCTGTCGCCGCGGCTGTTCGTGAGCTACGGCATCTCGCTGACGGAGTCGATCAATACGCTGAAGCTCCGCTACACGATCAGCGACAAGTGGGTGTTCAAGACGGAAGCGGGAGAAGAGCAGAGCGCGGATCTGGAATACGCGACGGAGAGATGAAGAGTCAGGCTTTAGCCTGACAATCAGTACAACACCCCGCGCAGCGCCGACACGAGCGACAGCGGCTGATCCAGCAACACATGATGATGCGATTCCGGAATCGCGATCGGCCCGTGCCCGTTCCGGATGTGACTCACGATCTCGTGCGCATGGTTGCGCGACACGATCGCGCTCGCGTCGCCGTAGATCAGCGTCACCGGCGCCTGGATCTTTGCGAGGATGTCGGTCGCCTTCGCGTCGTCGTGCTTCGGGATCAGGCGGTCGTCGAACTTCCAGGTCCAGCCGCCTTCGGTTTCCTTCAAGGAGTGGCGTGCGACGTAATCGAGAATGAAAGGCGCGGTGCGGTTTTCCGGCGGCACCAGCCGGAAGCGCGCGCGCGCGGCTTCGAATGTCGGGTAGACGCGCCTTGGGCCGATCTCGAACGGGCGCGTCGAGCGCTTCTCTTCGGTCAGGCGCATGTGGCTGTCGATGATGATTGCGCGCGTGACCCGCTCCGGAAACTCCGCGCTGGCGCGCGCCACGCGGCCGCCGCCGAAGCTGTGACCGATCAACGTCGCCTGGTCGAAGCCCGCGTGATCGAGCACGCCGACGATATCGTGCGCGAAGCTGATCGGCGTGTACTCGGCGCGGTTGCCGCTGTCGCCCATCCCGGCGAAGTCCATCGAGACGACGCGGAAGCGGCTGAGAAAGAACGGCGCGATGAAACTCCACCAGCGTGCGTGCGCGCGAAAGCCGTGCGCGAACAGCAGCGCCGGCTTGTGCGTGTCGGCCGCATTCCACGACAGGTAGTGGATCCGCGCGCCGTCGACTTCAGTGAAGCGGGATTCGGCGGGCGCGGCGATCGCCCGGGTGAACCACTCGGGCGCGGGAGTCTGTTCGGACATTCAATCGAACTCGGTCGGCCAGTCGGGGTGCTCGTGGTACTCGTACATCCGGCGGATCTGTTCGGCGTTCGAGCGCCCCGTGGACAGCTCCGGCAGCTGATCCACCGGGAAGAACTCGACGGCGGTCGTCTCGTAGCTGGTGCGCGCATCGCCGCCGGTGATCTCGCACAGGAAGAACATCTTCCAGGAATGAAACAAGTACTTCGGATGATTGTGCTTGTTGCGGTCGTACACGGCGCAGAGCCTGGCGACGCGCGCGGTGAAGCCGGACTCCTGCTCGATCTCCTTCAGGATCGCCGAGCTCGGCGTGTCGTTGACGTCGGCCCAGCCGCCCGGCAGCGTCCACTTGCCGTCGACGCGCTCGCGTACCAGCAGAACGCGATCGTCGCGGAAGACCGCGCCGCGCACGTCCATCTTCGGCGTGGCGTAGCCGTCCTCGACGAACCACGTCTGGCGCACGGCCTCGGCGCCGACTGCAGTGTTCGCCTCGAGCAGGCGGGCGGCGATGTCGCCGATCTCGCGATAGCGCTCGCGGTCGTACTCCTCGGTGGTGAAGTGCAGTCCAGTCTGCGACAACGCGAGCAGCCGGCGCGATAAATCCAGCACGGATGACATGCAGGCAGCTTGGACTGAGATCCGCGCGTGTGCAACCATGCGCGCCCACCTCAGTTTGCCTGCACCATGAACGACACCGCCCAGGCGTCGACACCCTCCGTCATCCCGGCGCGCACCGATCCGCGCGGCCTCGCCGCCGCCGCGTCGGCTTTCTTCATCTGGGGATTGCTGCCGCTCTATTTGAAACTGCTGCATGCCGTCCCGGTGGTGCAGATCACGGCGTACCGCCTGGTGTGGGGTTGTCTGTTCGCATTCCTGTGGCTGCAACTGCGTGGCGAAGTCGGCCACGTGCGTGCAGCCCTGAGCGACCCGAAGACCCGCTGGCGGCTGTGCGCGAGCGCGACGCTCATCAGCGTCAACTGGCTGACATATGTTTATGGCATCGCCGCCAATCGCGTCGTGGAGACCAGCCTCGGCTACTTCATCAATCCGCTCGTCAACGTGCTGCTCGGCGTGCTGCTGCTGTCGGAGCGGCTCAATGCCGCACAGTGGACAGCGGTGACGATCGCCGCGGCCGGTGTCGCGTGGCTGACCTGGACGGCCGGGCATCCGCCCTGGATCTCGCTGACGCTGGCGTTCTCGTTCGGCTTGTACGGCCTGGTCCGCAAGGTCATCAGCGTCGACGCGCTCGCCGGCTTCGCCAGCGAGACGCTGCTGCTCGCGCCGCTCGGCATCGCGTACATCGTGTGGTGCGAGCTCGCCGGCACCGGCGTCATGATGACCGGCGGCGTCGGGCTGAACCTGCTGCTGATCATCGGCGGCCCGGTCACGGCGATTCCGCTGGTGCTGTTCGCCTTCGGCGCCCGTCGCATTCCGTACTCGACCGTCGGCCTGCTGCAATACATCGGTCCCAGCATCCAGCTGATCCTGGCGGTGTTTGCGTTCGGCGAGCCGTTCAGCGGCCCGCGGGTCGCCGGCTTCATCCTGATTTGGGCCGCGCTGGCGCTGTACGCCGCGGATGGCGTGTGGCGGTCCCGGAAGAGCCGGAAGATTTTGACAGGATGAACAGGATTAACAGGATGTAAGAAGGAAGAGA